>NZ_CP060704.1:320000-640000 GCF_014353015.1 Chitinimonas koreensis
CGGCAGTGCGGCGGCGCCCTGGGCCAGCCGGTTCAGGTCGTCCGACAGCAGGGTCAGCAGCGCCGCCCCGCCCAGCTTTTCCAGCCGCACCAGCTCGGTGGCCAGGATGCGCTCGCACAGCTGCTGCCGCAGCCCGGCCAGCCGGCGCTGCATCAGCCCCGCCACCAGGCTGCCCGACAGGTAGGTGAGCCCGCCGACCGCCAGTGCGCCGGCCAGGTAGGCCAGCCCCTGCGGCCCCTGGCCGAGGCTGCGCCAGCCGCCGTCGGCGAGCAGCCGGTCGATCATGCCGATGGCGCCGGCGAGCGCGGCGCCGCCCAGCATGCCGGCCAGCGCCGCGCCGGCGAGGGCGAGCGGCGAGGCGGCGGCGAGGAAGCGGACGATGCGCATGGCCGGGTTCCGCCTACAGCTTCAGCAGCCGGCTGACCAGCTGGCCCAGCGGCAGCATCTCGGCCAGCTTGGCCAGCGGCGAAGCGCTGCGCGATTCGGTCTCGATGACGATCAGCTCGGCCTGGCCGAGTCCGGCCGTCTCGGCCAGGTGGGCGACCGCGCCGGCCATCCCGCCGGTGAGGTCGATCAGGCCCAGCGCATGGGCCTGCCGGCCCGACAGCGAGCGGCCGTCGGCCACCTGCTCGGGCAGCCGCGCCAGCTTGCGCCGCGCCACGATCCATTCGACGAACTGGGCGTGGATGTCGTCGACCAGGCCCTGCAGCGCGGCGCCGGCCGCCGCGTCGGGCGCATGGTGCAGGCTCGGCTGGTCCTTCATCGGCCCGCTCTTGACCACGTGGTGGCGGATGCCGAGCCGCTGCTCGAGGCCTTCGAGGTCGTAGCTGCCGATGATGGCGCCGACGCAGCCGACGTTGGCCGCCGGCGCCGCCACCACTACGTCGGCGGCCAGAGCCAGGTAGAAGCCGGCCGACAGCGCCATGTCCTCGATCACGGCCGCGACCGGGATGTCGGTCTCGCGCCGCAGCAGCGCCAGGGTGTCGCCGATCGACTGGGCCGCGGCCAGCGAGCCGCCTTCGCTGCAGATGCGCAGGATCAGCCCGCCGATGCGGCGCTTGTCCCATTCGACCCGCTGCACGGCCAGGAAGACCGCCAGCGCGGTGGCATCGGAAATGCGTCCGCTGATATTGAGCACCGCAATGGCGCGCGAGGCAGCACGAATCATTCGATCGATCCGAATCGTTCAAGTTTGTTAGGACAATGGAATTGAATTCCGGGACTAAGGAAATTGCTCCAAAATCGAATTGGACGGATTCGGTCGTACATTCGTCCAATTCAATCCAATTCCCTGGGTGACCGAATTGAAAGTCAAATCGGCCCCGCTCGCCGATCGAATCGGCAAAACGAATTCCAGCGAAGTCGGGAATAATGTCCGAAGCGATTCCGGAATGAATCCGGAACGGAAATCAGGGCTTCAGGTAGGCATAACCCTTGGCCTGCAGCCGCGACAGTTCGACCACGCCGGACGGCACGACCTTGACCCCGGGGATCAGGGCCGATCGATCGATATGGCGGGACAGCAGGGTGTTGTTGCAGGCCTCGAACTCGACGCCGCGGGCGATCAGCTCGCGGATGCCGGGGGCGAACTGGGTGCCGTTGCGGTCGGCCGCGTCGGCCAGCAGAAAGTCGACGCCGGGGCCGTGCCCGACCAGCACGATGCGGGCCGACGGGTCGCCCGACAGGTGGTTGGCGACGAAGCGCAAGGCCCGCGAGGCCTGCTCGACGCCTTCGCTGATGTGGTAGACGGTGAGGGTCGGCGCCGCGCTCTCGGCTTCGGCGCGGGCCGGCTGGGCGGCGGCCAGCAGCGCCAGCGCGAGGGTGGCGCGGATCAGTCCCGGCAGCGCGCGGGCGATCGGACGGTATTGGGACTGGATATAAAGAAACGCATTCCTGAACGAGCGTACAATCGAATGCGAGATATCTGAATGCATGGACGCGAATAAGCCCCGCGCCAAGTGGCGATGATCCACTTGCTCCTCCTTGGAAAATATTCTTTGTACGTACCGCATGCGCTGCATTCTTAGATGATGCAGGAAGTGACCGCGTACCGCCCGGACTGATTCGATGTTATTGAATGCAGCCGGCTATTTATTATGGATGAGATAATTGCCGTGTTACATGCCGGTGTCAAGCGTGAATTCACACATTAGGCAATCGCTTATTTACTGTTGCGTATCATGCAGAAAATGCCGGCCGCGCAGCCCCAGCCGATGGCCGGCACGATGCCCGAAAACAATGCGCAGGCGCCGACCGCCAGCGTGGCCCAGGTCGCCGCGCGCGGCATCCGCCAGGCGGCTCGCCAGGCTCCGCGCGCCAGGCCCCAGCCGACCAGCAGCAGGGTGGCCGCCATGGCGCCGGTCGGGATGTAGGCGATCGCGCCGCCGGCCAGCACGGCCAGCAGCAGCAGGAACACGCTCGACCAGACCGCGGCCAGCGGCGTGCGGGCGCCGGCGGCGACATGGGCGGCCGTGCGGTTGAACGAACCCGAGCCAGCGAAGCCGCCGCAGCAGGCCGCCGCCAGGTTGCCCAGCCCCTGCGCCCGCAGCTCGCCGCAGGGATCGTCGCGGCCGCCGGCCGGGCCGGCCAGGGTGCGGGCGATCACCGTGGTCTGCAGCCCGCCGACCACGGCGATGGACAGCGCGCCGATCAGCAGCTGCTTGAGCACGTAGGTCTCGCCCCAGTCCAGCGCCGGCAGGCCGAACGGCAAGGGCAGCAGGGCCAGGTGGCCGACCCGCTCCAGGCCGCAGGTGGCGGCGCCGAAGACGAAATCGAGCAGCAGGCCGGCTGCGGTGCCGGCCAGCAGGGCGGCGAGCAGCGGATGGAGCCGGCCGCCGCGGCGCTGCGCCCAGAGCCCGCAGCCGATCGCCGTGGCCACCACGGCCAGCGCGTAGGGATTGCTGCGCGGCCAGCCGGCCAGCGCGTACCACGCCGGCAGCCAGGGCTCCATGCCGGCGACCGGCAGGAGGCCCAGCGCCGTCGGCAGCTGCGACACCATGAGGATGGCGCCGACGCCGAGGGTGACGCCCTGGGCGACGAAATCGGGGATCGCGCGCAGCAGGCCGGCCAGGCCGGTCAGCGCCAGGACCAGCTGGCACAGCCCGGCCAGCAGGGTCAGCCCGAGCGCCAGGCCGATGTAGTCGCTGCCCTGCGGGGTGGCCAGCGGCGCCAGCGTGGCGGCGATCAGGAGGGATACCGCGGTATTGGGCCCGGACAGCAGCAGCCGGGCGCGGCCGGCCAGTGCGGCGATCGCCACCGGCAGCACCGAGGCGTAGATGCCCATCTCGGGCGGCAGGCCGGCCAGCGTGGCCAGCGCCACGGCCTGCGGCAGCATGGTGACCGCCGACAGCCAGCCGGCGGCCAGGTCGGCGCGCCCGGCCGGCCTCGGCTCCTTCGGCCCGGCGGCCGGGGGCGTGGCCGGCCCGGCGTCGCCCGGCCCGGCGGCCTGTTCGGCCGGCGCCGGGCGGCGCAAGGCCGGCATGGGCGCGGCGACGGCGAGGCGGCGGAGGCTCCCGGTCGGCACCCCTAGTTCTCCAGCAGGCCGCGCAGGAGGCCCTTGCGCGGATCGGGCCAGCGCTCCTGCAAGGTGATCCAGGCCGCCAGGTCGAGCGCCGACTGGTCGTCGAGATCAGGCCGGCCATAGGGCATGTTGGCCTTGAGGAAGCCGGCCATCAGGTCGATCCGGTTGAGCCCGGCGCCCTTGTTGAAGCTGCGCGCGCCCCACAGCGGCGGGAAACCGGCCTGGCCTTCGCCGTCGCGGCCGTGGCAGCTGGCGCAGCGCTGGGCGTAGAGCACCTTGCCGCGCTGCGGATCGGGATCGGCGCCGGTCCGCGGCACGGTGGGGAAGCCGCGGCCGGGCAGCGACTGGCCGACCGGCACGCCGCGCGACAGCCAGTGGGCATAGGCCATCAGCGCCTTCACCTCCTGGCTGTCGGCCGGCGGCGGAAAGCCGTTGAGGCTGAAGCGGAAGCACTGCTGGATGCGTTCGTCGAAGCCGGCGACGCGGTCGCTCTTGGCCAGGTAGGCCGGATACATGCCCCAGGCCGCCCACATCGGCGCGGCGCCGGCGCGGCGGCCGGCGTCCAGGTGGCAGCTGCCGCACGACAGCGCATTGCCGCTGTAGCGGCGGGCCTGGTTGGGGGTGTCGGTGAAGATGCGGTAGCCCTGCCGGACCAGCTCGCCGTACTTGTCGCGCGGCAGGTCTTCGAGCCGCTGGGGATTGCCGCCGGGCGTCGAGGCGGCCGCCGGCCAGGCCAGCAGCGAGGCCAGGCCGGCGCCGGCCAGCAGGCGGGCGATGGCCGTGCCGCGGCGGTACGGCGCGTGCCCGTTGGCGGGCAGGGATCGTTCCACGTGTCCTCGCTCCATCCCGTTGACGGGATTGCCGGCGTTGACGCGGCCATGGGCAGCCGCGTTGCCGTTCTTATATCTATGACGATCGGCTGCCGATCGATATTCGGTCGTATGCCGGAAAGCTATGTTTCTAGGCCACATTGGCCGCGCCGGCAAGCCGTGCCGCTGGCAACAAATACCGGCGACTTCACACGGCTTCATTTTCGGCGCATCAAACCCGCATACGGCTTGGCCACACTCCGGCGGTCACATTCATCAAGGGGAGTGTCATGTTCAAGTCGTTGATGTGGAAGCTGGTCGCCATCGGCGTGCTGGCCCTGCTGCTGCTGATCCCGCTGGCCATGGTCGACGGCCTGGTCGGCGAGCGGCAGAACTACCGCCGCCAGGCCATCGCCTCGATCGCCGACGGCGTCGCCGGCAGCCAGACTCTGGCCGGGCCGGTCTGGGTGCTGCCCTACAAGCGCCGCTACCTGGAGCGCACCGAGCAGGGCGGCGAGCTGCGCGAGGTCTGGCGCGACGAGCAGGTGCGCCTGCTGCCCGACAAGCTGGCCGTCGGCGGCAAGCTGAGCACGCAGACGCGCCAGCGCGGCATCTACCGTACCCAGGTCTACCGCGCCGATCTCACCGTCGGTGGCAGCTTCGTGCTGCCGGCGCGCGCCGGCCTGCCGGCCGACGCAGACGTGCGCTGGGGCCAGCCCTACCTCAGCGTCGGCATCGCCGACGTGCGCGGCATCAAGCAGAGCCCGCGCACCAGCTGGGGGGCGCAGACCGCCGCCTTCGAGCCCGGCGCGCGGCTCAAGCCGCTCGGCGACGGCATCCATGCGCCGCTGCCGGCCTACGACGGCCAGGCCGCCAGCGTGCCGTTCAGCTTCGAGCTGGCGCTCGAGGGCATGGACGGCTTCGGTCTGATCCCGCTCGGCCGCGACAGCGAGGTCGGCCTGAGGTCGGACTGGCAGCACCCGAGCTTCGACGGCCGCTTCCTGCCCGACCGCCGCCAGGTCGACGCCAAGGGCTTCGTCGCCGGCTGGCGCACCAGCTGGTTTTCGACCAACCTGAACGAGCTGTTCGGCCGCTGCCAGGCCGGCGAATGCGACGGCTTCCGCGCCGCCGCGCTCGGCGTGCGGCTGATCGAGCCGGTCGACGTCTACCTGCAGACCGACCGCGCGGTGAAGTACGGCTTCCTGTTCGTCTTCCTCACCTTCTGCGCCTTCTTCCTCACCGAAGTGCTCAAGCGCGTCGCGATCCACCCGGTGCAGTACGGCCTGGTCGGCCTGTCGCTGGCGGTGTTCTTCCTGCTGCTGCTGTCCTTCGCCGAGCAATGGGCCTTCGCCCCGGCCTACGCGCTGGCGGCCGGCGCCTGCGTACTGCAGAACGGCATCTACGCCGGCCATGCGCTCGGCGGCCACTGGCGCGGCCTCGGCTTCGCCGCGCTGCTGGCGGCGCTGTACGGACTGCTCTACCTGCTGCTGCGCTCGGAAGACCATGCGCTGCTGCTCGGTTCGCTGCTGCTGTTCGGCGTGCTGACCGCGGTGATGATGCTGACGCGCAAGCTCGACTGGTACGCGGTGGCCCGGCCGCAGGCCGAGGAGCGCGCATGAGCTTCCTCCTGTTCTCCGCCGGCCTGCTCGGCTTCGGCCTCGGGCTGCCGCTGCTGCTGGGCTACTGCGGCGCGCGCGGGCTCGACGCCTGGCTCCTGCGCCAGAGCGGGCACTATGCCGGCCTGATGCGCGGCCGGCTGCGGGCCGCCGCCGCCTGCGCCCTGCTGCCGATGGCGGCCGGCAGCGCGGTGATGGCGCTGTGGTGGCCGGGCCTGGACGATGCATGGGTGCTGGCCGGCCTCGCCGTGGCCTGGGGCGGCCTGGTCCTGTTCGCGCTCGGACTGCGGCTGCTGTGGCGGGTGCGGCTGCTGCACGCCGCCGCCGGCCGGCGCTGGCAGAAGCCGGCATTGGCGGTGCTGCTGCTGATGTGCGCCAACCTGCCGCTCGCGGCGAGCTATGCCGTGCTGGCCGAGCGGCACATGGCGCTGCACGCCTATCCGGCGGACTGAACCCGCCGCGCGGCGCCCCTCGGCGCCGCCCCGGTACGGCCTACTCGTAGCGATCCCAGTCCTCGCGCGCCGCATCATTGCCTACACTGGCAGCGTCGGGGGGCGGCCGCGATGGTCGCGGCCGGCCCGGCGGGGAGAAGGACGCATGGCAACCGATCTGCGGGCGATCCGGGTGGCAGCCTGCTATCTGCTGCTCGGCATCGGCTGGATCCTGTTTTCCGACCAGTTGCTGATGGCGCTGGTCGCCGACCTGGAGACCTTCGCCCGGATCGGCCGCTACAAGGGGCTGTGCTTCGTCGCCCTCACCACCGTGCTGATCTACGGCCTGCTGCGCCATGCGCCGCCGCCGCGCCCCGTCCCGGCCGGCAGCCCCTGGCCGCTGCTGGCGCTCTTCGTCGCGCTGGCGCTGGCCATCGTGGCGGTCGGCGCGAACCAGGTGCGCGAAGCCCGGGCCAGCCGCCAGGCCGCCAGCATGGCCGATCTGCGCGCGGTCTCGCGGCTCAAGCGGCAGGAGGTGGCCGACTGGCTGGCGGTGCGCGCGCGCGAGACGGCCAGCCTGCGCGACAGCATCGACCTGCCGCATGGCTGGCCCGGCGGGCCGGCGGCGGCCGTGTCGGCGCGGCTGCAGGCGCTGGGCCGGACCTTCGGCGCCAAAGGGATCTGGCTGGTGGACGCGGACGGCCGCGTGCTGGCCGGCCAGGCCGGCGACGAGCCGCCGGCCGATGCCGGCTGGCGCGACCTGCTGCGGCAGGCCGGCAGCGGCGGGATGCCGCATTCGGGCCTGTTCAAGCATGCGCAGCGCTGGCACATCGATTTCGCGGTGGCGCTGACGCCGGCAGCCGGCGGCCCGCCGGTGTTCGCGGTGGTCCGCTTCGACCCGGCCGATTCGCTGTTCGCCCACTTCGGCGACTGGCCGTTGCCGAGCACCAGCGCCGAGGTGCTGTTGTTCCGCCGCGCCGGCGACCAGGTGCTGGTGCTCAACCCGGTCCGCTACCGGCGGGCCGATGCGGGCGCCGGCTTCACCCTGTCGCTTGCGGCGCCGGAGCTGCTGTCGGCGCGGGCGCTGCGGGGCGAGATCGCGCTCGGCGAGCCGGTCGAGGGCATCGACTACCGTGGCCGGCCCTCGGTCGGCGTGGCGCAGCAGGTACCGGGCACCCACTGGTTCCTGCTGGCCAAGATGGACCGCAGCGAGCTGTTCGCCGGCAGCGAACGCGACATCGGCCGGCTGGTCGGCAGCTACCTGCTGGTGCTGCTGCTGGCCGGGGCTGCCGCCGCCTATCTCTACCAGCGCCGCGGCCTGGCCCAGGCCGCCTTGCTGCGGCAGGCGCAGGCCGAACGACTGCGCACGCTGCAGCTGATCGACGCCATCGCCGCCGCCTCCAGCGACGCCATCTTCGCCAAGGACCGCGAGGGCCGCTACATCCTGGCCAACGCCGCCACCTGCCGGGCGCTGGGCCTCGGCGAGTCGCAGATCGTCGGCCACCTCGACGAGGAGCTGTTCCCGCCCGAGTATGCGGCCGCCTTCGTGGCCGACGACCGCGCCGTCATGGCGTCCGGCCAGTCGCGCACCTACGAGGAGGCCGTGTCGACGCCGGCCGGCGTGCGCACCTACATGACCACCAAGGGGCCGCTGTGCGACCCGGACGGCACGGTCCGCGGCATCTATGCCATCACCCGCGACATCACCGAACGCAAAGAGGCCGAGGCCCAGCTGGCGCAGGCGGCGATGGTGGTGAGCAGTACCCAGGACGGCGTGATGGTGACCGATGCGCGTGGCCGCATCCTGCACGTCAACCAGGCCTTCAGCGTCATCACCGGCTACCGCGAGGACGAAATACGCGGCCAGACCGCGCGGGTGCTGCATTCCGGCCGGCAGACCGAGGCCGACTACGCGGCGATGTGGCAGACGCTGATCGCCACCGGCAGCTGGCAGGGCGAGATCTGGAACCGCCGCAAGAACGGCGAGATCTTCCCGAATGGCTCAGCATCAACGCCGTCCGCGATGCCGACGGCCAGGCCGCCCACTACGTCGGCGTATTCACCGACATCAGCCGGCTCAAGCGCAGCGAGGCCGAGCTGGCCCGACTGGCCGAGTACGATCCGCTGACCGACCTGCCCAATCGGCGGCAGGTCAACCTGCGGCTGCAAGGCGCGCTGCAGCGCTGCCAGCGCCACGGCAGCCGGCTGGCGGTGCTCTATCTCGATCTCGACCATTTCAAGAATATCAACGACAGCCTGGGCCACCACGCCGGCGACGAGCTGCTGCTGGGGGTGGCGGCCCGGCTGCGGGCCCGGCTGCGCGAAGAGGATCTGTTCGGCCGGCTCGGCGGCGACGAATTCCTGGTGCTGCTGGAAGGGCTGGAGCAGCCCGAGCGGGCGGCCGTGGTGGCGCGCGACCTGCTGGCGGCGCTGACCGCGCCCTTCCTCCTGGACGGCCGCCACGAGGTCTACGCCACCGGCAGCATCGGCATCAGCATCTACCCGGAGGACGGCTGCGAGGACGGCGAGCTGCTGCGCAATGCCGACACCGCCATGTACCGGGCCAAGGCGCAGGGCCGCAACCAGTTCTGCTTCTACACCGGTGAGATGAATGCCGAGGCGCAGGCCCGGCTGGCGCTGGAGGCGGCCATGCGCCACGCGCTGGAGCGCGGGGAATTCCAGCTTTACTACCAGCCCAAGGTCGAGGCCGGCAGCGGCCGCATCGCGGGTGCCGAAGCCCTGCTGCGCTGGCTGCCGCACGAAGGCGGCGCGGTTCCGCCGGCGACCTTCATCCCGCTGGCCGAGCAATGCGGGCTGATCGGCGAGATCGGCCGCTGGGTGATCGACCGCGCCTGCGCCGACCTGTCCGGCTGGCGTGCGCAGGGGCTGCCGGTCGTGCCGGTGGCGGTCAACGTGTCGGCTCGCCAGTTCATGTCCGGCGAGGTGGAGACGGTGGTCGCCGAGGCCCTGGCGCGCCATGGCGTCACGGCCGACCAGATCGAGCTGGAGCTGACCGAGAGCGTGCTGATGGAACGGCCGGAGGCGGCGGCCGCGACGCTGCGCGCGCTGAAGGCGGCCGGGCTGCGGCTGGCGCTCGACGATTTCGGCACCGGCTACTCCAGCCTGTCCTACCTGATGCGCTTCCCGATGGACGTGTTGAAGATCGACCAGACCTTCGTGCGCGAACTGGTGCAGCGGCCCGGCGCCGCCATGCTGGCGGGCGCGGTGATCGGGCTGGCGCACCGGATGGGCATGGAGGTGGTGGCCGAGGGCGTGGAGACGCGCGAGCAGCTCGACTTCCTGCGCGAACAGGGCTGCGAGCTGATCCAGGGCTATTACTTCAGCCGGCCGCTGCCGGCCGACGACTTCGCCGTGCTGCTGCGCGACGGGCTGCCCGCCTTGCCGGCGGTCGAGCCGACCGGCTGCTACAGCACGTAGCGGGCCAGATCCTCCGATTGCGCCAGCGCGCCGAGCCGGCCGTCGACGAAGGCGGCGTCGATGGCGACGCGGCCGGCGCGGGCGTCGTAGGCGACGTCTTCGAGCAGCCGTTCCATCACGGTATAGAGCCGCCGCGCGCCGATGTTCTCGGTTTTTTCGTTGACCTGGTGGGCCACCTCGGCCAGCCGGCGGATGCCGTCGGCGGCGAATTCGAGCTCGACGCCCTCGGTCGCCAGCAGCGCCTGGTACTGGCGCGTCAAGCAGGCGTCGGTGCCGGTCAGGATCTGCTCGAAATCGGCCACCGACAGCGAATCGAGCTCGACCCGGATCGGGAAGCGGCCCTGCAGCTCGGGGATCAGGTCGCTCGGCTTGGCCAGGTGGAAGGCGCCCGAGGCGATGAACAGGATGTGGTCGGTCTTCACCATGCCGTACTTGGTCGACACCGTGGTGCCCTCGACCAGCGGCAGCAGGTCGCGCTGCACGCCCTGGCGCGACACCTCGGCGCCGCTGCCCTCGGCCCGGCTGGTGACCTTGTCGATCTCGTCGATGAAGACGATGCCGTTCTGCTCGACCGCCGCCAGCGCCTCGGCCTTGAGGTCGTCCTGGTTCACCAGCCGGCCGGCCTCCTCCTCGACCAGCAGCTTCATCGCCTCGGCCACCTTGAGCTTCTTGTGCTTGCGCTTCTGCTGCTGCATGCCCTGGAACATGCTCTGGATCTGGCTGGTCAGCTCCTCCATGCCGGGCGGCGCGAAGATCTCGGCGCTCGGCTGGCCGTCGGCCACCTCGATCTCGATCTCCTTGTCGTCGAACTTGCCCTCGCGCAGCATCTTGCGGAATTTCTGCCGCGTCTCGCCGTGCTCGGGCGCGGCCGGCTCCACCGTGCCGAAGGGGCGCGGCGAGGGCGGCAGCAGCGCGTCGAGCACGCGTTCCTCGGCGGCGTCCTCGGCCAGCGTGCGCACGCGCTTCACCGCCAGGTCGCGGGTCTGCTTGAGCGCCATCTCGACCAGGTCGCGCACGATGCTGTCGACGTCGCGGCCGACGTAGCCGACCTCGGTGAACTTGGTCGCCTCGACCTTGATGAAGGGCGCGTTGGACAGCCGCGCCAGCCGGCGGGCGATCTCGGTCTTGCCGACGCCGGTCGGGCCGATCATCAGGATGTTCTTCGGCGTGATCTCGTGCCGCAGCGGCTCGGCCACCTGCTGGCGCCGCCAGCGGTTGCGCAGCGCGACGGCCACCGCGCGCTTGGCGCGATCCTGGCCGACGATGTGCTTGTCGAGTTCGTGGACGATTTCCTGGGGGTCATTTCGGTGGTCATGGCGTGTTCGGTGAGGAGGGAGGGGTGAGGAGTGAGGTGTAACCCCATCCCCCTCCCAGCCTCCCCCTTGAAGGGGAGGAGCGGGGCAGCGCCGTATCCATGCTCGGCGATCGTCGTTTCCGTCGCTGCACACCCCCTCCCCTTCAAGGGGAGGGCTGGGGTGGGGATGGGGTTACCCCTCACTCCTCACACTTCACGCCTCACAGCCTTTCGATCACATGATTGTGATTGGTATAGATGCAGATCTCGCCGGCGATCTCGAGCGCCTTCTTGACCACTACGTCGGCCGGCAGTTCGGTGTTCTCGAACAGCGCCTTGGCGGCGGCTTGGGCGAAGGCGCCGCCGGAGCCGATCGCGGCGATGCCCTGCTCGGGCTCGAGCACGTCGCCGTTGCCGGTGATGACCAGGGTGGCGCTCTTGTCGGCCACGATCAGCATCGCCTCGAGCCGGCGCAGCATGCGGTCGGTGCGCCAGTCCTTGGCCAGCTCGACCGCGCTGCGCAACAGGTGGCCCTGGTGCTTCTCGAGCTTGGCCTCGAAGCGTTCGAACAGGGTGAAGGCGTCGGCGGTGCCGCCGGCGAAGCCGACCAGCACACGGTCGTGGTAGAGCTTGCGCACCTTGCGCGCGGTGGCCTTGATCACTACGTTGCCGAGCGTGACCTGGCCGTCGCCGCCGAGCGCGACCGAGTCGCCGCGCCGCACCGAGACGATGGTGGTGCCGTCGAATTGCTGCATGGAAGGACTATCCGTTGGGTTGGGCGATAGTCCGGTAGATGGGGGCCGGCGCGCAATTGCAACAGCCGGCCCTGAACGAAGCGCCTTGAGCGGCGGCTGCGACAAACTCAGCCGCCCGGGCCCTTGGTGGTGACGCTGCGTGCTTGCCGCGCCTTGTCGATGACGTCCTGCGCCTCAGCCTTGCGCACGTCGCCGCTGCCGCGACGCGGGATCGAACTGCCGGTCACGTATTCGGGTTCTTCGCGCGCTTCCTCCTGGTTTTGCTCCAGCTGGCTCGAGGTCGCGCATCCTGCCGCTGCGAGGGCTGCGCCCAGCATCAGCATCCACATCTTGTACCGCATGCCTGACTCCTAAGATTTCCGGGATGATTTCGGCCGTCCTGGCCCGGCGGGGCACCGTGGTTCACGGCACTGCCAGCAGCCGGCGACCGCTTCGAGTCGGCTTCCGTTGCAGGCCGGCCGCGATCGGCGGGGCTGCCCAAATGCAACAGGCCCGAACCGAGCGGTCCGGGCCTGTCCTTGGGGGAAACCGTGCCTCAGCGTATCACAGCCCGGCGTCGGCCCGCAGCGCCTGCGCCTTGTCGGTCGCTTCCCAGCTGAACTCCGGCTCCTCGCGGCCGAAGTGGCCGTAGGCGGCGGTCTTGGAGTAGATCGGGCGCAACAGGTCCAGCGTCTGCACGATGCCCTTGGGGCGCAGGTCGAAGTGGCGCTTGATCAGTTCGACGATGGCCTCGTTGCTGATCCGGCCGGTATCCCAGGTGTCCACCATGATCGACACCGGCTGGGCGATGCCGATCGCGTAGGCGACCTGCACCTGGCATTGGCGGGCGATGCCGGCGGCCACGATGTTCTTGGCGATGTAGCGGCCCATGTAGGCGGCCGAGCGGTCGACCTTGGACGGATCCTTGCCGCTGAACGCGCCGCCGCCGTGCGGGCAGGCGCCGCCGTAGGTGTCGACGATGATCTTGCGGCCGGTCAGGCCCGAGTCGCCCTGCGGGCCGCCGATGACGAAGCGGCCGGTCGGGTTGATGAAGTACTTGATCTCGCCCTGCACCAGCTCGGCCGGCAGCACCGGCTTGACGATCTCCTCGATCACCGCCTCGCGGATGGTGTCGTAGGCCACGTCCGGGTGGTGCTGGGTCGACAGCACGATGGTGTCGATCGCCACCGGGCGGCCGGTCTCGGCGTCGTAGCGCAGCGTGACCTGGCTCTTGGCGTCCGGCCGCAGCCACGGCAGGCGGCCGTCCTTGCGCAGCTCGCTCTGGCGCTGCACCAGCCGGTGCGACAGGTAGATCGCGGCCGGCATCAGCGTCGGCGTCTCGTCGCAGGCGTAGCCGAACATCAGGCCCTGGTCGCCGGCGCCCTGGTCGAGGTCCAGGCCCTGGCCTTCGTTGACGCCCTGGGCGATGTCGGGCGACTGCTTGTCGTAGGCCACCAGCACCGCGCAGCCCTTGTAGTCGAAGCCGAGTTCCGAATTGTCGTAGCCGATCCTGCGGATCGTCTCGCGCGCGACCTGGATGTAGTCGACGTTGGCGTGGGTGGTGATCTCGCCGGCCAGCACGCACAGGCCGGTGTTGACCAGGGTCTCCGCCGCGACGCGCGCATGCTTGTCCTGCGCCAGGATGGCGTCGAGGATGGCATCGGACACCTGGTCGGCGACCTTGTCGGGATGGCCTTCCGAGACCGATTCGGAGGTGAACAGAAACTCGCGCATGGATATTTCCTCTTGTCGCTGCGCCGCATGCGGGGCGGCTGGATGGCTAAACCCGCTAAAATGCGCGGATTTACTGATTGATTCGTAGACCTGGATGCTGACTTTACTACTGAAGTTCCTGGCGCGCTGGCCGCTCTGGCTGCTGCACGGCCTGGGCGCGGCGCTGGGCTGGCTGGGCTACTGGCTGGACGGGGGCTATCGACGTCGGCTGGCTGAGAACCTGCGCGCCAGCGGGCTGGCCGCGGCCGGGCGCGATTATAACCACTTGCTACATCGAAGTATCGTCCACCACGGCAAGGGGCATTAGAGCTGCTCGCCGCCTGGGGCCGGCCCGGCGACGCGGTGGCCGCGCTGGTGCGCCGCTGCGAGGGCTGGCAGCACGTCGAGGCCGCGCTGGCCGCGCACAAGCCGATCATCTTCGTCACGCCCCACCTCGGCGGCTTCGACGTGGCCGGCCGCTACGTCAGCAGCCGGCTGCCCTACCCGCTGACCGCGATGTACCGGCCGCCCAAGCTCGGCTGGCTCGAGCCGCTGATGCAGGCCGGCCGCGTGCGCGACAACGGCCGCACCGCGCCGGCCACCGCCGCCGGCGTGCGGGTGCTGATGAAGGCGCTCAAGGGCGGCGAGGCCACCGTGATCCTGCCCGACCAGGCGCCCGGCGCCGGCGAGGGCGTCTGGGCCGACTTCTTCGGCCGGCCGGCCTACACCATGACGCTGCTGCCGCGGCTGGCGGCCGCCACCGGCGCGGTGGTGCTGTTCTTCTTCGCCGAGCGGCTGCCCTGGGCCGCGGCTTCGCGCTGCGCGTGTACCCGCTGCAGGGCAGCTTCGGCGGCGACCGCGAAAGCGACGCGGCGACGCTGAACCGCAACGTCGAAGCGCTGGTCCGCCTGGCGCCCGAGCAGTACCTGTGGAGCTACAACCGCTACAAGCAGCCGGCCGGTGCGCCGGCGCCGGGAGCCGCCGCATGACCGCCCGTCTCGTCGCCGGCCTCCTGTGGCTGATCCACTGGCTGCCGTTCCGCGCGGTGGCTGCGCTCGGTTCGATCCTGGGCTGGCTGCTCTACCGGCTGGCCGGCTCGCGCCGCCGCATCGGCCAGACCAATCTGCGGCTGTGCTTCCCCGCCATGGCCGAGGCCGAGCGCGAGCGCATCCTGCGCCGGCATTTCGTCGAGATCAGCCGCATGCTGCTCGAGTACGGCTACTGCTGGTTTTCGTCGCGCGAGCGGCTGAAGCGGCTGATGCGCATCGAGGGCCTGGAGCACCTGCGCGCCCTCGACGGCCGGCCGGTGATCCTGTGCATGCCGCACTTCACCGGGCTGGATCTGGCCGGCCTGCGCGTTTCGCTCGAGACGCCGGTGGTCAGCATCTATTCCAAGCAGAAGGACGCCGGCCTCGATGCCTACGTCGAGCACAAGCGGCTGCGCTTCGACACCGGCATCGTGCTGTCGCGCCAGGCCGGCATCCGCCCGGCGCTGAAGGCGCTGCGGCAGGGCTACCGCTTCTACTACCTGCCCGACCAGGACTTCGGCGCGCGCGATTCGGTGTTCGCGCCCTTCTTCGGCGTGCCGGCCGCCACCATCACCGGCCTGTCGCGCCTGGCCAAGGCGGCCGACGCGGTGGCGCTGCCGTGCTATCCGCGCCGCGAGGCCGACGGCTACACGCTGGTGATCGAGCCGCCGCTGGCCGATTTCCCCAGCGACGACGTGGTGGCCGACGCGGCGCGCATGAACGCGGTGATCGAGGCGCAGGTGCTCGAACAGCCGGCGCAGTATTTCTGGCTGCACAAGCGCTTCAAGACGCGGCCGGAGGGCGAGGCGGGGTTCTACTAGGGCGCCGCCGCCGGCAGCGGGCGCGCTTCATGCAGATCGGGTTTCATATCCGACAGCGCCGCATGCAAAGACCGCTGGCGGGTATGAAACCCGACCTACCCCGATCGATGCGCTTTATGCCCGTCTGCACTGGCCATCACGGGCACGGGCGCCAAATGAAAAGGCCCGCTTGCCAGCGGGCCTTTTTGAT
The DNA here is from genome assembly GCF_014353015.1 of Chitinimonas koreensis. Classification (NCBI taxonomy): domain Bacteria; kingdom Pseudomonadati; phylum Pseudomonadota; class Betaproteobacteria; order Neisseriales; family Chitinibacteraceae; genus Chitinimonas; species Chitinimonas koreensis. The sequence goes on from NZ_CP060704.1 coordinate 335,595, forward strand.
TTGCAGCGACCGGCGCGCAACGGATCAGAAGCTGAACCGCTCCGGCTGCGGCACGTTCTGCAGCGGCGCCACCACGGTCTCGAACAGCTTGGTCGCGCTCACCGCGCCGGCCTTCTTCTCGAACAGCGTGGCGCTCATCACCGGCTCCTCGCCGACGATGGCGAACAGGCGGCCGCCTTCGGCCAGCTGCTCGAACAGGAAGTCCGGCGTGGTCGGGTAGGAGCCGGCCGCCACGATCACGTCGTAGGGCGCGTGCTTGCTCCAGCCGCGCGCGGCGTCGCCGGTCTCGACCGTCACGTTGTCGATGCCGGCGGCGGCCAGCTTGCCGCGCGCCTGCTCGGCCAGCGCGGCGTCGATCTCCACCGAGTAGACGTGCTTGGCGAGCTTGCCGAGCAGCGCGGCCAGGTAGCCGGCGCCGGTGCCGATCTCGAGCACGCGTTCGCTGCCTGTCAGGCCGACTTCCTGCACGGCGCGCGCTTCGAGCTTGGGTTGCCACATGCGCGAACCGTTGCCCAGCGGGATTTCCATGTCGATCAGCGCCAGCTCGCGGTGCGCGGCCGGCACGAAGTCCTCGCGCTTCACCTCGGACAGCAGGCTCAGCACGGTCAGGTCGAGCACGTCCCAGGGGCGGATCTGCTGCTCGACCATCAGATAGCGGGCGTTTTCCCAATCCATCGCGGATATTCCTCTCAAACCAGAACGCCGCTCAGGGGCGGCGTTCGTCAAATCAGGGGCTGTGGGGCGACAATTAAATCCTTGTAATTATTCCATAGTTGCCTTAGCTTCGCAGGACTTCCGGCCGCCCTTTCCTCGCGGCGGCCGTACAAGACGCTAGGGGTTCCGCGGCTGTCGCCGTGGATGAGAAAGACCCTCAGCACCTGATCCGGTTAACACCGGCGTAGGGAAGCGTCGCACGGCAGCGCCCGTACCCCGCCTTCTCTCCGCCGTTCATGGAGTTCTTCCCGATGAACGCGCCCAACAACAAGTTCCTCTCCCAGACCGCCCACGTCGACGAAGCGTCGGTGCAGCCCTTCCCGGCTTCGCGCAAGGTCTACGTCGAAGGCAGCCGGCCCGACCTGCGCGTGCCGATGCGCGAGATCACCCAGACCGACACGCCGACCAGCTTCGGCGGCGAGAAGAACCCGCCGATCTACGTCTACGACACCAGCGGCCCGTACACCGACCCGGCGGTGCAGATCGACATCCGCAAGGGCCTCGCCCCGCTGCGCGCCGGCTGGATCGCCGAGCGCAACGACACCGAGCTGCTGGCCGGCATGAGCAGCGACTACGGCCGCGAGCGCGAGGCCGACCACGGCCTCGACCACCTTCGCTTCGAGCTGACCCGCAAGCCGCTGCGCGCCCGCGCCGGCGCCAACGTCACCCAGATGCACTACGCGCGCCGCGGCATCATTACGCCGGAGATGGAATACATCGCCATCCGCGAGGACCTCAAGCGCAAGGAATACATCGAGTCGCTGCGGCAGGCGGGCGGCAAGCTGGCCGACCGGATGGTCGAGCTGCTGACCCGCCAGCATCCGGGCCAGGGCTTCGGCGCCGCGATCCCGCAGGAGATCACGCCCGAGTTCGTGCGGCAGGAAGTGGCCCGCGGCCGCGCCATCATCCCGGCCAACATCAACCATCCCGAGAGCGAGCCGATGATCATCGGCCGCAACTTCCTGGTGAAGATCAACGGCAACATCGGCAACTCGGCCGTCACCTCGAGCATCGAGGAAGAGGTCGCCAAGATGACCTGGGGCACCCGCTGGGGCGCCGACACCATCATGGATCTGTCGACCGGCAAGAACATCCACGAGACGCGCGAGTGGATCATCCGCAACAGCCCGGTGCCGATCGGCACGGTGCCGATCTACCAGGCGCTGGAAAAGGTCGACGGCCGCGCCGAGGAGCTGACCTGGGCGCTGTTCCGCGACACGCTGATCGAGCAGGCCGAGCAGGGCGTCGACTACTTCACCATCCACGCCGGCGTGCTGCTGCGCTACGTGCCGATGACGGCCAAGCGCATGACCGGCATCGTCAGCCGCGGCGGCTCGATCATGGCCAAGTGGTGTCTGGCGCACCATCGCGAGAATTTCCTCTACACCCACTTCGAGGAAATCTGCGAAATCATGAAGGCCTACGACGTCAGCTTCAGCCTCGGCGACGGCCTGCGCCCCGGCAGCGGCTGGGATGCCAACGACGACGCGCAGCTGGGCGAACTGAAGACGCTGGGCGAGCTGACCCAGATCGCCTGGAAGCACGACGTGCAGACCATGATCGAAGGCCCCGGCCACGTGCCGATGCAGCTGATCAAGGAGAACATGGACCTGCAGCTGGAGTGGTGCGACGAGGCGCCGTTCTACACGCTGGGCCCGCTGACCACCGACATCGCGCCGGGCTACGACCACATCACCAGCGCGATCGGCGCGGCCCAGATCGGCTGGTACGGCACCGCGATGCTGTGCTACGTGACGCCGAAGGAGCACCTGGGCCTGCCCGACAAGGACGACGTCAAGGAAGGCATCATGGCCTACAAGATCGCGGCCCACGCCGCCGACCTGGCCAAGGGCCACCCGGGCGCGCAGATCCGCGACAACGCCCTGTCGAAGGCGCGCTTCGAATTCCGCTGGGAAGACCAGTTCAACCTCGGCCTCGACCCCGACCGCGCCCGCGAGTACCACGACGAGACGCTGCCGCAGCAGGGCGCCAAGGTGGCGCACTTCTGCTCGATGTGCGGGCCGCATTTCTGCTCGATGAAGATCACCCAGGATGTGCGCGACTTCGCCGAGAAGCAGGGGATTGCCGAGGAGGAGGCTTTGCGCAAGGGGATGGAAGTGAAGTCCATTGAATTCGTGAAGCAGGGGCGCAGGTCTATCACAAGGCCTGACGGCGCCGCACCGCGTGGACAAAGGCCGCATTGCGGCCTTTGTGCTTTTCCGCTCCCGGTGAATCCGGGTCGCTCGTCTGTTCAATGCTGGCCGGCCCGGCTAGGCTGCGCCACCTTCTGCCGCAGGTTCCGGTCATGTCTCGCCGTACTCTCGTCCTCCTCGCGTTCGTCCTGCTCGGTCTGGCCGTGGGCTGCACACTGCTGCTGCAGCGGCAGGCGCCATCCCTGGCCCAACCCACCGCCGCCCCCGTTCCGCTCCGCCTCGACGGCCCCGTCCAGCTCGACCTGCTGGCCGGCGACGGCATCGCCGGCCGGCGCGATGGCCCGGCGGCGCAGGCGCGGTTCGACGATCCGTTCGGCCTGGTCGCGGACGAGGCCGGCAATCTCTACCTGGCCGACGGCGGCGACGCCAACCGCATCCGCCGCATCGGCGCCGACGGCACGGTGACGACGCTGGCCGGCTCGGCCGAGGGCTTCGCCGACGGCGCCGGCGCCGCGGCCCGCTTCCATACGCCGTCCGGCCTCGCCCGCGATGCGGCCGGCAATCTCTACGTCGCCGACACCGGCAACCACGCGATCCGCAAGATCGGCCCGCAGGGCACGGTCAGCACCCTGGCCGGCGACGGTACGGCCGGCTACCGCGACGGCCCGGCCGGCCAGGCGCGCTTCGACGGGCCGGTCGGCGTGGCGGTCGACCGCCGCGGCAACGTCTTCGTGGCCGATACCTACAACGACCGCATCCGGGTGATCCGGCCCGACGGCACGGTCGCCACGCTGGCCGGCGGCGACCGGCCCGGTTACCGCGACGGCCCGGGCGCCGAGGCGCGCTTCGACACGCCCTGCGGCATCGCGCTCGACGACGGCGGCAACCTGTGGATCGCAGACACGCGCAACCGCGCGATCCGCAAGCTGGCGCCCGACGGCCAGGTGAGCACGCTGGCGCAAGGTATTCCCGAGGACGCCCGCGCGGTGCTGCGGCGGCCGCTGTCGATCGCGTTCGGCCGCGACGGCGCGCTCTATGTCGGCGAGGCCAGCCATGGCCGGCTGCTGCGCATCGCCCGGACGGGCGAGCTGACGGCGTTGACCGGCGACGATCCGGCCGAGCGGCTGTCGCTGCCGGCCGGGCTGGCCCTCGATCGCGACGGGCGGCTGCATGCCAGCGACGGCCAGGCGCATCGGCTGCACCGGATCGGGCCGCGCGCCGGCGCCGTCCGGCCGGTTGTGACCGGCCCGGCGCCGGCCGATCCCATGCCGGCCACCGGCGGACGCTGGCCCCTGCGGCCGCAGGACGGCTGGCACGAGGTGGTCGGCACCGTGGGCGAGGTGCGCGGCAACGCGCGCGGCGAGAGCCGCGACCATCTGCACAACGGGCTCGACGTGCGCGGCGAGGTCGGCGAGACGGTGCTGGCGATCGCCGACGCCAAGGTCGACGACCCGCTGGCGACCTGGGGCTACGGCCGGCTCGGCGAGGGCATGGCGCTGGGCGCGCTGCACTACATCCATATGCGGGTCGGCCGCGATGCGCGCGAGCAGCCGCTCGATCCGGCCCGTTTCCAGCAACTGCAGGACCTGGACGGCAAGGGCCGCGTGCGGGTGCGCCGCGGTACGCGCTTCCGGGCCGGCGAGGCGCTCGGCAGCATCAACGCCATGGCCCACGTCCATCTGGCGCTGGGCGCGGGGTGGACGATGCGCGATCCGTTCGAGCTGGGTCTCTTGGGTTTCACCGACCGGGTGGCGCCGACCATCGTGCAGATCGCCGTGCAGGACGGGCAGGGCAAGGCGCTCGGCCGCCTGGAGCAAGGCCGGCTGGTGCTGGCGCGCGACGGCGGGCCGCTGCAACTGGTGGTCGAGGCCTACGACCAGGTCGACGGCAACCGGCCGCAGCGCCGGCTCGGCCTGCATGCGCTCGGCTACCAGCTGTTGCGCGGCGACGGCACGCCGCTGACCGGTTTCGAGCAGCCGCGCGTCGGCATCGATTTCTCGCGGCTGCCGGCCGACGACGAGGCGGTCAAGGTGGCCTATGCCGCCGACAGCGGCATCACGGTCTACGGCAGCGCCGCCACCCGCTTCCGCTACCTGGCGGAGCACCGCGTGCGCGACGGCGTGGCCGAAGCGGCGGACGGGCCGCTGGCCGGCCTGCCGGCGGGCGACTACCTGATACGCGCCGTCGCCCGTGACCGGGCCGGCAACGAGACGCGGCGCGAGCTGGCGCTGACGCTGCGCTAGGCCATCATCCATCGGGCCGGCGGGCGGCATTTCTCCGCTTGCCGCCGCCGCGCGCCGGCGGCAGACTTGCGCCCCGCCCGTCCTATGCCGTCGTCCTGGCGGCTTTGCCGGCGGCTTTCCGAGTCGTTTCACCATCTCCTTACCCGATCGAAATCCGTCCAAGATGATTCGTCCATACCTGTTGTCCATCGCCTGTTCCGCCGCGCTCCTCGGCCTCTCCGGCTGCGCCAGCACGCCCGTCGCCGCGCCCAAGTCGGCCAACCTGCTGGCGCGCGCTGCCGTCGAGAACCAGTACCTCGAGCGCGGCTTCAATTTCACCGGCTCGGCTCGCTTCACCGAGATCGAATTCCAGCGCGACGGCGAGCTCGGCAAGCTGATGCAGCAGCTCGAACCGGCCACGGCCGACAAGTCGGCCTCCGGTAAGCTGGCCGGCGGTGCGATCGACATCGGCATCGACGCGATGCGCTCATTCCGCATCGAAGCGCGCGGCGCGGTCGACTTCGACGCTGCCCGGCTCGAGCTGGCGCCCACGCTGCGCTTCGCCCGGCCCAACCTGGAGGCGGCGCTGACGCTGCCGATGCTGTTCGAGGGCAAGGAGGCGGCGGTGTATTTCGACGGCTCGGCCATCGACTGGATGCTGCCCGGCCTGCGCGACAAGCAGGGCCAACTGATCCGCCTGGGCGGGCCCGAGGCGCTGAAGAAGCTCGACTTCGCCCTGCTGCGCAGCGACCTGAAGCAGGCCACGCGCGACACCTACGCCGCCATCGCCGACGATGCCTTCACCCTGCTGCCGATCAACGAGGACGAGCGGCGCGAGGGCGTGGCCTACAAGGTACGGCTCAAGCTCGACGCGGCACAGTACCGCCAGTTGAGCGACCGCATGATCGAGGGCCTGGCGCGCGCCGCGCAGACCCAGCTCGACCGGGTCGCGCCGGACAACAAGGAGCTGCCCGCTTACGTCGCGCTGCTCAAGATGGCGATGGGCGAAGCGAAATCGGAAGTCGATGCCCAGTTGCTGATCGATGCCAACGGTCGGCTGATCGGCACCGAATCGCGTTCCTGGGTCGACCAGAAGGGCGCACGTTTCGCGATGCAGACCTCGATGCGCATCTCGAACTTCGGCCAGCCGGTGTTCGCGCTGGCGCCGCAGGCCGGCCGCTGGTATCCGGCGGAAGAGCTGGCCGCGGTGTTCGCCAGCAAGAAGAAGGACCGGGCCGAAGAAGCCGAAGCCCCGGCCGCCGTCCCGGCGCCGAAGGCCCCGGCGAAGCCGGCCAAGCCGAAGAAGCGCAAATCCGTCAAGCAGACTGGCTAAGCAAGCTCAAGCCGAGGCGACAAAGCACTGCCGTCATCAGGGTCACTGACGAGCGTCAGCGAGGCTTCCCCGCGGCGGCGGGACGGGAGGGTAGGGATGTAACAGGAAGCCGCGGTCGCTTCAGCTCTAACGAACGGTGAGCGCCAGGGTTCCCCTGGCGCCTGCACCGCCCTGTTGATCTGCACGACTGTTCGTCAGGACCCCAGCGGCGCCAGCAGCGCCGCCAGGTCGCCCTCGTCGAAGACCGGCAGCTCGCCCGCGCGGTCGGCCAGTACGCCGGCCGCCAGCGCGGCCTTGCGCTCCTGCAGCGCCAGGATGCGCTCCTCGATGCTGCCGGCCGCCACCAGCTTGTAGACGAACACCGGCTTGTCCTGGCCGATGCGGTGGGCGCGGTCGGTGGCCTGGTTCTCGGCGGCCGGGTTCCACCACGGGTCGAAGTGGATCACGGTGTCGGCGGCGGTCAGGTTGAGGCCGACGCCGCCGGCCTTGAGGCTGATCAGGAAGATCGGCGCCTCGCCGTCCTGGAAGCGCCGCACCGGCGTGGCGCGGTCGGCTGTGTCGCCGGTCAGCAGCAGGTAGCCCAGACCGGCCGCCTGCAGTTCGGCCTCGATCAGCGCCAGCATGCTGGCGAACTGCGAGAACACCAGCACCCGGCGGCCTTCCTCGACCAGTTCGGGCAGCATCGCCATCAGCGCGTCGAGCTTGGCGCGCTCGTCCACCGCGCGGGCGCTGTCCTGCTTCAAGAGCCGCGGATCGCAGCAGACCTGGCGTAGCTTGAGCAGCGCATCGAGGATCTCGATCCGGCTGCGGGCGAAGCCCTTGCCGGCCACCGCCTCGCGCACCTTGGCGTCGAGCGCGGCGCGCACCGTCTCGTACAGCTCGCGCTGGCGTTCGCCCAGCTCCACTTCACGTACCACCACCGTCTTGGCCGGCAGTTCGCGCGCCACCTCGTCCTTGCGCCGCCGCAGCACGAAGGGCCGGATGCGCCGCGCCAGCAGCGCATGGCGTTCGGCGTCGCCGTGCTGCTCGATCGGCGTGCGCCACAGCCGGGCGAAGGCGCGCGCATCGCCGAGGAAGCCGGGCAGCAGGAAATCGAACTGCGCCCACAGCTCGCCCAGGTGGTTCTCCAGCGGCGTGCCGGTGATCGCCAGCCGGTGGCGCGCCCGCAGCGCGCGCACCGCGTCGGCGCTGCGGCTGGCGGCGTTCTTCACCGCCTGCGCCTCGTCGAGGATCAGCAGGTGGTAGTCGTGGCGGGCCAGCGCGTCGAGGTCGCGCCACAGCAGCGGGTAGGTGGTCAGCACCAGGTCGTGCTCGCCGATGCGGTCGAAATCGCGCGCCCGCTGCGGGCCGTGTAGCGCCAGCAGCCGCAGCGAGGGCGCGAAGCGCTGCGCCTCGTGGCGCCAGTTCGGCACCAGCGAGGTCGGCAGCACCACCAGCGCCGGCCGGTCGAGCCGGCCGGCTTCCTTTTCGAGCAGCAGATGGGCCAGCGCCTGGACGGTCTTGCCCAGGCCCATGTCGTCGGCCAGGATGCCAGCCAGACCGTGGCGGCGCAGGTATTGCAGCCAGGCCAGGCCCTGCAGCTGGTAGGGCCGCAGCGTCAGCGCGAGGCCCGCCGGCGGCGCCACCGGCTCGACCGCGCCGGCCTGGCGCAGCGTGTCGGCCATGCGCCGGGCGGCCTCCAGGCCGTCGGCCTGCCAGCCTTCGAGCGCCTCGACCAGCCGCGGCGCGTCGAGCAGCGGCAGCCGCAGCGTCGTTTCGTTCGCTTGCTCGAACAGCTCGGCCAGCGTCGCCAGCAGCGGCTTGATGCGGCCGGCCGGCACCTTGACGCGGCGGCCCATCGCGCCGCGCAGCATCACCGGGGTCTCGTCCGGCAGCAGCGCGCGCCGCTCGGCCAGCAGCCAGTGCGGCTCGCGCTGCACCAGGTCGGCCAGCATCGGCGCCAGCGGCAGGTGCTGGCCGTCGAATTCGACCGTCAGCGCCAGCGCGTAGCCGTGTTCGTCCTCGGCCACGTCGGCGCGCCAGTCGGTCGGCTCGGGCGCCCAGTGGCGGAAGCCGTCGCGCACCTCGATGCGCCAGCCCTGCTCGACCAGCCGCGGCAGCGCGTCGCGCATGAACAGCGGCCAGTCCTCGGGCCGGGCCAGGCCGTGCAGGCCGCGGGCGGCCTCGAACCATTGCGCGCTGGCGAACAGCTTGCTGGCCGGCACCGGCTTGAGGCCGGCCTTGGCCAGCGCTTTGAGCCAGGCGGCCTCGCGGTCCGGATCGCGCCGCAGCGCCAGCGCCCGGCCGTTCGCATCCTGGACGTGGCGCAGCCCGTCGCCGGCCTGCACCAGGTGGCCGCCGTAATCGAAGCGCGGCAGGGCGAGGTCGAACAGCTGGGCGCCGAACTGCCGGCCATAGCCGCGATAGCCGTTGATGCCCTGCACCGGCAGGCTGTCGAGCAGCAGGACCGGGACCGGCGCCGCATCGACGGTCGGCAGCGCGGCGGCGGCCGGCAGCGCCGGTTCGGGCAGGTAGGGCCGCAGCGCCTCGGCCACCAGCGGCAGGTCGAAGGCGCCGAGCGGCGGGATGGTCAGCAGCTCGCGCAGCAGCGGCCAGTCGCCGTCGAGCAGCAGCGGGCCGACCTGGGCGGTGTCGATGTCGAGGTAGGCGGGCCGTTCCAGCCGCAGCGTCCGGCCGGCCGGCTCGATCGCCAGCTCGGGCCGCTGCCGCGCCTGTTCGTCGTGGCGCCAGCACAGGCTGGCCGGCCGAGCCGGCCCGGCGCGCAGCGGGCCGACCAGGCCGAGCCGGCCGTCGTCGAGGTAGCAGCGCTCGGTGGCCAGCAGGCGTTCTAGCAGCGCCTGGTCGTTGCAGCCGGCCAGCGGGTAGCCGCCGCCGAGCCAGGTCTCGGCCGGCGCCTGCAGTTGCAGCAATTGCAGGATGGCGCGGTCGTCGGCGTCGATGAAGCCGGCCGGCCGCCGCAGCGCGCCGTCGAGGTTGTTCCACGGTTCGCCGTGCTGGGCCAGGCGGCCGTCGGGCTGCGGCCGGGCCTTGCAGAACGAGACCAGGCCGTCGCCGCGCGGAGTGAAATGGAGCAGGTAGAACAGCCGGACCGGCATGCCCCTGGGCGCGGCGGCGCGCTTGCCCTGGCGCGCCTCGAACTCGCGCAGCCAGGCCAGTACGGCCGGGTCGGCCTCGCGCTGCGGCTCGGGCGGCGCCTGCCGCAATGCCGCCAGCAGCAGCGCGGCGCAATGCTTGCAGGCGTAGCCGAGCGGGCAACTGCAATCGAACAGCAGGCGGCGGCGAGGCGCGGGCCGGGCGGCGAGAAGTCGATGTCGACCTGGCAGAGCTGCGCCGGATCGCGCACCTCGCCCTGCAGCCGGCAGCCGTCGGCCGACCAGCGCAGGCGGCCGACCGTGCCGACCAGCGGCTCGGCCTGGCGGACTTCGGCTTCGCCGAGCCAGTCGACGACGTCCTGGTAGCAGTAGGAAGGCGGGGAAGACACCGTGCGGCCCGGCAAAAGCCGCGATTCTAGCGCGTCGGCACTGGCGTCCGTTGCGCCTGTAGGAGCGGCTTCAGCCGCGAATCGGCGGTATGGCGCTGCCGGCATTCGCGGCTGAAGCCGCTCCTACATGGGAATCGCCGGCTCCCGCCAGGTCGGGCTTTACGCCCGACCGCGCTCTTCATTCGCGGCGCTGTCGGGCGTAAAGCCCGACCTACGGGCCTTCCCGTGAGCGCCATCGACCGAGGCCGCCGTCGGACAGAAGTCCGACCTACACCGCGCTACGCATCGGTCGGCGCGAGCCGGCTGAGGCGCGCTCACAAACACTGCGCCGGCACCGCCTGCGCCGCCGGATTGCGCGGATCGAAGCCGTCGGTCAGCGTGCACAGGAAGGCGATCACGTCGCGCACCTCGGCGGCGGTCAGCGTCGGCCGCGGCTGGAAGGGCGCGAAGCCGCGCGGGACGTTGGCGGCGTAGGCGGCCGGCAGGTCGTTGTAGCGCTGGTCGGGCGAGCCGTCGGCGCGGCGGTACCAGCGCGTCGGGTCGGCCTCGCGGGTGGCGTAGAAGCCGACCACGTCGCCGAGCCGGTCGAACACGCCGTTGTGGAAATAGGTCTGCTTGATCGCCACGTTGCGCAGCGTCGGCACCTTGAACTGGCCGCACAGCGCGGTATTGCGCGACAGGTCGGTGCGCAGCGGGCCGCACAGGCCCATGTCGTAGTACGGGTGGTTGGGGGCGCCGAGGTTGATCCCGTTGGCCGGGGCGAAGGCCGGCAGCACGGTGTCGTCGCGGTTGTAGACGATGCGGAAGTTGCGCGGCACGCCGAGCGCGCGGTAGCTGTGGTCGGTGAACAGCGCCGGCACCCCGGCCACCGCGGTGGCGGTGTGGCAGGCGGCGCAATTGCCCTTGGCCGCGTCGTTGAACAGCCGCTGACCGCTCGCTTCGCGCGCGCTGAAGGCGGCCTGGCCGCGCGTCACCGCGTCGAACTTGCTGCTGAACGGGTGGAACGACGGGTCTTCGGTCTCGAAGGCGGCGATCGCCCGGCCCAGGGCGGCCAGCGCGGCGTCGCCGCTGGTGGTCGCCGCCGCGCCGAACACCTGGCCGAACTGGGTGTAATAGGGCCGTGTGCGCAACCGCTGCAGCACCTCGGCCGAGCTGCGGTTGGCCATCTCGAACGGTGCGGTGAACGGCAGCTGGGCCTGGGCGGCCAGGCTGGCGGCGCGGCCGTCGAGCAGGAAGCCGCCGGCGGCCACGCCGGTCCGGGCCGGCTGGCCCGGCGCCTGGGCTGCGCCGCTGGCCGAGAAGGCCGGCGTGTAGTGGGCGTACATCAGGCTCGGCGTATTGCGCAGGCCCTGCAGTTCGAGCGAGGCGCCGCCGAACTGGGTCGGCTGGTTGCCCGGCGCCGCATAGCCGCGTGCCGGCGCATGGCAGGTGGCGCAGGACTGGCGGCCCGAGGCCGACAGCGCCGGGTCGAAGAAGATCGCGCGGCCGAGGCTGGCGGCGGCGGACAGCGCGCCGGCCGGCGTCGGCGTGGGTTGCGGGGTGGGCGTCGGCTTGGCCGGCGGCGGCGGTACCGGCGGCCTGGGCGGTGGGGGCACGGCGGCCAGCAGGGTGCAGTGCAGGATGCCCAGCAGGGCCAGCGGGGTCAGCCGGCGGATCAATTGTCCGATGGTCTTGTTTTCCATGAGCGCGCATCCTCGTCGGGTCGGTTGCTGGCGAGCGGGAGGGGGGTCTCCCGGCGGCCAAGTTGCGCGCACAATGTGGAGCAATCGTGGAGGCGGGTCCGGCGGCCGGGCGTGAGAAATACCGCGCATGGCCTGCGATCTGACGCCCGCGGCGATGTCGCGACATGCGGCGGTGTGGCGTCATGTAGCAGCGGCTTCAGCCGTGAATGGCGCCGGTGGCCATGCCGCCATTCGCGGCTGAAGCCGCTCCTGCGGTCACGCTTCGGCGACGTGGCGTGACGGCGCCGTCGGGCATGAAGCCCGACCTTCGGTGGCAGTGTCGCCGCCTTATCGTAGCCGCGCCGGGTTTTCCCCTCACTTCGGGATGCGGTTAACGCCTTGATTCTGCTATCCTTCCGCCCCTTTCAAAGTCCGCGCCCCTCGCCATGAGCCTGCTGCCCCATCAACTCGAACTGCTTGCCCCCGCCAAGACCGTCGAGATCGGCCGCGAAGCCATCCTGCACGGCGCCGACGCGGTCTACATCGGCGGGCCCTCGTTCGGCGCGCGCCACAACGCCTGCAACGAGGTGAGCGAGATCGCCGGGCTGGTCCGCTTCGCCCACCGTTACCACGCGCGCATCTTCGTCACGCTCAACACCATCCTGCACGATGCCGAGCTGGAGCCGGCGCGGCAGCTGGTCCACCTGCTCTACGACGCCGGCGTCGACGCGCTGATCGTGCAGGACATGGGGCTGATGGAGCTCGACCTGCCGCCGATCCAGCTGCACGCCTCGACCCAGTGCGACATCCGCACGCCCGACAAGGCGCGCTTCCTGGCCGAGTCGGGCTTCTCCCAGATCGTGCTGGCGCGCGAACTGACGCTGGACAAGATCCGCGCGGTGCGCGCCGCCGTGCCGGCCGACACCACGCTCGAATTCTTCATCCACGGCGCGCTGTGCGTGGCCTACTCGGGCCAGTGCTACATCAGCCACGCCGACAACGGCCGCAGCGCCAACCGCGGCGACTGCTCGCAATCGTGCCGGCTGCCCTACACGCTGACCGACGCCCAGGGCGGCGTGGTGGCCTTCGAGAAGCACCTCTTGTCGATGAAGGACAACGACCAGAGCGCCAACCTCGAGGCGCTGGTCGACGCCGGCATCCGCTCGTTCAAGATCGAGGGCCGCTACAAGGACATGGGCTACGTGAAGAACATCACCGCCCACTACCGCCTGCTGCTCGACGCGCTGCTCGAAGCGCGGCCGGACCTGGCGCGCGCCTCCAGCGGCAGCACCGAAATCTTCTTCACCCCCGACGTCGACAAGAACTTCCACCGCGGCCATACCGACTACTTCGTCACCGGCCGCAAGGCCGACATCGGCGCCTTCGATTCGCCCAAGTTCGTCGGCGTGCCGCTGGGCACCGTCACCCGGCTCGGCCCCGACTGGTTCGAGCTGGCTACCGCCGAGACGCTGGCCAACGGCGACGGCCTCAACTACATGAAGAAGCGCGAAGTGATGGGCCTGCTGGCTAACGTGGCGCAGCGCGTCGGCGAGACGGTCGACGACGACGGCGCCGCGCTCGGCGTCTGGCGCGTCTGGCCCAACGAGCCGATGGCGGCGCTGGCCGGGCTCAAGCCGGGCCTGGGCATGAACCGCAACCGCGACCACGCCTGGGAACAGGCGCTGCTGCGCCAGTCGGCCGAGCGCCGCATCGGCGTGTGGGCGCGGCTGGAGGACGACGCCGAGGGCCTGGTGCTGACGCTGACCGACGAGGACGGCATCGCCGTTACCGTGCGCCAGCCGCTGGCGCTGGAGCCGGCCCAGCATGCCGACAAGATGGCCGCCACGCTGCGCGACAAGCTGGCCGCGCTCGGCAACACGCCGTTCCGCGCGGTCGACGTCGTCCTGGCCACGCGGCAGACCTGGTTCGCGCCGGTCTCGGTCCTCAACGGCCTGCGCCGCGCCGCCGCCGAGCAGCTCGAGGCCGCCCGCCTCGCCGCCTGGCAGCGGCTGCCGCGCAAGGCCGAGACGCAGCCGCCGGCGCCCTATCCGGAGACCTCGCTGAGCTACCTCGCCAACGTCTACAACGAGGCCGCCCGCGCCTTCTACACCCGCCACGGCGTGCAGCTGATCGCGGCGGCCTACGAGGCGCACGAGGAGGCCGGCGAGGTCAGCCTGATGATCACCAAGCACTGCTTGCGCTTCAGCTACAACCTCTGCCCCAAGCAGGCCAAGGGCGTGAAGGGCGTGCAGGGCCAGGTCAAGGCCGAGCCGATGACGCTGCGCACCGGCAACGAGACCTATACGCTGCGCTTCGACTGCAAGCCGTGCGAGATGCACGTGGTCGGCGCCATGAAGCCGCACATCTTCGATTCGCCGGCGCCGTCGAGCGTGCCGGTCTCGACCATCACCTTCTTCAAGCAGCGGCCGGCCGCTGCCCATTGAGCGCCGACTAGGATGTCCATGACCACCCCCGCCACCGCCTCGCCCTTCGTCGAGGAAACCCGCTTCGGCAACTGGTTCCTGCGCACCGCCACCTGGCGCGTCCACGTGCTGCGCCGCGCGCTGGCCGACCTGGCCCGGCTCTTGCCGCCCGACCGCCGCTACGACGAGATCCTCGACGTCGGCTGCGGCTTCGGCCATTCCTTCGCCGAGCTGTCGGCGCTGCTGTCGCCGCGCCGCATCGTCGGCTTCGACGCCGACCCGGGCCTGGAGCAGCGCGCGGTCGACAATGCGCGCATCGCGCCGTGCGAGGTCGAGCTGGCGGCCGGCAACGCCGCCCGCATGGATTTCGCCGACGGCCGTTTCGACCTGATCTTCTGCCACCAGACCTTCCACCACATCGTCGAGCAGGAGGAGGCGCTGGCCGAGTTCTACCGCGTGCTCAAGCCCGGCGGCGTGCTGCTGTTCGCCGAGTCGACCAAGCGCTACATCCATTCGCTGCCGATCCGGCTGCTGTTCCGCCACCCGATGGAGGTGCAGCGCACGGCCGAGGAATACGTGGCCATGATCCGCCGTGCCGGCTTCGACCTGCCCGACGCGCGGCTGTCCTACCCCTTCCTGTGGTGGAGCCGGCCCGACCTCGGCTTCCTCGAATGGATCGGCTGCAAGGTGCCCGAAGTCCGCGAGGAGACGCTGGTCAACGGCGTCGCCATCAAACCCCTGAACGAGGAAACCCGATGACCGCCACCACCTGGGACGCGATCCGCCCGGCGCTCGAGCACTACGACGAAGCCCTGCCGGCCGACGAATTGGCCGCGGTGCTGGCCGACCCCGGCGCGATGGCGCCGGCGCTGCTGGCCGAGCTGGCCGCCTGCGCCGCCGACCCCGGGCCGCGCATGGACGACGAGGCCGGCTGGATGCTGCACCTCTACGCCATCAACCTCCTGGCCGCGCTGCGCGACACGCGGGCGTTCGAGCCCTTGCTGGCGATCGCCCGGCTCGACGGCGACGCGCTCGAGGCGCTGCTGGGCGACCACCTGACCGAGAGCCTGCCGCGCGCGCTGGCCGCCACCTGCGACGGCGGCGAGGCCGCGCTGCAGGCGCTGGCGAGCGACGCTGGCGCCTATTTCTGGAGCCGCGCCGCGGCGCTGCGGGCCTTGTCGCTGCGCGCGCTCGAGGGCGACTACCCGCGCGCCGAGCTGCTGGCCTGGCTGAGCGCCGAGAGCGAGCGCGAGGCGCAGCGCATGGTCGACGAAGACTTGCAGCCCGAGCAGGGCAGCGGCAGCGACTACCTGGGCGAGCTGGTGGTGACCCTGGAGGAGATCGGCGCGGGCGAACTGGCCGAGACGGTGGCCGACTGGTACGAGGACGGCCTGATCGACGATGGCGTCACCTCGCTGGAAGACTCGCAGCAGCGCCTGGCGCGCGACTGGGAAGCCTGCCGCGCCGACGAGCTGGCGCACGGCTGGGGCTACCCGCGCGACGTGATCGGCGAGATCGGCCGCTGGGCCTGCTTCAATCTCGACGAGGCCGACGCGGAAGACGAGGACGGCGAGGCCGAGCCGCAGCAGCCGGTGCGGCGCGAGGAGCCGAAGGTCGGCCGCAACGATCCTTGCCCGTGCGGCAGCGGCAAGAAGTACAAGAAGTGCTGCGGGGCGAGCGCCTAGGCGGACTCGCATAGGGTGGTGCGCTCGCTGCGGCCGGGCGTTCGAGGTGAGTAGACACTCGACCGCGGCGCACCCTGATTGATCCCTTCCCCCTCACCCCCGCCGCCGCGGGGGAGCCTCGCTGGCGCTCGTCGCGCCTGTGGAGCCTTAGCCGGACGCTCGGCGGTTCGTGATTTCGCCGAGGGTGGAGCTGCGCCCGGCGGAGCCGGGCGTTCGAGGTGAGCGAGTACTCAGTCCCGGCCCCACCCTGATCGACTCCACCCCCCTCACCCCCGCCGCCGCGGGGGAGCCTCGCTGACGCTCGTCGCGCCTGCTTCGTCCGTTTGCACTGATCGGCCGATCCCTCTCGCGATGGATCGAGATCGCTGTAGGAGCGGCTTCAGCCGCGAATGGTCGGGCATCCACCACGGCCATTCGCGGCTGAAGCCGCTCCTACACATATCCAGACCGCTTTTGCGGCGACTTGAACGTGTCCGTGGGGTTTGGTCCGCCCCATTCTTCCGTTCCCGCGGCAGACCTTTCGTCGCATCCATTCAAGCGCTCGCTTGCAGACCCGATCATCGAGGGAAAACCGGTCTTGCCCGGCCCGCGGCAAGCTGTTCCGATCGCGGCCTGGCGGCCGGCCCTGCCCTGTGTGGCGGCCGTGTCGCCCATCATTTGTGCTGCACACGCAAGCGGTGTAAACCGATGTGATTGCACCTGCCGTCCAGTCCGGACGGTGCGCCCGTTCATGGATGCCCGCATGGATTTCTACGCCGACGAAAGTCGGGTCGCCGCGCTCGAACTCCGCTTCGGCGCCAGCGAGCCGCTGCCGCTCGAAGCGCTGGTCGAACTGGCCTGGCACCTGCGCCAGCGCGACAGCCGCCGCGCGCTGTCGCTGGCCGACGAAGCGACCCAGTGGCTGGCCGCCGGCGACGACGACCACGCCGCGCTGCGCGCGCGCCTGTCGCTGTTGCGCGCCGAGATCGCCGCGCTGAACGCCGAATTCGAACGCGCCGCCGATCTGCTGGCCCGCGCCCGCACCGCCTTCGAGGCGATCGGCGACGCGGCCGGTGTCGGCGACTGCTATCTGGGCGGCGCCCTGCTGGCCGGCTTGCGCGACGACGAGCGCGGCCAGCTGGTGGCGGCCGGCCTCGCCGCCACCGCCTACAGCTTGTGCGACGATCCCGCCCGCAGCCAGCTGGCGGCGGCCTGGGCGGCGCTG
Organism: Chitinimonas koreensis; assembly: GCF_014353015.1. Taxonomy (NCBI): domain Bacteria; kingdom Pseudomonadati; phylum Pseudomonadota; class Betaproteobacteria; order Neisseriales; family Chitinibacteraceae; genus Chitinimonas; species Chitinimonas koreensis. Next base: position 352,471 of record NZ_CP060704.1, read on the forward strand.
GCCAGCACGCTGGCGGCGCCCGATTCGACCACCCGCCGCATCGACGAAGCGCGCGCGCCGGGCGCGGTGCCGCCTGGCGGCACCGCGCTGCTGCTGGCGCTGGCCGAGGGCCGCCAGGCGCTGCTGGCCGGCGAGCCGGTGCGGGCCGCCATGCTGTTCGCCGGCCAGACCGAGGCGGCCGAGCAGTTCGGCATGCTGCATTGCCGCATCCGGATCGGCGCCTGGCTCGGCACGGCCTTCGCCGAACTCGGTGACCGCGAGGATGCGCTGGCCTGGCTCGAGCAGGCGCTCGCCCTGGCGCGCCGCGCCGGCTGGCCGCAGGCGATCGGCGACGCGCTGGCGCAGCTGGGCGACCTGGTCCAGCAGGCCGGCCAGCCCGAGCGCGCCCTGGGCTTGCTCAACGAAGCGCTCGGCTGGCTGGCGGTGGTGCCGGCCTCGCGCGGCTATGCGCGGGCGCAGTGCTACCTCGGCCACGTCGAACTGCAGCTGGGCCGCAACGAGAGCGCGCTGGAGCAGGCCGAGGCGGCCGAGCGCATCGCCACCGCGCTGTCGGCCTGGCCGGTGGTGGTCGACGCCACCACCCTGGCGGCGCGCGCGCTGGCCCGCCTGCACGCGGCCGAGCCGGCCCGCCAGCACGCCGCCCGGGCATTGGCGCTGGCCAGCCAGCACGGCCTGCCGCGCTGGGAGCTCGAGGCGCTGCGCGCGCTGGCCGACATCCACACCGCCCATCCGCAGCCCGAGCATGCCGATGCGCCGCTGCGCTGCCTCGAACGCGCGCTCGACATCGCCGGCCTGCTCGGCAACCCGGCCGAGCAGACGGCGGTGCTCGAGCGGCTGTCGCAGGCCTGGGAGGCGAGCGGCGACGCGGTCCAGGCCCTGCGCTGCGAACGCCGCGCGCGCGCCTGCGCCGCCGGTGCCGAGCAGCAGCGCCAGGCCAACCGGCTGGCCGCGCTGGAGATGCGCCACCGGGCCGAGCAGCAGCGGCTCGACGCCGCCCACCAGCGCGACCTGGCGCGGCTCGAATCGGTGCGTGCGCAGGAGCTGGCCGGCTCGCTGCAGGTGCTGGAGAACCTCGGCCGCATCGGCCGCGAGATCACCGCCAGCCTCGACCTGTCGAGCGTGCTGTTCACTCTGGTGGCCCACCTGGGCAAGCTGGTGCGGGTGACCTACGTCGGCATGTCGGTGCTCGAGGCCGACGGCAAGACGCTGTGCCGCCGCGGCGTCGAGGACGGCCGGCCGCTGCCCGAGCGGCGGGTGTCGATCGACGACCCGCAGTCGCAGGCGGCGCGCTGCGCGCGCGAGCGGCGCGAGATCCTGACCGACTACCCGGCCGGCCAGCGCAGCCAGTCCCACGTGCCGGGCACGCGCGAGATGCACGCCTCGTGGTTCGGCCCGCTGCTGGTCGGCGACGAGCTGGTCGGCGTGCTCAGCATCCAGTCGACCGACGAGCACGCCTACGGCGAGCGCGAGCGGCTGATCTGCCGCACGCTGAGCGCCTACGTCGCGGTGGCGGTCGCCAATGCGCGCGTCTACGCCCGGCTGGGCGACCAGCACGCGAGGCTGACCGAGGTCGAGGCCGAGATGCGGCGGCTGGCCGCCACCGACGCGCTGACCGGCATTCCCAACCGGCGCCAGTTCCTTTCGGTGCTGGCGCTCGAGATCCGCCGCGCCTGGCGCACCGGCCGGCCGCTGGCGGTGGTGATGGCCGACATCGATCATTTCAAGTCGGTCAACGACACGCTGGGCCACGCCGCCGGCGACGCGGTGCTGACCCGGGTGGCGCGGGTGCTCGACCGCGGCAAGCGCGGCGTCGACACGGTGGGCCGGCTCGGCGGCGAGGAATTCGCCATCCTGCTGCCCGAGACCGACCTGATGCAGGCGGCCGAGGTGGCCGACCGGCTGCGCACCGCGGTGGCGGCCGAAGCGTTCGACTGGGAGGGCCGCGGCGTACCGGTGACCATGAGCTTCGGCTGCGCCGTGCTGGCCGACCCGCCGGCCGGCGGCGAGGAAGCGGCGATCGCCGGCCTGCTGCAGGTGGCCGACCGCGCGCTCTACCAGGCCAAGCACGCCGGCCGCAATTGCACGGCCTGGCTCCGCGACGGGGAGGGTGCGCTGTTTTCGGTGGTGGACGAGGAGTGAGTGAGGGGTTAGGCGTGAGGGGTTAGGTGTGAGGTGTAACCCCTCCCGGCCTCCCCCTTGAAGAGGAGGGGCGCGGTGCGTCGACCTCCGACGTCGGCGATGTGCACGCCCGTCTCGCCTGCTCTGCACGAACTCCCTCCCCTTCAAGGGAGGGCTGGGGTGGGGATGGGGTCACCCCTCACGCCTCACCCCTCACCCCTCACCCTTGCGCTACCATCGCGGCCTCTCGACCCATCAACCCGGCCCATGCAATGAAACAGCTCACCCCCACCGAACTCGCCCAATGGCTGGCCGACCCGGCCGCCGATCGACCGCTGCTGCTCGACGTGCGCGAGCCGTGGGAATTCCAGCTGTGCAACATTGCCGGCGCCGAGAACCGCCCGATGCAGACCATCCCCGCCACCGTCGGCGAACTCGATGCCGACCGTCCCACGGTGGTGATCTGCCACCACGGCATGCGCAGCTACCAGGTCGGCGTCTTCCTCGAGCGGGCCGGCTTCGACGCGGTCTACAACCTCGCCGGCGGCGTGGCCGCCTGGGCCGACGAGGTCGAGCCGGCGATGGCGCGGTATTGAGAGGGCCACCCAGGCACGTCCGCTCATACCGATTGCCGCCGACGGCGATTTGAGGCGTAGGAGCGGCTTCAGCCGCGAATGGTTGAGTACCCACCGACGCCATTCGCGGCTGAAGCCGCTCCTGCAAAACGCGAGGGCCGCGCCGCCCTGCGCGGAAGATCGAGCCCGCGCGGAGGGTAGAAATAGCCGCTGATGAGCGTCAGCGAGGCCCCTCTGGACCACCCCACAAAGTCTGCGACTTTGCGGGGGCCCGGGGCGGCGAAGGTGGGGGAGTAGGGCTGGATCGAGGTCCGCACCGGTCCGTTCAGTCTGTACCAGCCTGGAAGCGCCCGGCTCCGCCGGGTGCCTGCACAAACGGCGCACTCAAGAGCGGCAGGCAAAAAAAGCGGCGCGGATTCCGCGCCGTTAATCATCCTGTTGGGGGTGACAGGATTCGAGGAGACAACATCCGCGATGATTCGCAAGGGCAAATCGCGCGACATGGCTTCAGAGCGCCGTCGCCGCGCCGGGTTCCGCACTGCAGCAAAATATATCCTCGCGTTCGGCACGGCGTCGGCGTTGACCGGTTGCAGCCCTGCCCCGCCCGGCTTCGACGCGGTGCGTGCGCAATGGCGTAGCAGCGACGCGCTGATCGTCGACCGGGCCGGCCGGCCCCTGCAGGCCGGCCGAATCGACCCGCGGCTGCGCAAACTTGGCTGGACGCCGCTGGAGCAGGTTTCGCCCACGCTGCTGCAGGCGCTGCTGGCGGCCGAGGACAAGCGCTTCTACGAGCACCGCGGCGTCGACGGCGCCGCGCTGGTGGCCGCGGCCCTCGACACCGCCGGCGGCGAGGTGCGCGGCGGCAGCACGCTGACCATGCAACTGGCCGGCCTGCTCGACGACGAGCTGCGCGCCGCCGGCGGCCGCCGCAGCGTCCGGCAGAAGCTCGGCCAGCTGAGCGCGGCCGGCCGCATCGAAAGCGGCTGGAGCAAGCCGCAGATCCTCGAGGCCTATCTGAACCTGGCGCCGTTCCGCGGCGAGCTGGTCGGCATCGACGCTGCCAGCCGGCTGTTGCTCGGCAAGGCGCCGGCCGGGCTCGACCGCCGCGACGCGCTGCTGCTGGCCAGCCTGCTGCGCGCGCCCAACGCGGCGCCCGAGGCGGTGGCGCGGCGCGCCTGCGCGCTGGCCGCGTCTACCGCCTCGCCCGATGCCGCCGCGGCGACCGCCTGCGCCCCGTTGCGCGCCTATGTGCTGGCCACGCTGGCGGGGCCGCCGCGCGCCCTGCCGGGGCCGGACGCCGCGCCCGAACTGCTGGCCCGCCTCGCGCCGGCCGCCGGCGCCACGCTGCGCAGCAGCCTCGACGGCGACTTGCAGCGCGCGGTGCGCACCATCCTGCGCGACCAGCTGGCCCAGCTCGGCGGCCGCAACGTGCGCGACGCCGCCGCGGTGGTGCTCGACAATGCCAGCGGCGAGGTGCTGGCCTGGGTCGGCTCGCCCGGCGCCGGCGGCGGCGCGCGCTTCGTCGACGGCGTGCTGGCGCCGCGCCAGGCCGGCTCCACGCTCAAGCCCTTCCTCTACGCGCTGGCCTTCGAGCGCGGGCTGCTGACGCCGGCCTCGCCGCTCGACGATTCGCCGGTGGCGCTGGCCACTCCGGCCGGCCAGTACGTGCCGCAGAACTACGACCGCAGCTTCCGCGGCCCGGTCAGCGTGCGCAGCGCGCTCGGCGCCTCGCTCAACGTGCCGGCGGTGCGCGCGCTGCTGCTGGTCGGGCTCGACGACTTCCACGCCCGGCTGCAGGCGCTCGGGCTGCCGCTCGACCGGCCGGCCGCCCACTACGGCTACGGCCTGGCGCTCGGCGCGGCCGAGGTGCGGCTGATCGACCTGGCCAATGCCTACCGCGCGCTGGCCAACGGCGGCCGCGCCGCGCCGTGGCGGCTCACGCCCGGGCCGGCGCTGCCGGGGCGCCAGGCGCTGGCGCCGGCGGCCAGCTGGCTGGCGGCCGACATCCTGGCCGACCGCGGCGCGCGCGCCGCCGCCTTCGGCTTCGACAACGCGCTGGCCACGCCGGGCTGGAGCGCCGCCAAGACCGGCACCAGCAAGGACATGCGCGACAACTGGGCGGCCGGCTTCAGCGCGCGCCATACCGTGGCGGTGTGGGTCGGCAACGCCGACGGCGAACCGATGTGGGACGTCTCGGGCGTCACCGGCGCGGCGCCGGCCTGGCGCGAGATCATGCTCCGGCTGGCCGACGGCGGCGGGGCGGCGGCCGTCCCGGCCGGCGTCGAGCGCCGCGCGATCCGCTTCCAGCCTGCGATCGAGCCGCCGCGTGTCGAATATTTCATCGCCGGCACGGCGCAGGACGTGATTGAACTTGCCGACGGCCGACCGGGTCCGACCATCGTCTATCCGGCCGACGGCCTGATCGCCGCGCTCGACCCGGACATCCCGCCGGCGCGCCAGCGCATGGTGCTGCGGGCCAGCGGCAGCGAGGGCCTGCGCTGGCAGCTCGACGGCGTGCCGCTGGGCGATGTGGCCGTCGCGCTGGACTGGTCGCCGGTCCCCGGCCGCCATCGCCTGGCCCTGGTCGACGCGGCCGGACGCTCGAAAGATGCGGTGCGATTTGAAGTTCGCGGCGCACTCGTCCGATAACTCGTCTGCCGTCCCCTACAATTGCGGGGTGGGCCGCAAGAGGCCCAGGCATTAGAATTGCCGCGCCGCGCGGGGGCGCGGATCAACAGGATCGCATCGTGGTGTTCTCTTTCTTCAAGAAAAAAGACGTCGAGCCGGACGAGCCGCTGCCCAAGCAGCCGCGCATCGTCCAGCCCAAGCCGGCCACGCCGCCGGCCGGCGACGGTGGGCCGGCCGCGGAAGCCGCCGCGCCGCCGCGCGAATTGCCGGTACTCGATTTCACCACCATCGGCCCGACCACCATCTCGGGTGCCCGCATCGACGTGGTCGAGAGCAGCGACGCGCTGTCGGCCGCGATGGAGCAGGCCGCGATCAGCTTCGCCAACGACCAGGTCGACGACGCCATCGCCATCCTGGTCGCCGACATCGCCACCGCCGAGGGCCAGCACGCGCTCGACACCTGGCTGATGCTGTTCGACCTCTACCAGATGCGTAACCGCCGCGCCGAGTTCGACGAGCTGGCGCTGCGCTTCGTGGTCGCCTTCGAGCGCAGCGCGCCGGTATGGCAGGGCGCCAGCGGAGCAGACAAGCCGGCCGTCCCGCCGGCGCAAGCCAAGGCCGGTGGCCCGTCCTACCTGTTCCCCCAGCAGCTCAAGGGCGACACCGTCGAAGGCCAGCTCGACCAGCTCGAGAAGCTGACCGCGGCCGGCGCGCCGGTGCGCATCGACTTCGGCCGCATCGAGCAGATCGACTCGGCCGCTGCGGCCGCCGTGGTGGCGCGCTGGGCGCGCTTCCGCAAGAAGAAGGTCCGCTTCCAGCCGACCGGCGGCCCGGCGCTGGCCGACAAGCTCAAGGCCAGCATCGAGGTGATGCGGCGCGTCGACGACGAGGCGCCGTTCTGGCTGCTCCTGATGGAGGTCTACCAGTTGCTGGGCCTGCAGGAGGACTTCGAGAACACCGCGGTCGACTACGCGGTGACCTACGAGGTCTCGCCGCCGTCGTGGGACATCACCGCCAAGACCAAGACCGCCGCCGAGGTGGCGGCCGAGGAAGCCAAGCTGCGCGCCGAGGCGCCGACGCCGGAGCCGGTGGTCGACGCCTTCCAGTTCCAGGGCCCGATCGTCGGCGGCAGCGAGGCCGCCTTCGCGCCGATGCTGGCCTATGCCGAGGAACACCAGGATGTGCGCATCGACTTCTCGCGCGTCAGCCGGATCGACTTCGTCAGCGCCGGCATGCTGATGAATGCGCTGGTCACGCTGACCGCGCAGGGCAAGAGCCCGATCCTGACCGGCGCCAACGAGCTGGTGGTGGCGCTGTTCCGCATCATGGGCATCGCCGACGTGGCGCGCATCGTCCGCAAGAAATAGCGGGCTTGGCCGGTGAGGTGCGAGGGGGTTAGGTGTGAGGGGTTGACCCCATCCCCACCCCAACCCTCCCCTTGAAGGGGAGGGAGCAGATGGTGGTTGGCTGAACGATCACCGGCGATGGAGCCGTCGCTGCGCGGCTCCTCCCCCTTCAAGGGGGAGGTTGGGTGGGGGATGGGGTTCACCCCTCACCCCTCACCCCTCACCCCTCACCCCTCACCCCTCACCCTCACCCCTCACACCTCACACCTAACCCCTCGCGCTTCGCTATAATCCGACCGCTCCGGGGAGCGCTGCGAGGTCGTTCCGATCCCAGGCCCGGTGTCCAAGTCCAAGCCGACTGTCCCAAAACCGCGCTCACCTGACCAACCCGTGCCGGGCACGGGATGCAATCCAGGTGAGAACCGCATCCCGCCTAGGTCCCTCCGCTGTCACGTCCGGCCGCATCGCGCGGCGGCGTCGCCGCGCGGGCGCCTGACCCGGCCACCTGTTCGAAAGGATGAACACCGTGGCAGACAAGCAAGACTACGTGATCGCCGACCTGGCGCTGGCCGACTGGGGCCGCAAGGAAATCCGCATCGCCGAGACCGAGATGCCGGGCCTGATGGCGATCCGCGAGGAATACGCCGCCGTCCAGCCGCTCAAGGGCGCGCGCATCACCGGATCGCTGCACATGACGATCCAGACCGCCGTGCTGATCGAGACGCTGCAGGCGCTCGGCGCGCAGGTGCGCTGGGCCTCGTGCAACATCTTCTCGACCCAGGACCACGCCGCCGCGGCGATCGCCGCCACCGGCACGCCGGTGTTCGCGGTCAAGGGCGAGACGCTGGCCGAATACTGGGACTACACCCACCGCATCTTCGACTGGAGCGACGGCGGCTACTCCAACATGATCCTCGACGACGGCGGCGACGCCACCCTGCTGCTGCACCTCGGCGCCCGCGCCGAGCAGGATCCGACCGTGCTGGGCAACCCCGGCAGCGAAGAGGAGCGCGTGCTGTTCGCCGCCATCAAGGCCAAGCTGGCGGTCGACGCCAGCTGGTACTCGACCCGGCTCGAGCACATCCAGGGCGTGACCGAGGAGACCACCACCGGCGTGCACCGGCTGTACCAGATGCACCAGCGCGGCGACCTGCGCTTCCCGGCCATCAACGTCAACGACTCGGTCACCAAGTCCAAGTTCGACAACCTGTACGGCTGCCGCGAATCGCTGGTCGACGGCATCAAGCGCGCCACCGACGTGATGGTGGCCGGCAAGATCGCGGTGGTGGCCGGCTACGGCGACGTCGGCAAGGGTTCGGCCCAGGCGCTGCGCGCGCTGTCGGCCCAGGTCTGGATCACCGAGATCGACCCGATCTGCGCGCTGCAGGCCGCCATGGAAGGCTACCGCGTGGTGACCATGGACTACGCCTGCGAGCACGCCGACATCTTCGTCACCGCCACCGGCAACTACCACGTGATCACCCACGACCACATGGTGCGCATGAAGGACCAGGCCATCGTCTGCAACATCGGCCACTTCGACAACGAGATCGACGTCGCCGGCATCGAGCAGTACCAGTGGGAAGAGATCAAGCCGCAGGTCGACCACGTGATCTTCCCGTCGGGCCGCCGCATCATCCTGCTGGCCCGCGGCCGGCTGGTGAACCTCGGCTGCGCCACCGGCCACCCGAGCTACGTGATGTCGTCGAGCTTCGCCAACCAGACCATCGCCCAGATCGAGCTCTACACCCGCAACCAGGACTACCCGGTCGGCGTCTATACGCTGCCCAAGCACCTGGACGAGAAGGTGGCGCGGCTGCAGCTGAAGAAGCTCAACGCCCAGCTGACCGAGCTGACCGATGCGCAGGCAGCCTACATCGGCGTGTCGAAGCAGGGGCCGTACAAGGCGGACCACTACCGCTATTGATCGGCCGTCGTTTGCCGTATATCGGTAAATGATCAAATTCTGTAGCAAGGTGGTGCGGCGTCGCGGCGGCGGCGCCGCCCGCCGCGACCGGGCGGATGCCCGCGAGGCCAGGCCAGGCCTCGTTCGCAAGTAACAGACGGCCTGTTACTTCCGTGCTTGGCAATAGTGGCGGCGCCGGTTGCGATCTGTAACTTCGCGGTGCTATAACTTTTCCGTATCCGATTGGCCGAACACACAGGCCGCGGCTTACCCCGACGGCTCTCGTTGTCTGCCCCGCATCGGATCGCCACAAAATCCGAGTTCGTCCCTGCCTGTCGGTCGCACGACCGATGCCGCGCAGGTGGACGCCAGCGGAAACCCAGAACCATAAGAACGAGCCCGACCGTCGGGCACCCGCCGTTGCTGGTGGATTCTGAGGAGAGCGGTGTGTCCGCAATCGAAGTGCCCGCGCGTGCCGAATGCGCCGCGCCATCCGAGCCGATCGGGCTCGCCGCCTGCTTCCCCCATGCACCCGGGCCGCTCGCCGCTGCGCTCGACGGCCTGCTGGCCCGTCCCTTCACCGTCGCCGACCTCGACTTCCTGTGCGCGCTCTATGTCTCGACCCGGCTCGACGAGCTGGCCGAGGTGCAGTGGAGCGAGGCCGACAAGCTCGGCTTCTTGACCCAGCAGTTCGCCGCCCAGCATTGCTATTACCAGGAACACTACGCCGACGCGCAGCGTCTGCTGCTGCTGCGCGAGGGCCGGCCGATCGGCCGGCTCTACTGGTGGGCCGATGCCGCCGCCGCGGTGCTGATCGACGTCAGCCTGCTGCCCGATGCGCGCGGCCAGGGCATCGGCCGGGCGCTGATGCAATTGCTGGTCGGCCAGGCCGACCGGCTCGGCCTGCCGATCACGCTGCACGTCGAGCCGACCAATCCCGCCCAGCGGCTGTACCGCCGCTTCGGCTTCGAAACCATCGCCCAGAGCGGCGTCTACGACAAGATGCGCCGCAGTCCGGCGCACGAGGCTTCCCGACCATGAACCAGACCATGCCCGCCAAGGACGAGCTGCAGGCCGCCGTCGGCCGCGTCTTCCTCATCTCCAACGCGCTCGGCGCCTCGGTCGAAGCCACCTTGGCGGCGGTGTACGACGGCGTGCCGATGAACAAGCGCTACTGCTGCTTCAGCGCCGAATTCGCGCTGCCGGTCGGCCAGGCCATCGCCTCGTCGGTCTACGGCGTGTCCGACGGGCAGTCGACCTGGCCGCTGCTGCTGACCCCGGTCGGCCGCGACGAGGAGGACAGGCCGCTGGTCGAGGCGGTCTTCCACTATCCGGTTTCCCAGCCCGCCGCCGTCCCGACGGCGGGCTGAATTCCAGCGCCTCCGGCGCCCAATGCAACGCGCAATCTGAGGAGATAGCAAAAATGAGTGAACCGTTCCTGGGTGAGATCAAGATGTTCGGCGGCAATTTCGCGCCGCGCGGCTATGCGCTGTGCAACGGGCAGCAGATGAGCATTTCGCAGAACACCGCGCTGTTCTCGATTCTCGGCACCACCTTCGGCGGCAACGGCCAGGTCACGTTCGGCCTGCCCGACATGCGCGGCCGCGTGCCGACCCATTGGGGCCAGGGCCCGGGCTGTCGCTCGTCGACCTCGGCGAAGTGGGCGGCGTGGAGAACACCACCCTGCTGATCTCCAACATGCCGATCCACAATCACCAGGCCGTCTTCACCGGCACCCCGGCTGCGGTGACCGGCGGCGGCAGCGGTACGACGGTGACGATCGACGTGGGCACCTCGGCCAGTCCCGCGCTCGCCAACCCGACCAATGGCGGCACCACCTACCTGACCGCGGTCACCGCTGCGACCAGCGGCGGCGACAACGTCGACTTCCAGGGGCTCTACACCACCACCGCGCCGGCGGCCGGCGCCAAGGCCACGCTCGGCGGCGTGACGGTCGGCAGCGGCGGCGGCGGCGGCACGGTGACGGCCACCGGCACGGTCACGGTCGGCAACAACGGCGGCAGCCTGCCCTTCAGCATCCAGCAGCCCTATCTCGGCGTGACCTTCATCATCGCGCTGAACGGCATCTTCCCGTCGCGCAACTGATCGCGCGACCCCGCGGCAGCAGGAACGAACGGACAAGGCGTTGCTCGATGAGCAAATAACGTAATCGTCGATTGCGCGCGGATCGCGCCTTGTGCCGAGCAACAACGCGCATGCAGCAGCAGGGAGGGATGCCTGGGCATTTCCTCCCGTACCCATTTCCCGCCGGCCTCGACAGCGTGCCGGTGGGCGGTCCCGAGCAGGGACACAGCACGTGGAGACAGTCATGAACACCAAGCAACCCCATCGATCGCAATCCGTCCCGGGCCGTGCGCGAGCCAAGCGCAGCTCGCTGATGCTGGCGCTGGAACAGCGCGTGATGTTCGATGGGGCGGTGGTCGCCACCGCGGCTCAGGGCGCCGATGCGCTGCATGCCGCCGTGGAGTCCGCCCGCGAGGTGGCGCGCCCGCACGAAGCGCGCCTGCAGGACGGTCCGGGCCGCGCCGTCGACCTCGCCCGCACGGCCGTGCCGGCCGAGCCCGCCCGCGAGGCCGACCGCAAGGAAGTGGTGTTCGTCGATACCAGCGTGGCCGACTACCAGATGCTGGTGGCCGGCATGAAGGACGGCGTCGAGGTGGTGCTGCTCGACCGCTCGCAGGACGGCGTGGCCCAGATGGCTGCCTGGGCGCAGAGCCACTCGGGCTACGACGCGATCCACGTCGTCTCCCACGGCAACGCCGGCCGCGTGCTGCTCGGCACGGCCAAGCTCGATGCCCAGACGGTACCCGGCTACGGCGAGGCGCTGCGGCAGATCGGCGCCTCGCTGACCGCCGGCGGCGACATCCTGCTCTACGGTTGCGACGTCGGCAGCGACGCGCGCGGCGCGGCGCTGCTGGCCTCGATCGCCGACGCCACCGGCGCCGACGTGGCCGCCTCGACCGATGCGACCGGCGCCACCGCCGCCGGCGGCGACGGCGTGCTCGAGGCCCGCTTCGGCACGGTGACCGCCACCTCCGCCGTCCGCTACGACACCTGGGAGGCCTACGGCGACGTGCTCGCGCAGAGCTTCTCGTCCGGTACCGTGCCGCTGACCGACTTCAACACCTCGAACATCAACTTCATCCAGGTCGCCGATGTCGACAACGACGGCGACATCGACATCCTGACCCAGGAAGGCGGCGCGGCCACCGCCGTGACGCTGTGGAGCAACAACGGCAGCGGCAGCTACACCAGCTCCACCGCCATCGCGACCGGCGTGACCGGGCTCAACATCAGCGCCGTCGGCGCCAAGTTCGCCGATTTCGACAACGACGGCGACCTCGACTACTACCAGTGGGTCAGCGGCGCCACCAACGACATCTACTACACCAACGACGGGTCGGGCGGCTTCACTTCCGGCACCGTGCCGCTGACCGATTTCAATACGTCGAACATCAACTTCATGCAGGTCGCCGATGTCGACAACGATGGCGACATCGACATCCTCACCCAGGAAGGCGGTTCGGCCACCGCCGTGACGCTGTGGGCCAACAACGGCAGCGGCAGCTTCACCAGCTCCGCCGCCATCGCGACCGGCGTGACCGGGCTCAACATCAGCGCCTCCGGCGCCAAGCTCGCCGATTTCGACAACGACGGCGACCTCGACTACTACCAATGGGTCAGCGGCGCCAGCAACGACCTCTACTACACCAACAACGGATCGGGCGGCTTCTCGTCCGGCACCGTGCCGCTGACCGATTTCAATACGGCGAACATCAACTTCATGCAGGTCGCCGACGTCGACAACGACGGCGACACCGACATCCTGACCCAGGTCGGCGGCTCGGCCACCGCCGTGACGCTGTGGACCAATGACGGCAGCGGCGGCTTCACCAGTTCCACCGCCATCGCGACCGGCGTGACCGGGCTCAACATCAGCGCCATCGGCGCCAAGTTCGCCGATTTCGACAACGACGGCGACCTCGACTACTACCAGTGGGTCAACGGCGCCAGCAACGACCTCTTCTACCGCAACGACAACGCACCGCCGACGCTCACCTCGTTCACGCCGTCGGCCAACGGCGCCGTCAACGCCAACGACAACCTGGTCCTGACCTTCAGCCACAGCAGCACGCTGAGCAAGGGATCGGGCACGATCTCGATCCGGATCGACGACGGCGACGGCAACTACGCCAACGACACCGTGTTCGAATCCTTCGCGGTGTCCGACGCACGCGTCTCGCTCAGCGGCAACTCCACGGCCTCGACCGTCACCATCAATCCGAACGGCAGCTTCGTCTCGGGCGTGAACTACTACGTGGTGATGGGCCCGACCACCTTCGTCGATGCCGACAGCAAGGGCTTCGTGACCAAGGTCAGCAACCGCTTCCACAGCGGCCTGCCCGACCCCGCCATCAAGCGCGCCGGCAATTCGCTGGACCCGCTGGCCGACCGGACGGTGATGAGCTTCATCGGCGCCAACTCCACGCCGGTCATCGGCAGCCTCGGCGGCGACAGCGTCGCCTGGGCCGGCGTCGGCAGCTCGGTGACGCTCGACTCGGGCGGCGATGCCACGGCGAGCGACGCCGAGCTCGGCCTGCTCAACAGCGGCAACGGCAACTGGTCCGGCGCCAGCCTGATGGTCCGCCGCTCGGTCGGCGCCGTCTCGACCGACGTCTTCGGCTTCAACACCTCGGGCGCCCTGTTCACGGTCAGCGGCAGCAACCTGCAGTCCGGCGGCCTGACCTTCGCCACCTACACCAATACCGGCGGCACGCTGACCATCAGCTTCACCAGCAGCGGCACCGCCGCGACCACCGCGCTGGTGCAGGACCTGATGCGGCACATCACCTACCGCAGCGACACGCCGGCCGGCGACGCCACCATCCGCTTCTCGCTCAGCGACGGCAATACGACCGCCACCGCCGACACCACGGTCACCAGCGACACGATCTACATCACCAATACCACCGACACCGCGACCATCGACGTCACCAACGGCGTCAGCTTCAGCGAGGCGGTGGCGATCGCGGCGGCCGACGGCACCGGCAGCCAGACGCTGATCTTCACCAGCAGCTTCACCGGCAGCATGAGCCTGGCCGGCAACCTGTCGATCGCCGAGAGCCTGACGCTCAACGCCGATTCGGCCAACGGCCTGAGCCTCAACGGCAGCACCATCACGCTCGGCAGCGGCACCACGCTGAGCTTCACCAATGCCTCCGGCACGGTCACCATCGCCAGCACGCTGGCCGGCAGCGGCTCGCTGAGCAAGGCCGGCAGCAGCGGCACGCTGGCGCTGACCAGCTCCAGCAACGAAGCCAACATGTCCGGCGGCATCACCGTCACCGCCGGCACGCTGCAGATCTCCAACGACGACTACCTGTCGTCCGGCACGCTGACGCTGAACGGCGGCACGCTGACCAACAACAGCGCTGCCTACACGCTCGACAACGCGATCGCGATCGGCGCGTCCGGCGGCACCCTCAACGTCGGCGGCGGCGGCGGCGCCACCCAGATGAACATCTCGGGCGTCATCTCCGGCTCGGGCACCCTGATCAAGAATGGCCAGGCCATCCTGCAGCTCGACGGCAACAACACCTTCACCGGCTCCATGAGCATCACGGCCGGCACCGTGATCGCCAACCATGCCAACGCCTTCGGCACTACCGCCAGCAGCACCACCGTGGCCAGCGGCAGCTCCGTGCGCGTCAACGGCGGCCTCACCATCGCCGAGGCCTTCACCGTCTCCGGCACCGGCAAGACGGTCAGCGCCGTCGACTACGGCGCGCTGCACCTGGTCAGCGGCAGCTCCACGCTGAGCGGCAACATCGCCTTCACCGGCGACACCAACATCGGCGCCTCCAGCGGCGCCACGCTGACCCTCAGCGGCGCGCTGAGCGGCGGCGCCTACAACCTGAACAAGACCGACGCCGGCACGGTGGTGCTGTCCAACAGCGGCAACGAGGCCGGCCTGACCGGCGGCACCACCGTCACCGCCGGCACGCTGTCGGTCGCCAACGACGACTACCTGGCCGCCGGCACCATCACGCTCAACGGCGGCACGCTGGCCATCACTGGCGCCACCACCATCGACAACGCGGTCACGCTGCCGTCCGCCTCCACCATCAGCACCACTGCCAATGCCACGCTGAGCGGCGCGCTCAGCGGCGCCAACCCGCTGACCAAGAGCGGCGCCAGCACGCTGACCCTGGCCGGCACCAGCAGCGCCCACTTCGGCGCCGTCAACGTCACCGTCGGCGGCCTGACCCTGAGCGGCGGCAGCGCGCTGGGCGACACCAGCGCGGTGACGCTGTCGTCCGGCACCACGCTGACCGTGTCGAGCACCGAGACCATCGGCTCGCTGGCCGGCGCGGGCAGCGTCGTGCTCAACGCCGGGCTGACCGCCGGCGGCGACAACAGCAGCACCACCTATTCCGGCGTGATCTCGGGCACGTTCGGCCTGACCAAGGCCGGCAGCGGCACGCTGACGCTGACCGGCAACAACCTCTACACCGGCGCCACCACCGTGTCGGCGGGCGGACTGACGCTCAACCGCGTCGGCGGCGCGCTGGACGACAATACCTCGATATCGGTGGCATCCGGCGCGACGCTGACCGTCTCGGCCGACGAGACCATCGACAACTTGTCCGGCGCCGGCACGGTAGCCCTCGGCACCTCCGCGCTGACGATCGGCATCAACGGCAGCAGCAGCACCTTCTCCGGCGGCATCACCGGCAGCGGCACCTTGACGCTGGACGGCAGCGGCACCTTCACGCTGTCCGGCACCAACAGCGGCCAGAGCTGGTCGATGCAGGTCCTGAGCGGCGGCACGGTCGCGATCGCCGGCGACGCCAACCTGGGCACCGGCACCTTGCAACTGAACGACGGCACGCTGTCGGTCACCAGCGCCGCGACCGTCGACAACGCGATCACCCTGGGCGCGAGCTCGGGCACCGTCTCGGTGGGCTCCGGCCTGGCCGTCGGCCTGAGCGGCGCGATCGGCGGCGCCGGCGCCCTGACCAAGACCGGCAGCGGCACGCTGACCTTGTCGGGCAGCAACAACTACTCGGGCACCACCACCGTTTCGGCCGGCACGCTGGCCGTGGCGGCCGACGGCAACCTCGGCGCCGCCGGGGTCTCGCTGGCGGCCGGCAGCACGCTGCAGGTCACCGGCGCCACCACCATCGACAACGCCCTCACCCTGAACGGCGCGGCCACGCTGCTGATCGACGCGGCGGTCACCGCCTCGGGCGCGATCGGCGGCAGCGGCAGCCTGACCAAGACCGGCACCGGCAACCTCACGCTGAGTTCGTCCTCGAGCAACTATTCCGGCGGCACCACGCTGACCGCCGGCACGGTGACGGCACAGAACGCCGCCAGCATCGGCAGCGGCACGATCACCTTCAACGGCGGCGCGCTGACGGTCGACTCGGCTTCCGCCACCTTCGCCAACGCCGTGACCATGGTGGCCGGCGGCACCCTCGGCCTGACTTCCGGCAGCACCGCCACCTTCAACGGCGCCTTCAGCGGCACCGGCGCGCTGGCGGTGACCGGCGTGTCGGGCGGCGGCGCCGAGACCCTGGTGCTGGGCAACACCGGCAACTCGGCCAGCTGGAGCGGCGACCTGGCGGCGACCGATGCCACCGTGCAGTTCGCCGGCGACAACCAGCTCGCCGCCGGCAGCATCACGCTCAACGCCGGCGCCCAACTGACCGCCAGCGCCACCACCACGGTCGACAACGCGATCGCGATCGCCGGCGCGGCCACGCTGTACGCCAGCACCGGCACGCTGACCGTGAGCGGCGTGGTGTCGGGCTCGGCCGCGCTGACCAGCGCCGGCGGCGTCGGCGCCACCGTCCTGCTGTCCGGCACCAACACCCACACCGGCAGCATCAACGTCACCTCGGCCACGCTCGGCGTGTCCGGCGGCTCGGCCATCGACGACGCCTCGGCTGTCACCCTCAGCAACGGTTCCACGCTGTCGCTGCAGGCCAACGAGACCATCGGCTCGCTGGCCTCCGGTTCCGGCAACGCGCTGTCGCTCGGCAGCAACCGGCTGACCGTCGGCGGCGACAACACCAGCACCACCTACAGCGGCTCGATCAGCGGCACCGGCGGCCTGACCAAGATCGGCACCGGCACATGGACGCTCGGCGGCACCAACACCGCTTCCGGCACCGTGCTGATCACCGCCGGCGGCCTGACCGTGAGCGGCGGCAGCGCCATCGGCAATTCCTCGGCCGTGACGGTCGACTCGGGCGCCACGCTGACGCTGTCGGCCACCGAGACCATCGGTTCGCTGGCAGGCGCCGGCACGGTGGCGCTGGGCAGCGCCACGCTGTCCAGCGGCAGCACCAACGCCAGCACCACCTTCAGCGGCGCCATCAACGGCAGCGGCAACCTCACCAAGACCGGCACCGGCAAGCTCACGCTCAGCGGCACCAACGGCTACACCGGCACCACCACGGTATCCGGCAGCGGCGGCACGCTCAGCATCGCCGGCACCAGCAACATCAGCAGCAACACCATCACCCTGGGCAGCGGCGGCGTGCTGGAGGTCACCGGCAGCAACGTCACGCTGACCAACGCCTTCACCATCAGCACCGGCGGCGGCAAGGTCAGCAACGACAACGCGCTGACGCTGGCCGGCGTGGTGGCGGGCGCGAGCGGCGCGTCGTTCAACAAGCTGGGCAGCGGCGTGCTGACGATGTCGGCCGCCAATACCCTGGCCGGCAACACCGTGGTGACGGCCGGCACGCTGATGCTGACCGGCTCGCTGACCGCCACCAACTCGGTCTCGGTCCTCAGCGGCGCCACCCTGGCCGGCACCGGCACCATCACCACCGCCAACTCGGTGGTGATCGCCAGCGGCGCATTCCTCTCGCCGGGCAACGGCGGAGCCGGCACGCTGACCATCAACGGCGACCTGGCCATGTTCGGCACGCTGCAGGTCGACATCAACGGCACCACCGCCGGTACCGGCTACGACCAGATCGTGGTCAACGGCGACGTCACGCTCGACTTCTCCGGCGCCGCGCTGACGGCCACCCACGGCTATACGCCGGGCCTGGCCGACAGCTACATCATCATCGACAACGACGGCAGCGATGCCATCGTCGATACCTTCGCCGGCCTGTCCGAAGGCGGCACCCTCACTGCCGCCGGCAACGGCACGGTGCTGACCGCCAGCTACATCGGCGGCGACAGCAACGACTTCACGCTGACCGCGCCGACCAACAGCACGCCGGTGGTGACCAATCTCGACGGCGACAGCGCGGCCTACACGCCCGGCAGCACGGTGGTGCTCGACGTCGCCGGCAATGCCACGGTCAGCGATGCCGAGGACGACGCGGGCAACTGGAACGGCGGCAGCCTGGTGGTGCAGCGCGTCACCGGCGGCACGGCCGACCCGAGCGCCAACGACGTGCTCGGCTTCGACCTGACCGGCGCGCTTTTCACCGTCAGCGGCAGCAACCTGCAGGACGGTGGCGGCCTGACCTTCGCCACCTTCACCAACACCGGCGGCGTGCTGACCGTCAGCTTCACCGGAAGCGGCACCGCGGCGACCACCGCGCTGGTGCAGAGCGTGATGCGCAGCATCAATTACCGCAACGACACGCCCTACGGCGACGCGACCGTCCGTTTCGCGCTGACCGACAGCATGGGCGCTACCGCCGACAGCGACGTCACGCTGACTTGTTCGGCCATCTACGTCGACCAGGGCAACGACGACGCCGGCGGCGACGCGGCCGACGGCTTCAGCCTGCGCGAGGCGCTGGCGCGCGGTGCGGCGCAGGCCGGCGCCGACACGATCTACGTGGTGCTGGCCGACAACACCACCATCACGCTCGGCAGCGGCGTCACCAGCGGCGCCGGCGACACGCTGGCGCTCGACGGCGCCAACGGCCTGGTCGTCACCGGCAGCACGCTGACGCTCGGCGGCGCGCTGACCATCGACAACGGCAGCGGCGACACCGCCACCATTTCCAGCACCCTGGCCGGCAGCGCCACCCTGACCAAGACCGGCGCCGGCACGCTGGCGCTGACCAGCAGCGGCAACGAGGCCGGCTACTCGGGCGCGATCGCGATCAACGGCGGCACGCTGTCGGTCGACAGCGACGACGCGCTCGGCAGCGGCGCGCTGCAGCTCGACGGCGGTACCTTCCGCGTCTCTACCGGCAGCACCACCATCGACAACGACATGGCGTTCGGCAGCGGCGGCGGCACGCTCGAAGCCAACGTCGACTGGACCGCCTCGGGCGTGTTCTCCGGCAGCGGCACGCTGAGCAAGACCGGCCTGTTCGGCATCCTGACGCTGAGCGGCACCAGTACCCACACCGGCATCACCTCGCTCGGCGAGGGCATCCTGGCGGTCGGCTCCGACGCCAACCTCGGCACCGGCACGCTGGAGCTGTACGGCGGCACCTTCTCGGTCAACACCACCGGCCAGACCATCGACAATGCGATCTCGGTCACCAGCCGCTCCGGCGCGATCGAGCTCGGCTCCGGCATCGAGGCCACGCTGTCCGGCCTGATCAGCGGCACCGGCGACATGCACAAGAGCGGCTCGGGCAGCCTGACCCTGACCAATACCGGCAACAGCGCCACCAACTGGAGCTTCGGCCAGGTCAACGGCAAGACCACGGTCACCTCGGCGGACCAGATCGGCGGCGGCACCCTCAAGCTCGCCGGCGGCACGCTGGCCATCGACGCCAGCAGCAGCTTCACCCTCGACCGCACGACCCAGGTGATCAGCACCGTCGCGATCGACGCCACCGGCAGCAACACCGGCGCCGTGATCAGCCTCGGCGGCCTGATGAGCGGCAGCGGCGCGCTCAGCCTCGATGCCGGCGACAGCCAGATCTATCTGAGCCAGGCCGACAACCTGGCCGGCAACCTCACCATTTCCTCGAGCGGCAGCGGCCTGGTCGCCGCGATCGGCACCGGTACCCTGGGCAGCGGCCAGATCAACCTGACCGCCGGCGCCACGCTCGGCGTGGCCGGCAGCAGCCGTACCATCGGCAACGACATCATCCTGCAGGGCGATGCCACGCTGCGCACCGGCGCGCCGGCCGTCAGCGCCGACACCATCACCTTCACCGGCGTCATCAGCGAAAGCGGCGGCGCGCGCAACCTGACGGTGAACGCCTACTCGGTCGGCGGCAACCATACCGACGTGGTCCTGAGCGGCATCAACACCTACACCGGCACCACCACGCTGCTTGGCGGCACCCTGAGCGTGGCTTCCGACGCCAACCTCGGCGCCGGCGCCATCAACCTGGGCGGCGGCATCCTGGCCGTCACCGGCTCCACCACCATCGACAACGACGTGGCGGTGAACGGCGCCGCCACGCTGCGGATCGACGCTGCGGCGACGCTGTCGGGCGTGCTGTCCGGCAGCGGCGTACTGACCAAGGCCGGCACGGCCACGCTGGGGTTGACCGGCACCCAGACTCACAGCGGCAACCTGGCCGTGACGGCCGGCGCGGTGAGCGTGGCCGACGACGCCAATCTCGGCAGCGGCGCGATCTCGCTCAATGGCGGCACGCTGGTGCTGACCGGCGCCACCACCATCGACAACGCCATCTCCATCGGCGGCGGCGGCGCCACCATCCAGGCCGATGCGGCGGCCACGCTGTCCGGCGTGCTGTCCGGCAGCGGCGCGCTGCAGAAGACCGGCACCGAGATGCTGACGCTGACCGGCACCCAGACCCACAGCGGCACCACCGAGATCGCGGCCGGCACGCTGAGCGTCGCCGACGACGCCAACCTCGGCAGCGGCGACCTGACCCTGTCCGGCGGCACGCTCGACATCAGCGGCGCCACCACCATCGACAACGCCATCGTGGTGGCGGCCGCCTCGGTGATCCAGAACGCCGCGGCGGCCACGCTGTCCGGCGTGCTGTCGGGCAATGGCGGCCTCTCCAAGAGCGGCGCCGGCACGCTGACGCTGAGCGCCACCCAGACCCACACCGGCACCACCACCATCCAGGCCGGCACGCTGAGCATCGCCGGCGACGCCAACGTCGGCAGCGGCGACCTGATCCTGGCCGGCGGTACGCTGGCCGTCACCGGCGCCACCACCATCGACAACGCCGTGGTGCTGACCAGTGCATCGACGCTGCAGGCCGATGCGGCGGTCACGCTGTCGGGCGCGCTGTCCGGCGGCGCCTTCACGCTGAGCAAGACCGGCAGCGCGGCGCTGACGCTGACCAACACCGCCAACCACGCCGGCCTCACCGGCGGCGTCGAAGTGTCGGCCGGCACGCTGGCCGTCAGCGACGACAGCGCGCTGATGGCCGGCACCGTCACCCTGGCTGCTGGCACCACGCTACGGGTCGGCGGCGTCGATGCCGTGGTCGACAACGCCATCGTGCTGAGCGGCGACGCCACCATCGCGACCGACGCGGCGGTCTCCAGCAATGGCGTCACCTTCAGCGGCAACATCAGCGAGACCGGCGGCAGCCACACGCTGACGCTGGCGGCCGACGCCAGCAACGCCATCGTCTACAGCGGCAGCAGCGCCAACGTGGCGCAGACCACGCTGACCACCGGCACGCTGCGGCTGGCCGGCGGCACCTTCGACCAGGCCGTCACCATCAACAGCGCCACCCGCCTCGAAGGCACGGGCGCGGTGTACGACCTCGTGGTGGCCGGCGTACTGGCCCCGGGCGTCGGCACCGGCGGCACCGCCCGCATCGACGTCAACCACGACCTGACCCTGGCCAGCGGCGCCGAAGTCCAGGTCGACCTCGGCGGCCCGGTCGCCAGTACCAGTTACGACCAGATCAACGTCACCGGCGCGCTCGACCTCAGCGGCGGCACGCTGACCATCAACAGCAACGCCTACGCGCCGGTCGCAGGCGACAGCTTCCAGATCTTCGCCCACGGCGGCGCCGGCGCCATCACCGCCTTCCCGGGCATCGCCCAGGGTGCCTTGATCGCCTACAACGGCGAGGTGCTGCACGCCAGCTACACCGCCGGCGACGGCAACGACTTCGCGCTGACCGCCAACAGCGCGCCGGTGCTCGACGCCAGCGATTCGCCGGCGCTGAACGGCGTGCTCGAGGACATCGGCGTGCCGAGCAACGGCAGCACCGCCAATGCGACCCTGGTCTCCAGTCTGGTCGACATCGGCGGCGCGCTGGGCAACGTCAGCGACGCCGACGGCAGCGCGCTCGGCATCGCCATCACCGGCCTCTCGGGCCTCGGCACGCTGTACTACAGCACCGACGGCGGCGCCAACTGGACCCAGGCCACCGGCCTGTCGGCCAGCTCGGCCCTGCTGCTGGCCGCCGACGCCTCGACCTGGGTCTACTTCCGGCCCGATGCCGAGGTCAACGGCAGCATCAGCGACGCGCTGACCATCAAGGCCTGGGACCGCAGCAGCGGCACGGCCGGCACCAGCGCCGACACCACCACCGGCGACCGCGCCTTCTCGACCGCCACCGACACCGTCGCGATCGCGGTCACCGCCGTCAACGACGCGCCGGTGCTGACGCCGGCCGCGCCGACGCTGACCGGCATCGACGAAGACGCCACCACCAACGCCGGCCAGACCGTCGCCAGCATCCTCGGCAGCAGCGTGACCGACGTCGATCCCGACACCGCCGGCATCGCCATCGAAGGCCTGGTCTCGGGCAACGGCACCTGGCAGTACTCGCTCGACGGCGGTACCAGCTGGAGCGCGGTCGGCACCGTGTCGGCCAACAGCGCGCTGCTGCTGCGCTCGACCGACCTGGTCCGCTTCGTGCCGAACGGCGTGAACGGCACCAGCGCCAGCTTCGACTACCGCGCCTGGGACGCCAGCGCCGGCACGGCCGGCAACAAGGTCGACGCCAGCGTCACCGGCGGCACCACCGCCTTCTCGACCGCCGGCGACACCGCCAGCATCACGGTCGGCGAGGTGAACGACGCGCCGACGCTGAGCGCCACCGGCGGCAGCCCGACCTTCACCGAGAACGGCAGCGCGGTCGACCTGTTCAGCGGCGTGACCATCGGCACGGTCGAGACCGGCCAGAGCATCACCGAGCTGGTGCTGACCGTCGGCAACGTGCTCGACGGCGCCAGCGAAGTGCTGACGATCGACGGCAGCGACGTGGCGCTGACCGACGGCAACAGCGTCACCACCACGACCAACGGCATGACGGTCACCGTCAGCCTCAGCGGCGCCACCGCCACGGTCACCATCGGCAAGGTCGGCGGCATCGCCGCCGCCAGCGCCGAGACGCTGGTCGACGGCATCACCTACCGCAACGACAGCGAAGCGCCGAGCACCGCCTCGGCCCGCACCGTCACGCTGGTCAGCCTGAGCGACGACGGCGGCACCACCGCTGGCGGCGTCGATACCGGCACCCTGTCCGTCGCGGCCACCGTCACGGTGGAAGCGGTGAACGACGCGCCGGTCATCACGGCGCCGGCCAGCATCGCGGTGACCGAGGACGTGTCGAGCGTGCTGTCCGGCATCAGCTTCGCCGACGTGGACGCCGACACGGGCAGCGTGACCGTCACGCTGACGGTCGGCTCGGGCAGCCTGGCCGCGACCAGCGGCGGCGGCGTGACCGTCGGCGGCAGCGCCACGGCGCTGACGCTGAGCGGCACGGTGGCCGATATCAACGCCTTCATCGCCGCCAACGGCGTGAGCTTCACCACCGCAGCCGATGCGACGGCCGACGTCACGCTCGGCGTGGCGATCGACGACGGCGGCAACACCGGCACGGGCGGTGCCCTGACCGACAGCGCCAGCGTCACGTTGGACGTGACGGCCGTGAACGACGCGCCGACCATCACGGCGCCGGCCAGCATCGCGGTGACCGAGGACGTGTCGAGCGTGCTGTCCGGCATCAGCTTCGCCGACGTGGACGCCGACACGGGCAGCGTGACCGTCACGCTGACGGTCGGCTCGGGCAGCCTGGCCGCGACCAGCGGCGGCGGCGTGACCGTCGGCGGCAGCGCCACGGCGCTGACGCTGAGCGGCACGGTGGCCGATATCAACGCCTTCATCGCCGCCAACGGCGTGAGCTTCACCACCGCAGCCGATGCGACGGCCGACGTCACGCTCGGCGTGGCGATCGACGACGGCGGCAACACCGGCTCGGGCGGCGCTCTCACCGACAGCGCCACCGTCACGCTGACGGTCGACGCGGTCAACGACGCGCCGGTCATCACGGCGCCGGCCACCATCGTGGTGACCGAGGACGTGGCCGCGGCGCTGACCGGCATCAGCTTCAGCGACGTCGATGCCGGCTCCGGCAACGTCACCGTCACGCTGACGGTCGGCTCGGGCAGCCTGGCCGCGACCAGCGGCGGCGGCGTGACCGTCGGCGGCACTGCCACGGCGCTGACGCTGAGCGGCACGGTGGCCGACATCAACGCCTTCATCGCCGCCAACGGCGTGAGCTTCACCACCGCGGCCGATGCCACCGCCGACGTCACGCTCGGCGTGGCGATCGACGATGGCGGCAACACCGGCACGGGCGGCGCTCTCACCGACAGCGCCAGCATCACACTCGACGTCACGGCCGTGAATGACGCGCCGACCATCACGGCGCCGGCCAGCATCGCGGTGACCGAGGACGTGTCGAGCGTGCTGTCCGGCATCAGCTTCGCCGACGTGGACGCCGGTTCGGGCAACGTCACCGTCACCCTGACGGTCGGCTCGGGCAGCCTGGCCGCGACCAGCGGCGGCGGCGTGACCGTCGGCGGCAGCGCCACGGCGCTGACGCTGAGCGGCACGGTGGCCGACATCAACGCCTTCATCGCCGCCAACGGCGTGAGCTTCACCACTGCGGCCGACGCGACGGCCGACGTCGCGCTCGGCGTGGCGATCGACGATGGCGGCAACACCGGCACGGGCGGTGCCCTGACCGGCAGCACCAGCATCACGCTGGACGTGACCGCGGTGAACGACGCGCCGACCATCACGGCGCCGGCCAGCATCGCGGTGACCGAGGACGTGGCCGCAGCGCTGACCGGCATCAGCTTTGCCGACGTCGACGCGGGCTCGGGCAACGTCACCGTCACGCTCACGGTCGGTTCGGGCAGCCTGTCCGCCACCAGCGGCGGCGGCGTGACCGTCGGCGGCAGCGCTACGGCGCTGACACTGAGCGGCACGGTGGCCGACATCAACGCCTTCATCGCCGCCAACGGCGTGAGCTTCACCACCGCGGCCGATGCCACCGCCGACGTCACGCTCGGCGTGGCGATCGACGACGGCGGCAACACCGGCACGGGCGGCGCCCTGACCGACAGCACCAGCATCACGCTGGACGTGACCGCGGTGAACGACGCGCCGACCATCACGGCGCCGGCCAGCATCGCGGTGACCGAGGACGTGTCGAGCGTGCTGTCCGGCATCAGCTTCGCCGACGTGGACGCCGGTTCGGGCAACGTCACCGTCACGCTGACGGTCGGCTCGGGCAGCCTGTCCGCCATCAGCGGCGGCGGCGTGACCGTCGGCGGCAGCGCCACGGCGCTGACACTGAGCGGCACGGTGGCCGACATCAACGCCTTCATCGCCGCCAACGGCGTGAGCTTCACCACCGCGGCCGATGCCACCGCCGACGTCACGCTCGGCGTGGCGATCGACGACGGCGGCAATACCGGCTCGGGCGGCGCCCTGACTAACAGCACCAGCATCACGCTGGACGTGACCGCCGTGAACGACGCGCCGACCATCACGGCGCCGGCCAGCATCGCGGTGACCGAGGACGTGGCCGCGGCGCTGACCGGCATCAGCTTCAGCGACGTCGATGCCGGTTCGGGCAATGTCACCGTCACCCTGACGGTCGGCTCGGGCAGCCTGTCCGCCACCAGCGGTGGCGGCGTGACCGTCGGTGGCAGCGCTACGGCGCTGACGCTGAGCGGCACGGTGGCCGACATCAACGCCTTCATCGCCGCCAATGGCGTGAGCTTCACCACCGCGGCCGACGCGACGGCCGACGTCACGCTCGGCGTGGCGATCGACGACGGCGGCAATACCGGCACGGGCGGCGCGCTGAGCGACAGCGCCAGCGTCACGCTGACGGTCGACGCGGTCAACGACGCCCCGCTCAACACCGTCCCGGTGGCGCAGAGCACCGACCAGGATCTCGACCTGGTGTTCAGCAGCGCCAACGGCAACCTGATCTCGGTCGGCGACGTCGATGCCGGCACGGGCATCGTCCGCGTCACGCTGACCGCCGACAACGGCCTGATCGCGCTGTCCGGCACCAACGGGCTGAGCTTCCTGGTCGGCTCCGGCGCCAACGACGGCACCATGGTGTTCGAGGGCACGCTGGCCGACATCAACGCCGCGCTCGACGGCCTGGTATTCACCCCGACCGCCGGCTACCACGGCGCGGCCAGCCTCGAGATCAGCACCGACGACCTCGGCCTGACCGGCAGCGGCGGCGCGCAGACCGACACCGACGTGATCGCCATCACGGTCGACGCGCTGAATCCGACCATCACCACCGTCCACGTCGGCAACGCCGATGGCAGCTACAAGGTCGGTGACGTCATCACCGTGACGCTCACCTTCGACCAGGCGATCGACGTCGACACCAGCGGCGGCACGCCGACGCTGCTGCTCGAGACCGGCGCGACCGACCGCGTCGCCACCTACCTGTCCGGTTCGGGCAGCAATACGCTGACCTTCAGCTACACGGTGCAGGCCGGCGACAGCAGCGCCGACCTCGACTACGCCTCGACCGCCGCGCTGGCGCTCAACGGCGGCACCATCCGCAACGGCGCCGGCGACGACGCCTCGACCCTGCTGCCGGCCACCGGCGGCGCCGGTTCGATCGCCGGCCAGCACGACATCGTGATCGACGGCGTGGCGCCGACGGTCGCGACGGTCGACGTCCCGGCCGCCGCCACCTACACCGCCGGCGAGACGCTGAGCTTCACCGTCCACTACGGCGAAGCGGTCACGGTCGACACCAGCGGCGGCGTGCCGCGCATCGCCATCGACATCGGCGGCACCACCGTCTACGCCAGCTACGTCAGCGGCTCGGGCGGCACCGACCTGGTGTTCAGCTACGTCGTGACCACCGGCGTGCAGGACGGCGACGGCCCGACCGTCGGCGGCAGCCTCGACCTCAACGGCGGCACCATCCGCGACCTGGTCGGCAACGACGCCGATACCGCGCTCGCCGGCATCGGCGACACCAGCGGCGTGCTGATCGACGCGGTCGCGCCGGTCGTGGCCGACGTCACCGTGCCGGCCGACGGCCAGTACAACGCCGGCGACGTGCTGACCTTCACGGTCGACGCGAGCGAGGCCGTCACGGTCGATACCAGCGGCGGCACGCCGCGGCTGGTGCTCGACATAGGCGGCGTCACCCGCTACGCCACCTATGTCTCGGTTCGGGCGGCAGCAGCCTGGTGTTCCAGTACATCGTGCAGCCCGGCGACAGCGACACCGACGGCATCGCCGTGGGCAGCACGCTCGACCTCAACGGCGGCACGGTCGCCGACGCCGCCGGCAATGCCATCGACCCGGCGCTGGGCAGCGTGCCGGCGGCCGGCGTGCTGATCGACACCGACGCGCCTGCCGCCAGCGGCATCGTCCGGGTCGATCCGACCCCGACCGGCGCCGCCAGCGTCAGCTACACGGTGACCTTCTCCGAGGACGTCACCGGCGTCGACACCACCGACTTCACCCTGGTCGGCAGCGGCAGCGCGGCGGGCAGCATCGCCAGCATCACCCAGCTCGACGCCCACACCTACACCGTGCTGGTTACCGGACTCAGCGGCAGCGGCACGCTGCGGCTGGACCTGAACGCCAGCGGCACCGGCATCGCCGACGTGGCCGGCAACGCCATCGCCGGCGGCCTGGCCGGCGAGGCCTACACCATCGATCGCATCGCGCCGGTGGTGACCGGCGTCGGCGTACCGGCCGATGCGACTTACGTCGCCGGCCAGAACCTCGACTTCACGGTCGACTTCGACGAAGCGGTGCTGGTCGATACCGCCGGCGGCACGCCGCGCCTGGCGGTGACGCTCGACACCGGCGGCACGGTCTACGCCAGCTACGTCGGCGGCTCGGGCGGTACCACGCTGACCTTCCGCCTGACGGTGGCCAGCGGCCAGCTCGACGCCGACGGCATCGCGCTCGGCGCCAGCCTCGACCTCAACGGCGCCACCGTGCGCGACGCGCTCGGCAACGATGCGGTCGCCGCCCTCAACGGCGTGCCGGCCACTGGCGGCATCCTGGTCGACGCCGTCGCGCCGGCCATCGCCAGCGTGACGGTGCCGGCCGACAGCCACTACAACGCCGGCGAAGTGCTGACCTTCACGCTGAACACCAGCGAGGCGGTCACCCTCGATACCAGCGGCGGCACGCCGCGGCTGGTGCTCGACGTCGGCGGCGTCACCCGCTACGCCAGCTACGTGTCGGGCTCGGGCAGCAGCAGCCTGGTGTTCCAGTACACCGTGCAGCCCGGCGACAACGACGCCGACGGCATCGCGGTCGGCGCCAGCCTCGACCTCGACGGCGCCACCGCCCGCGACGCGGCGGGCAACGACCTGGCGCTGTCGCTCGGCAGCGTGCCGTCGACCGCCGGCGTGCTGGTCGACACGCTCGACCCGAACGCCAGCGGCATCGTCCGGGTCGATCCGAACCCGACCAACGCCAACAGCGTCAGCTACACGGTGACCTTCTCCGAGGACGTGACCGGCGTCGACGCGGCCGACTTCGCGCTGGTCGCCACCGGCAGCGTGGCCGGCAACATCGCCAGCGTCGTCCAGGTCGATGCGCGCACCTACACCGTGCTGGTGAACGGCGTGACCGGCGCCGGCACGCTGCGGCTGGACCTGAACGCCAGCGGCACCGGCATCATGGACGTGGCCGGCAACACCATCGCCGGCGGCCTGGCCGGCGAGGACTACACCTTCGACCGCACCGCCCCGGCGGTGACCGCCGTCGGCGTGCCGGCCGATGCGATCTACGGCAGTGGCCAGGATCTCGACTTCACGGTCGACTTCGACGAAGCGGTGGTGGTCGACACCGCCGGCGGCACGCCGCGTATCGCGGTGACGCTCGATACCGGCGGCACGGTCTACGCCAGCTACGTCGGCGGCTCGGGCAGCGCCACGCTGACCTTCCGCCTGACGGTGGCGGCCGGCCAGCTGGACGCCGACGGCATCGCGCTCGGCGGCAGCGTCGATCTCAACGGCGCCACGCTGCGCGACCTGGCCGGCAACGACGCCGCGGTCGCGCTCAACGGCGTGCCGGCCACCGGCGGCATCCTGGTCGACGGCGTCGCACCGACGGTCGCCAGCGTGGCGGTTCCGGCCGACAGCCATTACAACGCCGGCGACGTGCTGACCTTCACGGTCGGCACCAGCGAGGCGGTCACCCTCGACACCAGCGGCGGCACGCCGCGGCTGGTGCTGAACATCGGCGGCGTCACCCGCTACGCCAGCTATGTCTCCGGCAGCGGCGGCAGCAGCCTGGTGTTCCAGTACGTCGTGGCGGCCGGCGACAACGACGCCGACGGCATCGCGGTCGGCGCCAGCCTCGACCTCGACGGCGCCACCGTGCGCGACGCGGCCGGCAACGACCTGGCGCTGTCGCTCGGCAGCGTGCCGTCGACTGCCGGCGTGCTGGTCGACACGGTCGCCCCGGACGCCAGCGGCATCGTCCGGGGCGATCCGAGCCCGACCAACGCCGGCAGCGTCAGCTACACGGTGACCTTCTCCGAGGACGTGACCGGCGTCGACGCGGCCGACTTCGCGCTGGTCTCGACCGGCAGCGCGGCCGGCAGCATCGCCAGCGTCGTCCAGGTCGATGCCCGCACCTACACCGTGCTGGTGAACGGCCTCGCCGGCAGCGGCACGCTGCGGCTGGACCTGAACGCCAGCGGCACCGGCATCGCGGATGCGGCCGGCAACGCCGTCGCCGGCGGCCTGGCCGGCGAGGTCTACGCGGTCGACCGCGTCGCCCCGGCGGTGAGCAGCGTCGACGTGCCGGCCGACGGCAGCTACGTGGCCGGCCAGAACCTCGACTTCACGGTCCACTTCAGCGAAGCGGTGCTGGTCGACACCAGCGGCGGCATGCCGCGCATCGCGGTGACGCTCGACACCGGCGGCACGGTCTACGCCAGCTACGTCGGCGGCTCGGGAGGCACGGCGCTGACCTTCCGCCTGACGGTGGCCACCGGCCAGCTCGACGCCACCGGCATCGCGCTCGGCGCCAGCCTCGACCTCAACGGCGCCACCGTGCGCGACGCGGTCGGCAACGACGCCGCGGCCGCGCTCAACGGCGTACCGGCCACCGGCGGCATCCTGATCGACGCGGTCGCGCCGGGCGTGACCGGCGTCACCGTGCCGGCCGACGGCCTGTACAACGCCGGCGACGTGCTGACCTTCACGGTCGGCGCGAGCGAGTCGGTGCTGGTCGATACCAGCGGCGGCACGCCGCGGCTGGTGCTGAACATCGGCGGCGTGACCCGCTACGCCAGCTACGTCGGCGGCTCGGGCAGCGGCACGCTGGTGTTCCAGTACACCGTCCAGCCCGGCGACAGCGACGCCGACGGCATCGTCGTCGGCGGCAGCCTCGACCTCAACGGCGGCACGGTGCGCGACCCGGCCGGCAACGCCATCGACCCGGCGCTGGGCAGCGTGCCGGCGGTCGGCGTGCTGATCGACACCACCGCGCCGGCCGCCAGCGGCATCGTCCGGCTCGACCCGAACCCGACCGCGGCCGGCAGCGTGCGCTTCACGGTGACCTTCTCCGAGGACGTCAGCGGCGTGAACGCGGCCGACTTCGCCCTGGTCGGCACCGGCAGCGCCTCGGGCACCGTCGGCACGGTGACCCAGGTCGACGCCCGCACCTACACCTTGCTGGTCAGCAACGTCGCCGGCGCCGGCACGCTCGGCCTCAACCTCAAGGCCAGCGGCACCGGCATCGTCGACGCGGCCGGCAATGCCGTCACCGGCGGCCTGACCGGCGCGGTCTACACCGTCGACCGCGTCGCCCCGGTGGTCGGCAGCGTCGGCGTACCGGCCAACGGCAGCTACGTGGCCGGCCAGAACCTCGACTTCACGGTCAACTTCAGCGAAGCGGTGGTGGTCGACACCGGCGGCGGCACGCCGCGCATCGCGGTCACGCTCGACACCGGCGGCACGGTCTACGCCAGCTATGTCGGCGGCTCGGCAGCACCGCGCTGACCTTCCGCCTGACGGTGGCGACCGGCCAGCTCGACAACACCGGCATCGCGCTCGGCGCCAGCCTCGACCTCAATGGCGGCACCGTGCGCGACGCGCTCGGCAACGACGCGGTCGCGGCGCTCAACGGCGTGCCGGCCACCGGCGGCATCGTGGTCGACGCGGTCGCGCCGACCGTGGCCGGCGTCACCGTGCCGGCCGATGGCCGCTACAACGCCGGCGACGTGCTGACCTTCACGGTCGGCACCAGCGAAAACGTCGTGGTCGATACCAGCGGCGGCACGCCGCGGCTGGTGCTGAACGTCGGCGGCGTCACCCGCTACGCCAGCTACGTGTCGGGCTCGGGCGGCGGCAGCCTGGTGTTCCAGTACGTGATCCAGGCCGGCGACAACGACGCCGACGGCATCACCGTCGGCGGCAGCCTCGACCTCAACGGCGGCACGGTGCGCGACCCGGCCGGCAACGCCATCGACCCGGCGCTGGGCAGCGTGCCGGCGGTCGGCGTGCTGATCGACACCACCGCGCCGGCCGCCAGCGGCATCGTCCGGCTCGACCCGAGCCCGACCGCCGCCGGCAGCGTGCGCTTCACGGTCACCTTCTCGGAAGACGTCAGCGGCGTCGACGCGGCCGACTTCCTGCTGGCCGCGACCGGCAGCGCGAGCGGCAGCATCGCCGGCGTCACCCAGGTCGATGCCCATACCTACACGGTGCTGGTCAACGGCATCGGCGGCGCCGGCACGCTCGGCCTCAACCTCAAGGCCGGCGGCACCGGCATCGTCGACGCGGCCGGCAACGCCGTCGCCGGCGGCCTGACCGGCGCGGTCTACGCGGTCGACCGGGTCGGCCCGGCCGTCACCACGGTCAGCGTGCCGGGCAACGCGGCCTACAACGCCGGCGACGTGCTGAACTTCACCGTCAACCTCAACGAGGCCACGCTGGTGAGTACCGCCGGCGGCGTGCCGCGGCTGGCGCTGAACGTCGGCGGCCAGACGGTGTACGCCAGCTACGTGTCGGGCAGCGGCAGCAGCGCGCTGCTGTTCCGCTACATCGTGCAGGCCGGCCACAACGACGCCGACGGCATCGCGGTGATCGGGCTGCAGGCCAACGGCGGCACGCTGCGCGACGCGCAGGGCAACGACGCCAGCCTCGCGCTGGCCGGCGTGCCGGGCACCGCCGGCATCGTGATCGACACCGTCGCGCCGCAGGTGGCCGGCATCGAGCGGGTCGACGCCTCGCCGACCTCGGCCACCTCGGTGCGCTACACCGTGACCTTCTCGGAGAACGTGTTCGGCCTCAACGCCGCCGACTTCACGCTGGTCAAGGTCGGCCTGGTCAGCGGCCAGGTCGGCTCGGTCACCCAGGTCGACGGCCATACCTACACCATCACCATCACCGGCATCTCGGGCGCCGGCAGCATCGGGCTCAACCTGAACGCCGCCGGCAGCGGCATCAGCGACCGCGCCGGCAACAACCTGAGCGGCATCACCATCGGCCAGGTCTACGTGGTCGCGGCGCTGCCGCCGGTCGAGCCGCCGGCACCGGCGCCGGTGATCCCGCCGAGCAACATCACGGTGCCGACCATCGGTTCCGATCCGATCAACCTCGGTCCGATCACGCCGAACATCGTGCTCAGCGCGCTCGACGGCGTCAGCGGCGGCGGCATCGTCGGCGGCACCGGCAGCCTGTTCGGCGGCAGTCCGCTCGGCGGCGGCTCGACCGGCGTCTTCGGCGGCCTCGGCACGCTGGGCGGCTCCGGCTCGATCGGCTCGCCCGGCTTCAGCCTCGGCGTGCCGAGCTCGATCGGCGTGGGTCCGCGCCCGACCGACGGCCGGCCGACCACGCTGGTGGCCAACGAGTCGCCGTTCTTCGCCCCGTCCAACCCGGCCCAGCGCGAGCCGATCATGGCGCGGCCCAACCTCGGCATCCAGAGCCTGCAGCCGGGCCAGAGCTTCGGCTTCGCGCTGCCGGCCGGCACCTTCAGCCAGAAGGACCCGGACGCCCGCGTCAGCATCACGGTGCGCCAGGCCAACGGCCGGCCGCTGCCGAGCTGGCTGCAGTTCGATCCGGTGAACGGCTGGTTCAGCGGCCAGGTGCCGGCGGGCCAGCGCCAGACGATGGTGCTGGAGATCGTGGTGCGCGATGCCCAGGGCAACCAGGCGGTCAGCCGCATGGAGGTCGAGTTCGACGGCGGCCAGGGCCGCGCCGGCCAGGCCGACAAGCTGGCCTCGCTGTTGCCGGCGGGCAAGCCCGCGCTGGCGGCACAGTTCGGCCAGTTCGGCCATACTGCGTTCGAACGCGATCTCGACGCCCTGCTCGGCCGCAGCCAGCCGCGCTCGACCGAAGTGGCCTGACCTTCACCGGCGGGCCGTCCAGCGACGGCCCGCCGCTCCGTAAACAGATATCGCAAGCTCACAGCAAAAATAGGGACCCCGAGGATGACAAAGCGTCCAATCAAGCTGCTCCCCCTGGCCATCGCCGCCGCCTTCGTCACCGGCTGCGCGGTGCAGCCCAAGCCGATCGAACTGGCCGAGCGCCAGTCCACCCTCGAGGAAGACCGCGCCGTCATGTTCGGCCAGCAGGAAGCCGTCAACGGCGCCATCGGCCTCGAACAGGCGATGGCCCGCGCGCTCAAGTACAACCTCGATTTCCGCGTCAAGCTGATGGAAGAGGCCCTGGCCCAGCGCCAGCTCGACCTGACCAGCATGGACATGCTGCCCAAGCTGGCGCTCGGCGCCGGCTACAGCTCGCGCAGCAACGAATCGGCCTCGAGCTCGGAGGACGTGGTGACCCACCGGCAGTCGCTGGTGCCGTCGATCTCGAGCGAGCGCGAGCGCGGCAACGCCGACCTCACGCTGAGCTGGAACGTGCTCGACTTCGGCGTCAGCTACTACGGCGCCCAGCAGCAGGCCGACCGCCTGCTGATCCTGCAGGAACGCAAGCGCAAGGTCGCCCACCAGCTGATGCAGCAGGTGCGCCAGGCCTACTGGCAGGCGGTCGGCGCCCAGCAGCTCGAGGGCCCGGTCGAAGCGCTGCTGAAGGACGCCGAAGCGGCGCTGGCCGACTCGCGCAAGGTCGAGCAGGAAAAGCTGCGCGCGCCGCTCGAGGCGCTCAACTACCAGCGCCAGCTCCTGGACGTGATCCGCCAGATGGCGCTGATCCGCTCCTCGCTGGCGCAGGCCAAGCCGCGGCTCGCGACCATCATGAACCTGGCGCCGGGCAGCCGCTTCTCGGTCGGCACGCCGGCCAAGCTCGAAACGCCGCCGCTCGGCGTGCCGCTGGAGAAGATGGAAGAGCTGGCGCTGCTGAACCGGCCCGAGCTGATGGAAGCGCGCTACAACCAGCGCATCAGCACGCTGGAGACCAAGAAGGCGATGGCCAAGCTGATGCCGGGGCTCGAATTCAGCATCGGCGAGCACTACGACAGCAACAAGTTCCTGGTGAACCAGGCCTGGGGCGACGCCGGCGTGCGGGTGAGCTGGAACCTGCTGAACCTGGTCAACGCCGGCAAGATCCGCGGCTCGGCCGAGGCGCAGCTGAAGGTGGCGCAGGAGCAGCGCATGGCGCTGAACATGGCGGTGCTCACCCAGGTGCACGTGGCCTACATCGACTACCAGGGCCGGGCGCGCCAGTACGAGCTGGAGCGCGACCTGAACACGGTCGAGCAGCGCATCCTCGACCAGACGCGCAACGCCGCGCAGTCGAGCGCGCAGGGCAAGCTGCAGGCCATCCTGGCCGGCGCCAACGCGGTGCTGTCGCAACTGCGGCTGTACCAGAGCTACGGCGAGCTGCAGAACGCCTACGGCCAGATCGGCGCCACGCTGGGGCTCGACCCGCTGCCGGGCGAGGCCAACGGCTACGACCTGGCCTCGCTGTCGCTGGCCTTCGAGGGCGCTGAAGCGCGCTGGCAAGGCACGGTGGGTGGCAAGCAATGAGTTTGACGAGGTATCCGGCCGCCGGCGTACTGGCGGCCGTTCTGTCCGTTCCGGCCTGGGCCGCGCAAACGGCCCCGGCCGCCCCGGCTCCGGCAGCGCCGCGGGCGGCGCCCGCCGCGCTGCCCGGTACGCCGACGCCTAACGACGGCCGCATCCGTACCCAGTTGATGGCGCGCAACGCGGTCACGGTGTCGAGCGAGATCGCCGCCAAGATCGCCCGCCTGCCGGTGCCCGAGGGCGGCAGCTTCAGCAGGGGCCAGGTGCTGGTCGAGTTCGAGTGCAGCAGCTACCGCGCCCAGGTGCGCAAAGCCGAGGCCACGCTCGAGGCGGCGCGCCAGCTGGTCAAGGTGAACAGCCGGCTGGCCGAGCTCAATTCGATCGGCAAGCTCGAGGTCGACCAGGCCGAGGCCCGCGCCAAGGAGGCCGCCGCCGAGCTCAGCTACATGCAGACGGTAGTGTCCAAGTGCGTGGTGTCGGCGCCGTTCAACGGCCGCGTCGCCAAGCGCAGCGCGGCGGCCTTCCAGTTCGTCAGTCCGGGCAACCCGATCCTCGACATCGTCGACGTCGGCCAGCTCGAACTGCGCATGATCGTGCCGTCCAAGTGGCTGGCCTGGCTCAAGCCCGGCAGCAAGTTCACGGTGCAGGTCGACGAGCTCGGCCGGGCGTTTCCGGCCAGCGTGGCGCGGCTCGGCGCGCAGATCGACCCGGTCAGCCAGTCGGTGCTGGCCATCGGCGTGATCGACGGGCAGGATGCCGCTCTATTGCCCGGCATGAGCGGCTGGGCCGGCTTCAATCCGCCCAAGGGCGCCCAGTAGATCCACGCCGCTACGGCATTTTCCAGTCAGAGTCGCGATGAACAGTCCCGAAGCCGCGGTCCGGACCCCGGTGCAAGATCCGGCGCGCACCCTCGCCACCCTGGTGCAACTGATGCGCCGCGCGCGCGAAGCCGACGGCGAGGACGCGCTCGGCTTCGTCATGGTCAACGAGAGCCTGCGGCTGTTGGCCTACCGCCAGGCCGCGCTGTGGCGCGAAGGGCCGCTGGGCCGGGTGGCCGCGCTGTCGGGCCTGGCCGAGACCGACCCGTCGGCGCCTTACGTGCAATGGCTGGCCGCCGCTTTCAAGGCGTTGGCCGCGGCCGACGCCGCCGAGGCCGGACCGGTCCGCTTCGTCGGCGCGGCCGAGTTGCCGCCGGTGCTGGCCGAGGAATGGGCCGGCTGGCTGCCGGCGCACGGCCTGTGGCTGCGCCTGCCGCCGATCGGCGGCCATCCGGGCGGGGCGCTGCTGCTGGCGCGCGACGAGCCCTGGACCGAGTACGAGCGCACGCTGGCGGCCGAGCTGGCCGATGCCTATGCCCACGCCCAGGCCCGTTTCGCGCCGCAGCGCAACTGGCGCGACCGGCTCGGCGGCTGGGTGCGGCCGGGCAAGACGCGCCGCCGCATCCTGCTCGGCCTCTTGCTGCTGGCCTGCTGCCCGGTGCGGCTGACGGTGCTGGCGCGGGCCGAAGTGACGCCGCAGGAGCCCTTCCTGGTGCGCGCGCCGCTGTCGGGCGTGATCGACCGCATCGACGTGCAGCCCAACCAGCGCGTCGCCGCCGGCGCGCCGCTGTTTAGCCTCGACCAGACCCAGCTGGCCGGCCAGTACGCGCTGGCCGACAAGGCGCGCGAGGCGGCGCAGGAAGCCTACCGGCAGAGCGCCCAGTTGGCGGTGACCGATGACCGCGGCAAGCTCGAGATGGCGATGGACCGCGCCAAGCTCGACGAGAAGGCGATCGAGGCCGACTACACCGGCCGCCAGCTGGCGCGCATCAGCGTCAAGGCGGCACGCGAGGGCGTGGTGGTGTTCTCCGACCGCAACGACTGGCAGGGCCGCGCCGTCTCGGTCGGCGAGAAGGTGATGACGCTGGCCGACCCGGCGCGGGTCGAGCTGACCGCCTTCCTGCCGGCCGCCGAGGCGATCCGCATCGCGCCCGGCGGCACCGTGCGGCTCTATCCCAACGCCTCGCCGACCGAATCCTACGACGCCACCATCACTCGGGTGGCCTACCGCGCCGAGCCGACCGAGGACGGCATCCTGGCCTACCGCATCCATGCCCGCTTCGAGCAGGTCGACGCCTTGCCGCGCATCGGCCAGATGGGCACCGCGCGCGTCTACGGCGACTGGGTGCCGCTGGTCTACTACGCGCTGCGCCGGCCGCTGACCTGGGCGCGCCAATGGCTGGGGCTGTAAGGTGATCGGGTCCGACGCAGCCGCGCTGCTGCCGCCGCTGCGGCAAGACCTGAGCCTGCATCCGGGTCCGGTGCAGGACGGCGGCGAGCCGAGCTGGATGCTGCACGATCCGGCCGCCAACCGCTTCTACCAGCTCGGCTGGCCGGCCTTCGAGATCCTGTCGCGCTGGGGTCTCGGCTCGGCCGCGGCGGTGGTCGAGGCGGTCAACGCCGACACCACGCTGGAGGTCGACGAGGACGAGGTCGCCGCCGTGGCCGACTTCCTCGGCCGCCACGACCTCCTGCTGGCCGTGTCGCCGGAGCACACCGCGCGTTTCACCCGCATCGCGCGCGCCAGCAAGCTCGGCCACGCCAAGTGGCTGCTCAAGCACTACCTGTTCTTCCGCGTGCCGCTGCTGCGGCCGATGCCGATTCTGCGCAAGCTGGCGCCGGCCTTCGCGCTGGTGTTCGACCCGCGCTTCTGGTGGGGCGTGGCGGCGGTGGCGGCGCTCGGGCTGTTCCTGGTATCGCGCCGCTGGGACGAGTTCACCCACACCTTCTCGGCCTACTCGGGCATGGCCGGGCTGATCGGCCTGGGCTTGTCGCTGAGCTTCGCCAAGGTGCTGCACGAGTTCGGCCACGCGCTGACCGCCCAGCGCTTCGGCTGCCGCGTGCCGACCATGGGGGTGGCCTTCCTGGTGATGATGCCGGTGCTCTACACCGACACCAACGAGGCCTGGAAGCTGCCGGGCCGGCGCGAGCGGCTCTTGATCGGCGCGGCCGGCATGGCGGCCGAGCTGACGCTGGCGGTGTTCGCCACGCTGCTGTGGAGCTTCCTGCCCGACGGCCCGCTGCGCGCCGGCGTGTTCATGCTGGCCACCACCACCTGGGTCGCCACGCTGGCGATCAACGCCAGCCCCTTCATGCGCTTCGACGGCTACTTCCTGCTGTCGGACTGGCTCAACCTGCCCAATCTGCACGGCCGCGCCTTCGCCTTCGGCCGCGTCTGGCTGCGCCGCCACCTGCTCGGCCTCGACGAGCCCGATCCCGAGTCGCTGCCGCCGGCGCGGCGGCGCCTGCTCACCGGCATCGCCTTCGCCACCTGGCTGTACCGGCTGGTGCTGTTCCTCGGCATCGCGCTGCTGGTCTACCACTACTTCTTCAAGGTGCTCGGCATCCTGCTGTTCATCGTCGAGATGGCCTGGTTCATCGCGTTGCCGCTGTGGAGCGAGGTGTCGGTATGGTGGAAGCGCCGCGCCGAACTGCGCTGGAATTTCGCCACCGCGCGCAGCCTGGCGGTGCTGGCCGGCCTCGTGCTGTTCGTGGCCCTGCCCTGGCAGGCCGACGTCGGCGCGCCGGCGGTGATGGGTGCGCGCGACTCGACCCAGCTCTACTCGCCGGCACCGGCCGAGGTGGTGGCGGTGCAGGTGCGCGAAGGCCAGTGGGTGGCGGCCGGCCAGCAACTGCTGCAACTGCGTTCGCCCGAGCTCGAGGTCGACCTGGCGCGGGCGCGCGCGCGGGCCGACGCGCTGCGCTGGCAGATCGAGCAGCAGCCGTTCGACGCCAAGCTGCAGGCCGAGGGGCCGGCGCTGGTCAAGCAATGGCAGGCGGCCGAGGCCCAGGTCGAGGCGGTGCGGCAGCAGATCGCCCGGCTCGATTTCCGTGCGCCGTTCGCCGGCCGGGTGGTCGACGCGGTCGAGTCGCTGCAGCCCGGCACGGTGATCGGTGGCGGCGAGCGGCTGCTGTCGCTCAACGGCGCGGACGGCCTCAAGGGCGAGGCCTTCGTGGGCGAAGGCGCGCTGCGCCGGCTGGCGCAGGGCGACGAGGCGGTGTTCGTGGCCGACCGCGCCGAGGCGCCGCGGGTGCGCTGCCGTATCGGCGCGATCGACCGCATCAACCTGTCTTCGCTGGACCAGCCGGTACTGGCCTCGACCTACGGCGGCCCGATCGCCACCCAGCGCGTCGAGCGCAGCCTGGTGCCGCTCGAGGCCTTGTTCCGGGTGCGGCTGGACCAGTGCGAGGCCGGCAACGCACCGCTGCGCGAGGTGGCCGGCGTGGCGCGGCTGCGCGGCGAGCGGCAGAGCATCCTGGGCCGCGCCTGGCGCGCGGCATTGGCGGCGCTGCAGCGCGAGGCGGCGCTGTAGCGGGTCGCCGGGCAGGCGCGGCTTCCGGCGGAAGTCCTGGGCGGCCCGCTGCTCATCGCCCGGCCATTCGCGGCGGGAACCTCCGGCGTGGAATGCGGCGCCACGATGAAAACAGCTTCTATCGACATGCGCCGATTTCATTGGCGCCGATCCGCCGCCGGACGCTAGCATCGGCCGACCTTCCCTGAGCACAGAACACGAGACCGCCGTGAGCATCGCCCCGACCTACAGCTTCGAATTCTTCCCGCCCAAGACGCCCGAGGGCGTGGAGAAGCTGCGCAATACCCGCCGCCAGCTCGGCCAGTTCAAGCCGCAGTTCTTCTCGGTCACCTTCGGCGCCGGCGGCACCACCCAGCAAGGCACCATCGACACCGTGCTGGAGATTCGCGGCGAGGGCTTCGAGGCCGCGCCGCACCTGAGCTGCGTCGGCTCGACCAAGCAGAACGTGGCCGGCCTGCTGCAGCTCTACCGCGACCAGGGCATCCGCCGCATCGTCGCGCTGCGTGGCGACATCCCGAGCGGCATGGTCGAGGTCGGCGAGTTCCGCTACGCCAACGAGCTGGTCGAGTTCATCCGCGCCGAGCACGGCGACTGGTTCCACATCGAGGTGGCGGCCTACCCGGAATACCACCCGCAGGCGCGCAGCGCCCAGGACGACCTGGCCAATTTCGTGCGCAAGGCGCGTGCCGGCGCCGATTCGGCGATCACCCAGTATTTCTTCAATCCGGACGCCTATTTCGCCTTCGTCGACGAGATCCGCGCGCGCGGCGTCGACATCCCGGTGGTGCCCGGCATCATGCCGATCAACAATTTCAGCCAGCTGGCGCGCTTCTCCGACACCTGCGGCGCCGAGATCCCGCGCTGGCTACGGCTCAAGCTGCAGAGCTACGGCGACGACAGCGCCTCGATCAAGGCGCTCGGCCTCGACGTGGTGACCGACCTGTGCCGCAAGCTGCTCGATGGCGGCGCGCCGGGGCTGCATTTCTACACGCTGAACGCGGCCGGCAACGTGTCGACCATCTGGCAGCGGCTAGGACTGTAGTTCTCGCACCCGGCATAGGCAGGATCGGTAGATCGGAATCGGGGTTGTCGGCCGGAATTCATTCCGACCGCGCCCTCGGCATAAATCGCTGTCGGAATGACTTCCGACCTGCAAAACAGCTCCTCCGCCGTGCGGCTCGCTCGGCCGCACCGCCTCATTCCGCATACAACGGTAGCAACCGCGCCGCCATCTCGTCGCGCAGCTCGGCCAGCGCAGTCCAGAAGCGCTCGGTCGTATCGTGCTGGCGCGCGGCGAAGTCCGGGTTGAACACCACGAAGTAGTCCTTGGTCGACAGCGGCGCCGGCAACCGCTCGACCCGCTCCTGGCCCCAGCGCTGCACGGCGGCGTCGCCGGCCAGGTCCTGCGTCGCGTAGGCGGCGATGCGGCCGGCCAGCAGCTTTTCGAGGTTGGAACGGCTGCCCAGCGCCTCCTCCACCGTCACGCCCATCGTCTTCAGGTCGCGCCCGATCGACCAGCCCAGGTTCACCCCGACCGCGCCATTGAGCCCGCGCAGACGCTGGCCATCCCATTCGACCGGGCTGCCGGTCAGGCGGTACAGGTAGTAGCGCAGCGTGGCGATGCGCCGGTCGTGGTCGGGCTTGCCGTCCTTGAGCGGGTAGGCGAGGCCGGCGGCGCGCTCGGGGTTGTGGGAATACATGAATGCGCCGTCGTGGCGGCCGGCCTGGGTCTCGGCCAGCACCCGCACATTGGGCAGGCGCACGAAGCGGGCGGTGCAGCCGATGCGGCGGCTCGCCTCGCGCACCATCTCGACCGCCACGCCGGGTCGTTCGGCCTGCACCGTGGCTTCGCCGACCATATAGGGCGGCGAGGGCTCGGCGTTGTAGGCGAAGGAGAGATTGCAGGCGGCCTGGGCCTGCGGCCATGCGGCAGACAGCGCCGCGATGGCCAGGAGCTGAGGAATCTTCATGGACGGTCCGTGGTCCTTAGAGTCTATCCCGACAGGAATTCGCCTTGCGCCGAACTGGCTTGGGGCTCAGGCCCAGGCGCGGGTCACGTAGCAGTTTGGCCGACTGCAAGTGACTCGTAACGACGGCATGAGCCCCAAGCCAGTTCGGGCCTCCGGGTTGCCGTCAGAATGCCCGTCAGCTTTGTCGCTCATCGTCATGTAGATCGCTACATTGCCTCTTCGCTTCGCGCTGGCGGGCTTGTCTGCCGGCAACGCAAGGCGAATTCCTGTCGGGATAGACTCTTCCGCTGTCTGTGTTCTTGTAATACCGGTCTGCCTTCTTTTTGGACCGCGCCGCCAGTCCGGTCAAGCATGCGCTTGGCCGGAGCGCGTTTATAATTGGACGCTCATCCAGATTCCAGTTCGCTGCATGCTCAAATACCTCGGCCTCGACAGGCCTTTTTTATTGCTCGCACGCCGGCTGCTGTTCAGCGTGGCGCGTACCCAGACCCTGTCGGATACGCCGCAGGCGCTCGGCCTCGATCCGTCCCGGCCGGTCTGCTACGTGCTGCAGCGGCGCTTCCTCAGCAATATCCTGGTGCTCGAGCGTGAAGTGCTGGCGGCCGGCCTCGCCTCGCCGCTCGACGGCATCCATACCGCCACGGTGCGCGAGAACCGCGCCTTCTTCTTCACCACCCGCGCCGAGCCGTGGTTCGGCCGCACCAAGTCGGGCGGCCATTCGCCGCTGCTGGAGCGGCTGACCCAGGCGGTGCGCAACCAGCCCGATTTCGACGTGCAAGTGGTGCCGGTCAGCATCCTGTGGGCCGCACGCCCGACAAGGAAAGCTCGATCTGGAAGCTGATCTTCTCGGAAAGCTGGTCGCCGCGCGGCTCGCTGCGCCAGTTGTTCACCATCCTGCTGCATGGCCGCAACACCCTGGTGCGCTTCGGCCAGCCGCTGTCGCTGCGCGAGCTGGCGGCCGACGCCGAGGACGACGAGCGCGCCATCCGCAAGGTCTCGCGCGTGCTGCGCGTGCATTTCCGTCAGCAGCGCGAGATGGCGATCGGCCCCGACCTGTCGCACCGCCGCACCCAGGTCGAAGGCATCCTCGACACCGATTCGGTCAAGGCCGCCATCGCCGCGCTGGCCGCCGAGCAGGGCGGCGGCGCCACCGCGATGCGGCGCGCCGAGGAGAAGGCGCGCCACTACGCCTGGGAGATCGCCGCCGACTACAGCTACCCGGTGGTACGGGTGTTCCACCGCTTCCTGACCTGGGTGTGGACACGGCTGTACGACGGCGTCGAGCTCGGCAACTTCGATACCGTGACCGGCGTCGCGCCCGACCACGAGATCATCTACGTCCCCTGCCACCGCAGCCATATCGACTACCTGCTGCTGAGCTACATCGTCTACCAGCAGGGCCTGATGATTCCGCACATCGCGGCCGGGGCGAACCTCAACCTGCCCATCGTCGGCGGCATCCTGCGCCGCGGCGGCGCCTTCTTCCTGCGCCGCTCGTTCAAGGGCAATCCGCTGTATGGCGCGGTGTTCAACGAATACCTGCACATGGTGATCGCCAAGGGCTTCCCGATCGAATACTTCGTCGAGGGCGGCCGCAGCCGCACCGGCCGGCTGTTGCAGCCGCGGCCCGGCATGCTGGCGATGACGGTGCAGAGCTATCTGCGCGACTCCTCCCGGCCGATCGTGTTCCTGCCGGTCTACATCGGCTACGAGAAGCTGTTCGAGGGCCGCAGCTACGTCGGCGAGCTGATGGGCAAGCCCAAGCAGAAGGAGTCGCTGTTCAACCTGCTGATGAGCGTGCGCGAGCTGAAGAAGAACTTCGGCAAGGTGCACGTCAATTTCGGCGAGCCGATCAAGCTGGCCGAGGTGCTGGCCGAGGCGCACCCGGACTGGCGCCAGGAGCCGCCGCTGGGCGAGAGCCGGCCGGCCTGGTTCAGCCAGGGCATCAAGCAGTTGGGCAACCGCATCGCCGACGGCATCAACAGCGCGGCAGTGGCCAACCCGGTCAACCTGGTCAGCCTGGCGCTGCTGGCGACGCCGCGCCATGCGATGGACGAGGACCAGCTGGTGTCGCAGCTCGACGGCTACCGCCGGCTCCTGAGCGCGGTGCCCTATGCCGGCCGCGCGCGGCTGACCGCACTCGACGGCCGCGCCATGGTGGCGCACTGCGAGAAGCTGCGGCTGATCCAGCGCCATCCGCATGCGCTGGGCGACGTGCTGCACTTCTATCCGGAGGATGCGGTGCTGTGCAGCTATATGCGCAACAACGTGCTGCACTGCGTCGCCATCCCGGCGCTGATCGCCTGCCTGTTCTCGCGCAACGCCAGCCTGAGCCGCGAGCAGCTGGCCAACCTGACGCGCACGGTCTATCCCTTCCTGCGCGCCGAGCTGTTCCTGCGCTGGGAAGAGGAGGAACTCGGCGGCGCGCTGGACGCCTACCTGGCCGC
Organism: Chitinimonas koreensis; assembly: GCF_014353015.1. NCBI lineage: Bacteria > Pseudomonadati > Pseudomonadota > Betaproteobacteria > Neisseriales > Chitinibacteraceae > Chitinimonas > Chitinimonas koreensis. Next base: position 395,914 of record NZ_CP060704.1, read on the forward strand.
GCTGGTCGAGATGGGCTGGCTGGCCGAGAGCACCGGCCGCGAGGGCATCTACAACGCGCCCAACCTCAACAGCGACGAATACGCCCAGCTGATGCTGCTGGGCAACGCGGTGCGGCCGGCGCTGGTGCGCTACTTCATCTCGCTGTCGGTGCTGACCCAGCAGGGCAGCGGCGCGGTCAGCGCCGACGAGCTCGAGGGCCTGTGCCACCTGCTGGCGCAGCGCATGTCGCTGCTGCGCGAGTTCAACGCGCCGGAATTCTTCGATCGGGCGATCTTCCGCACCTTCATCGCCACGCTGAAGCAGAACGGCCTGGCGGCCGAGGACGAGGCCGGCAAGCTGACCTTCGACGCCAAGCTGCGCAACGCCGCGGCCGAATCGCGCTACGTGCTGTCGCCCGACGTGCGGCAGAGCGTGCTGCACCTGACGCGCATCGATCGCGGGACGATGGAGCAGGCGCTGGCGCGGTTGGCGGCGAAAGGGAAAGCGTGAGGTGATAGGTGTGAGGGGTGAGGTGTAACCCCATCCCCTCCCAACCTCCCCTTGAAGGGGGAGGGCAGTGCAGCGACGGCTCCAAGACATGCGCTCTTTCAGCCGGCACGAACGGACTCCCTCCCCTTCAAGGGGAGGGTCGGGGTGGGGATGGGGTCAACACCTCACGCCTCACCCCTTCCTCCTCACACAATCAGAATTTCTCTTCCTCGCGCAGATACCGCCACTGCCCCATCGGCAGATCCGACAGCGGAATGCGGCCGATGCGGATGCGCTTGAGGCCGACCACCTTGAGGCCGACCAGCTCGCACATGCGGCGGATCTGCCGCTTCTTGCCCTCGCGCAGCACGAAACGCAGCTGGTGCTCGTTCTGCCAGCTCACCTTGGCCGGCTTGAGCGCCTGGCCGTCGAGGCTCAATCCGTGGTTCAGCAGGGCAAGGCCGGCGGCGTCGAGCGTGCCCTCGACCCGCACCAGGTATTCCTTCTCGATCCGGGTCTCGTCGCCGATCAGCGCCTTGGCCACGCGGCCGTCCTGGGTCAGTACCAGGAGGCCGGTCGAATCGATGTCGAGCCGGCCGGCCGGCGCCAGGCCCGCCAGGTGGCGGCGCGAGAACTCGATGCCCGAGCGGTCGCCGACGAAGCGGTTGTCCGGCAGGATCAGCAGCGAGGCCGGCTTGTAGCCCTGTTCGGCCTGGCCCGAGACATAGCCGATCGGCTTGTTGAGGATGATGGTCACGCGTTGGGTCTGCGCCACCGCGGCGCGGCGGTCGAGCTCGATGCGCTGGGTCGGCAGCACCCGGCTGCCGAGCACGTCGACGACGATGCCGTCGACCTTGACCCAGCCGCGCTCGATGTATTCGTCGGCCTCGCGGCGCGAGCACAGGCCGAGTTCGGCCATGCGCTTGGAGAGACGGAGCGATTCCTGCGGTTCGGTCATGGCGGTGTTCCCATCGGCTAAACCGGCATTTTAGCGCCGGCGGCCGGCACGGTCGCCGTCCTGGCCGATTTGGCCGCGCGGCGACGCTGGCGGCGCCGGCCCTGCGTTAGAATCGCCCCCCTATGAATCTCGCCGACGACCTCGACCATCAGCGCCGCTTCGGCGGCATCGCCCGACTCTACGGCGAGGCCGCGCTGCGGCGCTTCGAAGCGGCCCACGCCTGCGTGATCGGCGTCGGCGGCGTCGGCTCCTGGGCCGCCGAGGCGCTGGCGCGCAGCGCGGTCGGCCGCATCACGCTGATCGACCTCGACCACGTCGCGCCGAGCAACGTGAACCGCCAGCTGCACGCGCTGACCGACACGCTCGGCATGGCCAAGGTCGCCGCCATGGCGGCACGCATCCGCGCCATCAACCCGCGTGCCGAGGTGGTCGAGATCGACGACTTCCTGACCGCCGACAACCTGGCCGAGCTGGCCGCGCCGGGCCGCTACGACGTGGTGCTCGACTGCATCGACCAGCTGCGGGTCAAGGTGGCGCTGATCGCCCACTGCCGCCGCCACAAGATCCCGCTGCTGGTCTCGGGCGGCGCCGGCGGCCGGGTCGACCCGGCCCGCATCGCGCTGGCCGACATCGCCCAGACCAGCGGCGACGCGCTGCTGTCCAAGATCCGCGCCGAGCTGCGCCGCCATCACGGTTTTCCGCGCGAGGGCAAACGTTTCGGCATCGAGGCGGTCTATTCGACTGAACCCATCGTGCGTGCGCCGGAAAGCTGCGAGCCGGCCGCGCCGGGCGGCGGCGGGCTCAACTGCGCCGGCTACGGCTCGGCGGTGGCCGTGACCGCGAGCTTCGGCATGGCGCTGGCCGGTCGTGCGCTGGCCCGCCTGGCCAAGGGCTGAGGCGTTGCCGCGGCAAAAGGCATTTGTGCCCGGCGCCCGCACCGGGCCGAACGGTGGACGCGTGCTATGATCCGAACGGTATTTTCCTAGTCGAATGTCATGCAGTATCTCTACCTGATCCGTCCCACCCGACCCGACATGCTGCGCACCGGCCCGAGCGACGCCGAAGCCTCGGCGATGGCCGAGCACTTCGCCTACCTGCAGGCCGCGCTGGCCGACGGCCGCCTGATCCTGGCCGGCCGCACGCTCGACCCGGACGGCTTCGGCATCGCGATCTACAACGCCGACGACGAAGTCTCCGCCCAGGCCTTCGCCGCGGCCGATCCGGCGGTGCGCTACGGCGTGGTCACCGCCGAAGTCCGGCCCTACCGCGTCGCGCTGATCGCCCAGGACAACGTGCGGGAGGCGGCATGAAACGGCTCGCGCTGGCCCTGCTGCTGGCCCTGCCGGCCCAGGCCGAGATCTACAAGCACGTCGATTCGGAAGGCCGCGTCACCTATTCGAACATCCCCAGCAAGGGCGCCAAGAAGCTCGACCTGGGCGACGTGCCCGGCGCGATCCCGGCGCCGCGCAACGGGGTGGTGCGCTCCGGCGGCGGTTCCAGCGGCAACGCCACGCCGTCCAGCTTCCCGCGCGTCGACGTTGCCACCCAGCGCAGCCGCGACCAGACCAAGCTGCAGATCCTGCGCGACGAACTCGGCAGCGAGCAGAAGCTGCTCGACAGCGCGCGGCAGAAACTGGCGGCAACGCCCGCCGACGCACGCCAGCGCGACAACGTGACGATGCACGAGAAGAACATCGAAGCGTTGCAGAAGGAAATCGCCCGGGTGCAGTAAGCATCCGGCACCGCTCGTCCCCACTCCCCGATCGATCGCCGAATGCACTAAGATGGTGCATTCGTGCGCCATCTGCACGCACCGAAGCGGAGCACGCCGCCGCCCGGGCGGCCGGTCCGTTCCAAGTCGCTGATTCCGCTGGCCGTCGCCGCATGCGCATGGCATGGCCCATTCCTTGCTTGATGGCTGCCAACCCTTGCATTGCGAATGCCATGTCCGCTTCTCCCTACGCCGGCCTCGACCTGTTGGAAACCGCCGTGATCGTGCTCGATTCGGCCCGCGCCGTCCGCCACATGAACCCGGCGGCGGAGACGCTGTTCGAGCTGTCGGCACGCGAAACGGTGGGCCGGCCGCTGTCGGCCTGCTTCTCGGAGCCAGCCGAGATCCTGGCCGCGCTCGACGCCGCCGAGAAGCAGAACGCCGCCGTCACCGAGCACGACGTCGCGCTGGCGGTGCGGCTGGGCAACACCATCCACGTCGCCTTCACCGTGCGCGAGATCGAGGCGCCGGTGCTCACCGTGCTCGAATTCCGCCAGACCGACCAGCAGCGCCGCATCGCCAACGAGGAGCGGCTGGCGGCCCAGCAGCAGGCCAACCGCCAGCTGATCCGCAACCTGGCGCACGAGATCAAGAACCCGCTCGGCGGCATCCGCGGCGCGGCCCAGCTCCTGAAGAAGGAGCTGGACGATCCCGGCCTGCGCGAATACACCCAGGTGATCACCGACGAGGCCGACCGGCTGCAGGGCCTGCTCGACCGGCTGCTGACGCCGCACCGGCTGCCGCAGGTGGGCGAATTGAACATCCACGAGGTGCTCGAGCGCGTGCGCAGCGTGCTGCTGGCCGAATTCCCCAACGGCCTGGCGGTGCGGCGCGACTACGACACCAGCATGCCCTACCTGTACGGCGACAAGGAGCAACTGATCCAGGCGGTGCTCAACATTGTGCGCAACGCCGCCCAGGCCATGCACGGCGCCGGCCAGATCGTGCTGAAGACCCGCATCGCCCGCCAGGTCACGCTCAACCGCCGCCGCTACCCGCTGGCGCTGACGCTGCAGATCACCGACAACGGCCCGGGCATTCCCGAGCAGATCCGCGAGACGCTGTTCTACCCGCTGGTCTCGGCCCGGCCGGGCGGCACCGGCATCGGCCTGCACCTCGCCCACACCTTCGTGCAGCAGCACAACGGCAGCATCGAGTTCGAGTCGCAGCCCGGCTGCACCCGCTTCACGCTGACGCTGCCGATCAACGGCTGGACCCCGCTGGACCCCGGCAAATAAGACAAGACACCCCATGAAACCAGTCTGGATCATCGACGACGACCGCTCGATCCGTTGGGTCTTCGAGAAGGCCCTCGGCCGCGAGGGCATCGCCTTCCATGCCTACAGCTCGGCCGCCGAGGCGCTCGACGCGCTGCGGCGCGAGACGCCTGCGGTGGTGGTCAGCGACATCCGCATGCCCGGCGAATCGGGGCTGGACCTGCTGGCCCAGCTCAAGGAGCGGCTGCCGCGGCTGCCGGTCATCATCATGACCGCCCACTCGGACCTCGAGAGCGCGGTGGCGGCTTTCCAGGGTGGCGCCTTCGAATACCTGCCCAAGCCCTTCGACGTCGACCACGCGGTCGAGCTGATCCGCCGCGCGATGGACGAAAGCCTCAAGCAGGAGGTGGTCGAGGCGCCGCTCGAGGAGACGCCCGAGATCCTCGGCCAGGCGCCGGCGATGCAGGAGGTGTTCCGCGCCATCGGCCGGCTCAGCCAGAGCTCGGCCACGGTGCTGATCACCGGCGAATCGGGCGCCGGCAAGGAGCTGGTGGCGCGCGCGCTGCATCGGCACAGCCCGCGCGCGAGCAAGACCTTCGTCGCGATCAATACCGCGGCGATCCCCAAGGATCTCTTGGAGAGCGAGCTGTTCGGCCACGAGCGCGGCTCGTTCACCGGCGCCCAGGCGCAGCGCACCGGCCGCTTCGAGCAGGCCGAGGGCGGCACGCTGTTCCTCGACGAGATCGGCGATATGCCGGCCGAGTTGCAGACCCGGCTGCTGCGCGTGCTCAGCGACGGCTATTTCTACCGCGTCGGCGGCCATGCGCCGATCAAGGCCAATGTGCGGGTGATCGCGGCGACCCACCAGGCGCTGGAGGAGCGGGTCAAGCTGGGCCTGTTCCGCGAGGACCTGTTCCACCGCCTCAACGTGATCCGCCTGCGCCTGCCGGCGCTGCGCGAGCGGCGCGAGGACATCCCGCTGCTGGCGCGGCACTTCCTGGCCAAGTCGGCGCGCGATCTCGGCGTCGAACCGAAGCGGCTCAGCGAAGAGGCGATGCGGGTGCTGGCCGGCTTCGAATTCCCCGGCAACGTGCGCCAGCTCGAGAACCTGTGCCACTGGATCTGCGTGATGGCGCCGGGCCAGGCGGTCGGCCCGGCCGACCTGCCGCCCGAGGTGAAGAGCGAAGCGGCCGGCGCCCAGGCCGGCCACGGCGGCGACTGGGCCGCCCAGCTGGCGGCCGAGGCCGACCGCCGGCTGCGTGCCGGCGAGCGCGGCTTCATCGAGGCGCTGACCCAGCAGTTCGAGCGCACGCTGATCCTGCGCGCGCTGGCGGCCACCGGCGGCAAGCGCATCGAGGCGGCCGAACGGCTGGGCCTCGGCCGCAATACGCTGACGCGCAAGATCCAGGAGCTGGACCTGGAGCGCGAGCTGGGCGGCGAGTGAGGCGCTGAAGAGCGCCAGGCTGTAGATCGGGTAGGCCCATTGCGGGCAGGCCCATTCGAGCTGACGCCATGGCGGCGGCGCGAGGGCCTGGTAGGTCGGGCTTTATGCCCGACGGCGCCGCTTGTGAAGACCGCTGTCGGGCATCAAGCCCGACCTGCAGGTGAACCTGCCGACCAAGGTGGCGTGGCCGACGACCCTGGCAGCGGATTGCACCGCCGAGGTGTTGTAGGAGCGGCTTCAGCCGCGAATGCCCTGGCGGCATCTCGACCATTCGCGGCTGAAGCCGCTCCTGCAGGCGTGCCGCTGCCGATGAGCGAACGCCATGCCCGCCGCGCCGCATGAATCCCATTCATGCAGAACCCATGGCCCGGCCGCCAGGCCGGCCCGGCGCGCATGGTAAGATCGCCGACTTTCCCCCGAATATTCAGCGACTTCCATGACGTCCCGCCGCGACCAGCTCTCCGCCCTCCTGCAACGCCGCATCCTGATCCTCGACGGCGGCATGGGCACCATGATCCAGCGCCACCGGCTCGGCGAGATGGACTACCGCGGCGAGCGCTTCAAGGACTGGCCGAGCGACCTCAAGGGCAACAACGACCTGCTGGTGCTGACCCGGCCCGACGTGATCGGCGGCATCCACCAGGCCTACCTCGACGCCGGCGCCGACATCGTCGAGACCAACAGCTTCAACGCCACCTCGATCGCCATGGCCGACTACGACATGGAATCGCTGGTGCACGAGCTGAACGTCGAGGCCGCGCGGCTGGTGAAATCGCTGTGCGAGGCCCAGACCGCCCGCACGCCCGACAAGCCGCGCTTCTGCGCCGGCGTGCTGGGCCCGACCAACCGCACCTGCTCGATCAGCCCCGACGTCAACGATCCGGGCTTCCGCAACGTCAGCTTCGACCAGCTGGTCGAGAGCTATACCGAGGCGATCGACGGCCTGGTGGTCGGCGGCGCCGACCTCCTGCTGGTCGAGACCATCTTCGACACGTTGAACGCCAAGGCGGCGGTGTTCGCCATCCACCGCTACTTCGACGAGCGGCCGGGGATCGAACGGCTGCCGGTGATGATCTCCGGCACCATCACCGACCAGTCCGGCCGCACGCTGACCGGTCAGACCACCGAAGCCTTCTACAACTCGCTGCGCCACGCCGACGCGATCAGCTACGGCCTCAACTGCGCGCTCGGCCCGGACCTGTTGCGGCCCTACGTCGAGGAGATGGCGCGGGTCAGCGAGGGCTATGTCTCGGTGCACGCCAACGCCGGCCTGCCCAATGCCTTCGGCGGCTACGACCTGACGCCCGAGGTGATGGCGGTGCAGGTGCGCGAATGGGCCGAATCGGGGCTGGTCAACATCGTCGGCGGCTGCTGCGGCACCACGCCCGAGCACATCGCGGCGATGGCCGCCGCGCTCGACGGCCTGGCGCCGCGCGCGCTGCCTGCGATCGAGCCGAAGGCGCGGCTGTCGGGGCTCGAGCCGTTCAACGTCGGCGACCGCGACCTGTTCGTCAACGTCGGCGAGCGCACCAACGTCACCGGCTCGCGCGCCTTCGCCAAGCTGATCCTGGCCGGCGACTACCCGGCCGCGCTCGAAGTGGCGCGTCAGCAGGTGGTGGCCGGCGCCCAGGTGATCGACGTCAACATGGACGAGGGCATGCTCGACGCCGAGCATGCGATGGTCACCTTCCTGAACCTGATCGCCTCCGAGCCCGACATCTCGCGCGTGCCGGTGATGATCGACTCGTCCAAGTGGAGCGTCATCGAGGCCGGCCTCAAGTGCATCCAGGGCAAGGGCATCGTCAACTCGATCTCGCTCAAGGAAGGCCACGACGAGTTCGTCAAGCACGCGCGGCTGGTCAAGCGCTACGGCGCCGCGGTGATCGTGATGGCCTTCGACGAGACCGGCCAGGCCGACACCTACCAGCGCAAGATCGAGATCTGCGAGCGTTCGTACCGGGTGCTGGTCGACGAGGTCGGCTTCGACCCGGCCGACATCATCTTCGACCCGAACATCTTCGCGGTCGCCACCGGCATCGAGGAACACGCCAAGTACGGCCTCGATTTCATCGAGGCGACCGGCTGGATCAAGCAGCACCTGCCGCACGCCAAGATCTCGGGCGGCGTCTCCAACGTGTCGTTCTCGTTCCGCGGCAACAACAAGGTGCGCGAGGCGATCCACGCGGTCTTCCTCTACCACGCGATCCAGCGCGGCATGACCATGGGCATCGTCAACGCCGGCGCGCTCGAGGTCTACGAGGAGGTCGACGCCGAATTGCGCGAGGCGATCGAGGACGTCGTATTGAATCGACAACCTCGCGCCGGCGGCGCGAGTGGAAATCCCCCTCTCCCCCGGGCGCGGGCAGGGGTGAGGGAGCGCCGGCCGAGCAATCACTGGATACCACCGAACGCCTGATCGCCCTGGCAGAGCGCTTCAAGGGCGACGCCAACGCGCAGAAGGGCGAGGACCTGGCTTGGCGCCAGCTGCCGCTGCAGGAGCGCATCACCCATGCGCTGGTCAAGGGCATCACCACCTTCATCGTCGAGGACACCGAGGAAGCGCGCCAGAGCCTGCCGCGGCCGATCAACGTGATCGAAGGCCCGCTGATGAACGGCATGAACCACGTCGGCGACCTGTTCGGCTCGGGCAAGATGTTCCTGCCCCAGGTGGTCAAGTCGGCCCGCGTGATGAAGGCCGCGGTGGCCTACCTCGAGCCCTTCATCGAGGAGGAGAAGGTGCGGCTGGGCCTCAAGGACGCCGCCGCCAAGGGCCGCATCGTGATGGCCACGGTGAAGGGCGACGTGCACGACATCGGCAAGAACATCGTCGGCGTGGTGCTGCGCTGCAATAACTACGAGGTGATCGACCTCGGCGTGATGGTGCCGGCGCAGAAGATCCTCGACACCGCGCGCGAGGCGCGCGCCGACATCATCGGCCTGTCGGCCTGATCACGCCCTCGCTGGAGGAGATGGCCCACGTCGCCAAGGAGATGGAGCGGCAGGGCTTCGACATCCCGCTGCTGATCGGCGGCGCCACCACCTCCAAGGTCCATACCGCGGTCAAGATCGCGCCGAACTACCATGCGCCGGTGGTCTACGTGCCCGACGCCAGCCGCGCGGTCGGCGTCTGCTCCAACCTGCTCAGCGACGAGCTGCGCGACGGCTTCGTCGCCAAGGTGGCCGACGAGTACGCCAACATCCGCACCATCCACGCCAACCGCGGCGCGCTGGACCTGGTGAAGATCGAGGCGGCGCGCGCCAACGGCTTCGCCTTCGACTGGGCCGGCTATGTACCGCCGCAGCCGCGCCGGACCGGCGTGCTGCGCTTCGAGCGCTACCCGCTGGCCGAGATCGCCGAATACATCGACTGGAGCCCGTTCTTCAACGCCTGGGAGCTGGCCGGCAAATACCCGCGCATCCTCGACGACGAAGTGGTCGGCGAGTCGGCGCGCGCGCTGTTCGCCGACGGCCAGGCCATGCTGCGGCAGATCGTCGAGGAGAACTGGCTCGAGGCCAACGGCGTGATCGGCCTGTTCCCGGCCGACCGGGTCGGCGACGACGTGGTGCTGTACGACCCGGCCAGCGGCGAGAAGCTGATGGCGATGCACTGCCTGCGCCAGCAGAACCGCAAGGCCGAGGGCAAGCCGAACTGGAGCCTGGCCGATTTCGTGGCGCCGAAGGAGGCCGGCCTGCGCGATCACGTCGGCCTGTTCGCCGTCACCGCCGGCCTCGGCATCGAGCCGCACGTCGCGCGCTTCGAGGCGGCCAACGACGACTACGCCGCGATCATGGTCAAGGCGCTGGCCGACCGGCTGGCCGAGGCCTTCGCCGAGCTGATGCACGCCAAGGTGCGCCGCGAAATCTGGGGCTATGCCGCCGACGAGACGCTCGACAACGAAGCGCTGATCGACGAGCGCTACGCCGGCATCCGCCCGGCGCCGGGCTATCCGGCCTGCCCCGACCACACCACCAAGACCGACCTGTTCCGCGTGCTCGACGCCGAAAGCATCGGCATGCAGCTGACCGAGGGCTACGCCATGCTGCCGACCGCGGCGGTCAGCGGGCTCTATTTCAGCCACCCGGCGTCGCAGTATTTCGCGGTCGGCAAGATCGACCGCGACCAGGTCGAGGACTACGCGGCGCGGCGCGGCGTGAGCGTCGAGCAGGCCGAGCGCGACCTGGCGCCGAACCTGGGCTACAACGCCTGACCGGTCGCCGTGCCGCTGCGGGGTGGATCAGTACGCCGGCCTGGCCGGCTTGCCGCCGACCACGTAGCGCTCGTCGACCGCCTCGACGTTGTTGTGGCGCGACGGCAGCAGCAGGGTGATTTCCTTGCTCACGCTGCCGTCGATCTCGAAGCGGTAGTCGTCGATCAGCGTGGCCTTGTCGCCGTCGCGCTCGATCAAGCGGTAGCTGCCGCGCGGCAGCGTGGCCGGCACCCACCAGGCGGTCCGGCCCGCGTCCGCGCTCGGCCCGCGGCTGAACAGCGGCCGGGTGTGTTCCTGCCAGCCGAGGGTCAGGTTCTCGGCCGGTCGCGGCGCATCCGGCCTGCTCGCGCAGGCGCCGAGTCCGAGCAGCAGGCTGGCGCCGAGCACGCCGCGCAGGAGGCGGCCGGAAAGGGGGGACGTAGGCATGGCAGACCTCGCATGGATTGGGCTTGAGAGGCGCTTGGAGCCCGCGGGCCGCTAAAAGTGCCGCCGGAATTGCGCCGCGGCAGCGGGACGGCGATCCGGATGGCGGATGCGACGAGGCCGCGATGGACCCTGGGGTTCATCGCGGCCTCGTCGTCCGGCGGCCGTGGCCGCCGTGGCTACCGCCCCGCCTCAGTGGCTGCGGGTGATCGGCAGATAGGCCTTGCCGTGGTAGCGGGCGCTGTCCTGGCCGAACTGGGACTGGAAGCGCACCTGGTACTGGCGCCCGACCTGTTCCACCGACAGCACCTCGAAGCGGATGGTCTCGCCGTGGCGGTCCTGGGTGAAGCGGTCACCGGGTTTGAGTTCTTGAACGATCATGATTGTTCCTTCCTTATGGCTGTTTTTGATCGCGGGCCGTGCGGGCCTGGCCTGCACGGACGCGCCGCCTGTCCTGGCGTTCCGCCGCCCTCGCGGGGCATGCGGCCGGCTAGTGTGCGCCGGCCGGAGCTGACTGGACAAGATGACGCGCGCAGAGTTCAGGCGGCTCGCGGGAAGACCCTCGAACCATGCACCGACACCGCGGCCGGACCGAAGCCCGGCGGCTGGACGAAACCGTGACGCCGGCGGCATGGCCGCCATGGAGCGCACGGTACGGCGCCTTCGTTACAGTGGATGAAGCGGGCGCTTGCGGAGCGCCATTCGATACAAGCTTGGGGTATCAAGGGCCGGTGTTCGCAGGAGGCGAAGCGGCTTGCCAGAGGGACGAGGCTTGAGGACTGCAAGAAGGCTCGATCAGGCTACAAGCCCGACCGGAGGCGCACCATAGCACGGCCATCGCAAATGATGCAAGCGCAAGTGCCTGTTTTGATTCCGAAAAAGAAAACCGCCGTTATCTCCTCGATCCGAGGGGCGCGCGCAGAAGGTCGAAATACACACGAACGAGCGCCGGCGAGGCCCCTCTGGTCCACCCCGCAAAGTCTGCGGCTTTGCGGGGGCCTCGGGGCGGCGAGGGCGGGGGCGTCGGATTGAATCAGGACGAAGCGTTGGCCGAGTACTCGCCCATCGAAAACGCCCGGCTTGGCCGGGCGCTACATAAAAGGTCGAGCAGAACGGAATCCAATCAACCCTAAAGCTTCGGGATTTTGATCCGGCTGATCATCAAGGAGCCCGAGATGGCAAACATCAGCACCAGCGGATGGAAGCGGAACCCGCCGATTTCGTACACGCCGAACCACATCCGGTCGCCCAGCGCATCCTGCCAGACCGCGGCGGCCAGCACGGCCACCAGCAGCAGCGAGGTCGGGATCGGCGTGCCCTCGAAATACTTCACCTTGTCGCCGCCCTCGGCGAGCTTCTCGGCCGTCACGTTGTAGCGCGCCAGCCGCGACACGCCGCTGGCGACGAAGAACAGCAGCACGATGCGGTCGAACAGCCCCTGCATGCCGCAGCCGTAGGCGATCACCGCCGGCGCCACGCCGAAGGAGATCACGTCGGCCAGCGAATCGAGCTCGCGGCCCATCGCCGAGCTCTTCTGGCGCCAGCGGGCGATGCGGCCGTCGAGCACGTCGAACAGCAGCGCGAACGGGATCAGCCCGCAGGCGAAGTAGAGATGCAGCACCTCGCCGCTCTGCAGATAGGTCATCACCGCGAACAGCGCGCCGACGCCGCAGAAGGCGTTCGACAGCGTGAACCAGTCGGCCAGATGGAATTCGCGGATCATCGAGAAGGGCTTGGGCGGTGACGTGGTCATGGTGGCGTCCGGATACGGGTTGCTGCGCATGGTAAGCGAAACTGGCCGGCATGCAGAAGGCATGGGCGCGGGTCGCGATCGCATTGCTGCGAGCGGTGCGCCGGTTGCCGGCGCGATGGCGGGAAATGCAACGTTGTGGTGCGGATGTAACGGCACCGTGCGATACGACGGTGCGAACGTGCCATCATTCGGGCTGGCTCGCGCACTGGAGCAAATATTCGGGGCGTCGTGCGCTTGCTCGCTGATCGAGCGCTAGGTAGCCGTCATGAGGGGCGGTCCGCAAAGGCCCGCAGTGTGGTGAATGGATGGAGACAAACATATGAAAATGAACAACTGCTTCAAGAGCTGGCTGGTGCTGGCCGGCAGCCTGCTGGCGCTGAGCGGGCAGGCCGCCGCCGTCGAGGTGGCCGGCGTGTCGATCGATGACAGCGCCAGGGTCGCCGGCGCCGAGCTCAAGCTCAACGGCGCCGGCGTGCGCACCAAGGTCCTGTTCAAGGTCTACGTGGCTGCGCTCTACCTGGGCGACAAGAAGTCCACGCCGGCCGAAGTGCTGGCCGCGCCGGGACCCAAGCGGGTATCGCTGACCATGCTGCGCGAGGTCAGCTCCGACACGCTGAGCCAGGCGCTGCTCGAAGGCCTCAATCACAACAGCAGCGACGAAGAGAAGTCGCGGCTGTTCAACCAGATGCTGGCCATCGGCCAGATCTTCGGCGCCTACCGTTCGATCAAGCCCCGCGACGTGATCACCGTCGACTGGGTGCCGAACACCGGCACGGTGATCCAGATGAACGGCAAGAAGCTCGGCGACACGCTGCCGGACGTCGCCTTCTACAACGCGATCCTGAAGATCTGGCTCGGCGACCGGCCGGCCGACAAGACGCTGAAGCGGCAACTGCTGGGCGAAGCGGCGTCCTGATCCCGGCTTCGCGCCGGACCGCGCCAAGGGGCCGCGATCGCGGCCCCGTTCCATTTTCGCCGCGGCCGCGCGCGGACCGGGCGCCGGGCCACTAGAATGGCGCCATTCCAAGCCAACCCGGACTTTTCCATGCCCACCCTGATCTGCGGCTCGGTCGCCTACGACACCATCATGGTCTTCCCCGACCGCTTCAAGCACCACATCCTGCCGGACAAGGTGCACATGCTGTCGGTCTCCTTCCTGGTGCCCGAGATGCGCCGCGAATTCGGCGGCTGCGCCGGCAACATCGCCTACAACCTGCACCTGCTCGGCGGCGAGCCGGTCATCATGGCCACCGTCGGCCAGGATTTCGGTCCCTACGCCGAGCGGCTCGACGCGCTCGGCATCCGGCATGACTGCACCCGCGTGCTGCCGACCCATTTCACGCCGCAGTGCTTCATCACCAACGACCTCGACGACAACCAGATCACCGCCTTCCACCCGGGCGCGATGAGCGAGTCGCACGACAACCGTTTCGACCACGTCGAGGGCCTGACGCTGGCGCTGATCGGGCCGGACGGCCGCGAGGGCATGCTGGCGCGCACGCGTGAGCTGAAGGCGGCCGGCATCCCCTTCGTGTTCGATCCGGGCCAGGGCATGCCGCTGTTCTCGGGCGAGGAGCTGCTCGGCTGCGTGGCCGCCGCCGACTACCTGGCGATGAACGACTACGAGGCGGCGCTGATGACCGACAAGACCGGCAAGACGCTGGCCGAGCTGGCCGCCATGGTGCGCGCGCTGATCGTCACGCGCGGCGCCGACGGCTCGACCATCTATGTCGACGGCCGCGAGATCGCCATCCCGGCCGCGCGCGCCGAGGCGGTGCTCGACCCGACCGGCTGCGGCGACGCCTACCGCGCCGGCCTGTTGTTCGGCATCGAACGCGGCTGGGACTGGGAGACGACCGGCCGGCTGGCCTCGCTGCTCGGCGCGCTCAAGATCGCGCAGCGCGGCGGTCAGAATCACCGCTTCGACCGCGCCAGCCTGGCGGTGGCCTACCGCGAGGCGTTCGGCTGCGAGCTGCCGGCCTGGTAGGCCTGTCCGGCATCCGCCAAGCGAAAAGCCAGCCCCGCGGGGCTGGCTTTTTTCATGCCGGGGCGATGATGCGAACGTCAGCCGGCTGCAAGCCGCCGATCTTCCAGCAGCGTGCCGGCGGCGAGCGCTTCGGCCTCGTGGCCCGGCTCGCGCCACGGCTCGGCCAGGGCCGCCGCCAGCCAGCGCTGCATGCCCGGCAGCGCGCGCAGGCGGGCGGCATAGGCATCGGCCGCCTCGCCCAATTGCAGGCCGTAGCTCTCGAGCCGGAAGGCGACCGGCGCGAAGAAGGCGTCGACCGCGCTGAACTGCGCGCCGGCCAGGAAGGGGCCGCCGAAGCGCGCGAGGCCCTCGTTCCACAGCTCGGCGATGCGGTCGAGATCGCGCTGCAGCTCGGCCGGCACGGCGTGGAGGCGGATGCGCACGCCGCAGTTCATCGAGCAGCGCTGGCGCAGCGCGCCGAAGCCGGCATGCATCTCGGCCGCCGCGCAGCGCGCCCAGGTGCGCGCGGCACCGTCGGCCGGCCAGACGCCGGCATGGCGCTCGGCCAGGTACTCGACGATGGCCAGCGAATCCCAGACCACGGTGTCGCCGTCGTGCAGGCAGGGCACCCGGCCGTTGGGCGCGAAGCGGCGGAACGGCGCCCAGTTGGCGCCGCCGGCATCGAAGGGGATCAACCGCTCGTCGAAGGCGATGCCGAGCTCGCTCAGCAGCAGCCAGGGCCGCAGCGACCACGACGAATAGTTCTTGTTGGCGATATGCAGTTGGTACATGGCCGCTCCGGCGGGGATCGAGGGGAGGGCCATCATGGCATGCGCCGGCCGGCGTGCAAGGCACAGTGGCGCGGGCGGCGGCACCGGCTGCCCGGCTGTACCGCAGCGCCGGCGCGGGATCGGAGGCGTTCAGGCGCCGCGCTGGTTCGCCGCTTCCTGCAGGTGCAGCACCAGCTCGCGCAGCGAGCAGTCGGCCGGCGGTTCGCAGGCCAGCGTGCGGACCGGCTCGTCGCCGTGCCAGACGTCGATCACGCCGGCGCCTTCGCGGCGGCGGAAGTGCCAGGATTGCAGGACCTCGAACGGGAAGGCGGATTCGCTCGCCATCAGGAGGCTGGTCGCGCGGACCGACTGCACCGCGTCGAGCGGCGGCTCGTCCGCGCCGGCCGGCCACAGGCCGCGCATCGCCTGCGTCACCGCCCGCGTATCGAGCGGGCCGCGGCCGTCGTCCAGCGCGCCGCCGCTCAGCAGCTCGCCGTCCGGGCACAGCTCGACCGCCGACAGCGTGTCGCCGCGGCCCGGCGAGATCTCGAGCGCCAGGTTGCTCACTTGCCGGCTCTCGCCGTGGAACACGCTGATATTGGTGCGCAGCAGGCAGGGGCGCGCCATCAATACGCGCAGGGTCTGGTCGATGGAGGCTTGGGCGTGCATGAGCGGGCCGACGGTTGCGTGCCGCTTTCCTGACCGGAGCGGCGAGGTGGATGACGATATTAAGCGATTAATAATATACAGATGTTGTACGTTTGTACTGTCCGATCGTCGATCCAGGCGCCGGTCCGCAATATTCACATGGCATCGACTGCCGGGCGCGGCCGGCCCGGGCGGAAGCAACTGGCCGGGGTGCAGCCGAAACTGCGGCGGAACACCGCGATGAAGGCGCTGACACTATCGTAGCCCAGGCTCAGCGCCACGTTGCCGACCGGTTCGCCGCGCGCCAGCCATTCGAACGATTTCACCAGCCGCGCCTGCTGGCGCCACTGGGCGAAGCCGAGCCCGGTCTCGGCCGCGAAGCGGCGGCTCAGCGTGCGCTCGCTGAGACCGGCCCAGTCGGCCCACTGCGCCAGCGTGCGGCGGTCGGCCAGGTCGGCCAGCAGCGCCTGGGTGATGGCGAGCAGCCGCCGGTCGCGCGGCAGCGGCAAGGACAGCGGCTCGGCCAGGCCTTGCGCCAGTTCGTCGAGCAGCACCTCGAGCAGGCGCCGGCGCGGCGGATCGAGCGGTGCGGCCGCCGGCCACTCCACCATGCGCGCCACGATCGCCGCCACCAGCGCGGAGCCGGCCAGTACGCAGGGCGTGGCCGGCAGCGCGGCGCACAGGTCGGCGTCCAGGTAGACGCTCCAGCCGGCCAGCGCGCCGTGGCCCTGGGCGGCGTGGGCGCAGTGCGGCGGCAGCCAGCCGATGCGGCCCGGCGGCATCGCCCAGGTCGCGCCCTCGGTCTCGACCACCAGGAGGCCGTCGTCGAGCGCATACAGCTGGCCTTGCGCATGGGCATGCCAGCCGGCGTGCTGATGGCCGTCGTGGCGCAGCCGTTGCACCACCAGCGGCGGGGGCGAGGTTACCGGTTCGGTCATATGGCGGTTTCGCGCTATTTATTGGCGGAGTGAAGATAACGCGCCAATGGGCCGCCCGGCTACGCTAGCGCCTCCAATCACCTACAGGAGCAATGCCATGAAAGCCGAACACATTCTGCCCGACGACCTCGACACCGTTCGCCGCGGCGACGTCGTGGTGCGCAAGGGCAGCGTCGGCGCCTTCCTGGCCAACGCCGCCGTGCTGGCCGATCCGGCCGCGCCGGCGGCCGAGCGCGAGGCGGCGCAGGCCGATCTGATCGAGCTGCTGCCGGCGCTGGAGGCGCTCGGCCTGTTCGAAGTGTTCGCGGTGCGCGATCCGGCGCTGGCCGGGCTGGTCGGCCGGGAACTGGGCCGCCGGAGCTGATCGCCCGCCGCGGCCGACGAGCCGCGGGCGCTGCGGAGCGGGCGGCGGCTACGCCGCCCGGAACGGCGCTCAGTCCAGCCGCAGGCAGCCGGCGGTGCTGCAGACGGCGGTATAGCGCGGTGCGCCCTGGCAGATCACCTGGTAGGTCTCTTCGTTGCCGTTGCGGTCGACCACCCAGGCGCCCTCGCCCTGGCAGCCGTCGGCGCGGCCCATCCGCTCGACCTCGTAGGACCACTGGCCGAGCTTGAGGTCGCGCGTGTCGGCCGGCATCGGCGGCGTGTAGACCGGCGGCTCCTCCAGCGTGCTGGCGACCGTCGGCGCCGGCTCGGCCAGTCGCGTCACGGTCGGCGCGGCGACCGGTACAGGCGCTGCCGGCGCGGTGACGGCGGCGGCTACCTGCATCGGCCGCAGGGCGGAAGCACGCAGATCGATCACGTCGTCGGCGTGGCAATAGGGGGCGAACAGACTGCAGGCGAGCAGGAGCGAGGCGCGCGACATGGCAAACATCCAGCGTATATTTATGACGATGGATTATGCCTTCGGCATTGAAATTAGCCAAGCATGATCTTGGCGAAAGTGGCGGTTCTTCCTCTTCAATTCAAGGATGTACGACGAAAGGCGTGGACCTGATCCCTTTGCGCGCCGACGCACTGAAGTGCCGCGTGATCTGCTCCCGCGGGCGAGACAAGCGACCGCTCTTCGTAGAGCCAACCCTCACCCCAACCCTCTCCCGTGCACGGGAGAGGGGCTTTGAACTCGGCCCTCTGCCATAACTTGGCGCCTGTACCGGTGCTGGCGATAGCGAAGTGTCGGGTCTAACAGTTGATTCATAGAATCACTAACGAGCGTCAGCGAGGCCCCCTCTGGTCCACCCCACAAAGTCTTCGACTTTGCGGGGGCCCCGACGCGGCGAGGGCGGGGGAGTGGGGATGAACCAGAGGAAGCGCGGCTGGTCGAGCACCCATCAAAGAAAAACGCCCGGCTATGCCGGGCGCTGCACTGACGATCAAGCGTTTCACACAGGGCTGGAGATCAACCCGCGCTTCTTCAGCATCGGCTCCACCACCGGATCCCGCCCACGGAAGGCACGGTAGGCCTGCGCCGGATCCTGGGTATTGCCGGCGCTGTAGATGAAGCGATACAGCCGCTCGGCGGTCGCCGCGTCGAACGGATCGCCGGCCTCGACGAAGGCGTCGTAGCCGTCGGCGTCGAGCACTTCGGCCCACATGTAGACGTAGTAGCCGGCCGCATAGCCCGGCCCGGCGAACAGATGGCCGAAGTGCGACAGGTAGTGGCGCTGGCCGATGTCGGCCGGCACGCCGAGGCGCGCGCACTGCTCGGCCTCGAAGGCGGCGATGTCGACCGCCGTGCCGCGCGGCAGCGCGTGCAGCGCCATGTCGATCAGCGCCGGACCGACATACTGGATGGTGGCCCAGGCCTGGTCGAACTGGCGCGCGCGGCGCAGCTTGCCGAGCAGTTCGGCCGGGATCGGCTCGCCGGTGCGGTAGTGGCGGGCGTGGCGCGCCAGCACGGATTCTTCCTCGGCCCAGTTCTCGAAGATCTGCGACGGCAGCTCGACGAAATCCTGCAGCACCTCGGTGCCGGACAGCTTCTCGTAGCGCACCTTGGACAAGAGGCCGTGCAGGCCGTGGCCGAACTCGTGGAACAGCGTGCGCACGTCGTCGAAGCTCAGCAGCGTCGGCTCGGCGCGGGCGAAATTGTTGTTGTTGATGACGATCGGCAGCGTGCCGCCGCCGTGGCTGGACTGGTGGCGGAACAGGCTCATCCAGGCGCCGCTGCGCTTGGTCGGGCGGGCGTAGTTGTCGCCGATGAACAGGCCGGCCAGCTTGCCGTCGCGGTCGCGCATTTCCCACAGCCGCGCGTCCGGGTGGTACAGCGGCACGCCGTGCTGCTCGACGAAGCTGACGCCGAACAGCCGGCCGGCACAGTCGAACATCGCCGCGATCATGTTGTCGAGCGTGAAGTAGGGCTTGAGCTCGGCGTCGTCGAGGTCGTAGCGCTGCTGGCGCACCTTCTCGGCCAGGTAGCGCCAGTCCCAGGCGGCGATCGGCGTCGGCTCGCCGAGCTCGGCGGCGCGGCGCTCGAGTTCGGCGCGGTCGAGCGCGGCCTTGTCCAGCGCCGGCTGCCAGGCCTTCTCCAGCAGTTCCAGCACCGCCGCCGGCTTGCCGGCCATGCGGTCGACCAGCTCGTAGTCGGCGAAGCTGGCGTAGCCGTGCAGCGCGGCCTGTTCCTGCCGCAGCGCGACGATGGCGGCCGCCAGCGGACGGTTGTCGTGCTCGCCGGCATGCGCGCCGCGGGCCACGCGCTCGCGCCAGATCGTCTCGCGCAGGTCGCGCCGCGACGAGAAGGTCATGAAGGGCTCGGCCAGCGAGGGCGACAGCGTGATCACGTGGCTGCCCTCGGCCAGCTTGCGCTCGGCGGCCGCGCCGCGCGCCGCGGCGCGCACGAACTCGGGCAGGCCGGCCAGGTCGGCCTCGCCGTGCAGTTCGAGCGTGAAGGCGGCCTCGTCGGCCAGCACGTTCTGGCTGAAGCGGGTGCACAGCTCGGCCAGCTCCTGCGTCACCGCGGCGTAGCGGGTCTTGGCGGCGTCGTCGAGGCGGGCGCCGGCGCGCACGAAGTCGAGATGGATGCGTTCGAGCAGCCGCAGCTGCTCGCCGTCGAGGCCCAGCCCGGCGCGGTCACGGTACAACGCGTCGATGCGGGAGAACAGGCCGGCATGCAGGTAGATGGCGCTGTCGTGAGCGGCCAGGCGCGGTGCCATGGCCAGCTCGGCGGCCTGCAGCTCGGGCGAGGTCTCGCTCAGGCACAGGTTGTCGAACAGCAGGTAGATGCGGCCGTACAGGCGGCCGGCGCCGTCGAAGGCGACCACCGTGTTGTCGAAGCTCGGCGCCGCGTCCTGGCTGGCGATCGCGTCGAGCTCGGCCAGGTGGGCCGGCATGGCGACGTCGAAGGCGGGCAGGAAATGCTCGGGCCGCACGCGGTCGAACGGGGGCAGGCCGTAGGGGGTGTCCCAGTCGGCCAACAGCGGGTTGGTGTCGAACGGCTGGGTGGGGGCGAGGGTATCGCGCAGTGCATCGTTCATCGCGGCGTTCCGGTCGGGTCAGCGGGACCGCGATCTTACCGGCTGGGCGCGGCGCCCGTTGCCTGCTGCGACGAACTGTCGGCCGGGCCGACCGGTGGCGCGCGGGCGGCCCGGCCGAGGCCGGTTCAGGCGGTGAAGAAGCGCGACTCCAGCTCTTCCAGCCCCACCTCGGCCAGCACGGCGTGCAGCCGCTCAGCCGGCGCGCGGCGCGGCCGGCCTTCGCGGCGGGCGATGATCAGCTCGTTCTTCATCGAGTGTTCCCAGCCGACCAGCTCGGTCACCGTCACCGCGTAGCCATGCGCCTCGAGCTGCAGGCAGCGCAGCACGTTGGTCAGCTGGCTGCCGAACTCGCGGGTGTGGATCGGATGGCGCCACAGCTCGGTCAGCGGGTTCTTCAGCATGCGGCCCTTGTTCTTGCGCAGCACCGCGGCGACCTCGGCCTGGCAGCACGGCACCAGCACGATGGCCTCGGCCTCCTTCTCCAGCGCGAAGCGGATCGCGTCGTCGGTAGCGGTGTTGCAGGCGTGCAGCGCGGTGACCAGGTCGATGCGCGCCGGCAGCGCGCTCGACTCGATCGACTCGGCCACCGACAGGTTGAGGAAGCGCATGCCGGCGAAACCGGCGCGGCGCGCCAGCTCCTCGGACTTGGCCACCAGTTCGTCGCGCGTCTCGATGCCCCAGATCTCGCCGGCCGGCGCGTGCTCGCGGAAGAACAGGTCGTAGAGGATGAAGCCGAGGTAGCTCTTGCCGGCGCCGTGGTCGACCAGCCGCAGGTCGGCATGGCGGCCCAGCGCCTCGCGCAGCAGCGGCTCGATGAAGTTGAACAGATGGTAGACCTGCTTGAGCTTGCGGCGGCTGTCCTGGTTGAGCTTGCCGTCGCGGGTGAGGATGTGCAGCTCCTTGAGCAGCTCGATCGACTGGCCCGGGCGGACGTCGTATTTCTCGGTCATGGGCGGCTTCCCGGCGGATTGTGACGGCGCGAATGCTACGCGCGGCGGGCGCAAACCGTAAGCGCCGCGACCGGCCGAACACGGTTAAGCTCGCGCACCCCGAAGGAGCACCGTCATGGAAGACCGCATCACCGAACTCGAAATCCGCCTCGCGCTGCAGGACGACCTGCTCGACGAGCTGAACCGCACCGTCGCCCGCCAGCAGCAACAGCTCGAATGGCTGGCGCGCGAATTCCGGCGGCTGCAGGAGCAGATGCGCGCGCAGGAGCCGGGCAAGCCGGCTTCGCTGCGCGACGAGATCCCGCCGCACTACTGAGCGGCCCGCCGCCCGACGGCGGCGCCCGGCGCCGCGCCGACGAAGGCGGCGTGGTCCGCGCCCGGCCACGTACAATCGCGCCCATTCCCTCATTCCCGCCGGAGCCCCCATGCCCGCCAAGCTCGTCCCCAAGCTCGCCGCCGCGCTCGATGCGCGCGCCGACCTGATCGCCCGTCTGCACGCCGAGGAGACCGACTGCTACCGGCTGTTCCACGGCAGCGTCGAGGGCGAGGCCGGCCTGACGGTCGACCGCTACGGCCCCTTCCTGCTGGTGCAGAGCTTCCACGTCTTCCTCAGCACCGAGAAGCTGGCCGCCGTGACGGCCTTCTACGCCGAGCGGCTGCCCGGCCTGCAGCTGTTCTACAACGACCGCAGCCGCACCAATTCGCGCATCGGCAACCCGCTCGAGGGCGAGGCGCTGCTGGCCGCCCAGGTGCCGTACGAAGTCAGCGAGATCGGCGTGAGCTACGTGGCGCAGGCCCGCCACGCCGGCCAGGACCCGTGGCTGTTCCTCGACCTGCGCGCCGGCCGGCGCCGGGTGATGCAGGAGGCGGCCGGCAAGTCGGTGCTCAACCTGTTCGCCTACACCTGCGGCGTCGGCGTGGCGGCGGCCAAGGCCGGCGCGGCCCACGTGGTCAACGTCGACTTCGCCGAATCGAGCCTGGCGGTCGGCAAGCAGAACGCCAAGCTCAACGATCTGCCAATCCGCCCGCGCTTCGTGCAGAGCGACGTGTTCGCCGCGGTGCGCCAGTACGCCGGCATCGGCCAGCCGGCCATGGTGCGCGGCAAGCGCATGCCGAGCTTTCCCAAGCTCGAGCCGCATGCCTTCGACCTGGTCTTTCTCGATCCGCCCAAGTACGCAAAGAGCCCGTTCGGCGTGGTCGACCTGGTCAACGACTACGCCGCGCTGTTCAAGCCGGCGCTGCTGGCCACCGCCGAGGGCGGCACGCTGATCTGCTGCAACAACGTCGCCCAGGTCGACCGCGACGAATGGGCCGACCAGCTGCAGCGCAGCGCGCGCAAGGCCGGCCGCGAGATCCGCGAGTTCGAGTGGATCGAGCCGGAGGCCGATTTCCCCAGCCTGGACGGCCGCCATCCGCTGAAGATGGCGCTGCTGCGGGTCTGAACGGCACGCCAGTCCCTCGATTTCCACCGGAGTCCGCCGTGTCCTTCCTCCGCCGTTTCGCCCTGACGGGCGCGCTGCTGGCCGCCATGCCGTCCGCCCGCGCCGACGATGCCGCCGAAGTCGGCAAGGTGCTCGACCGCCTGCACGCGGCGGCTGCCGCGGCGCAGTTCGAGCGCTACTTCGAATTGTTCGCGCCGGACGGCGTGTTCATCGGCACCGATGCCAGCGAGCGCTGGACCGTGCCGCAGTTCAAGGCCTACGCCAGGCCGCACTTCGACCAGGGCCGCGGCTGGACCTACACGGTGGTCGAGCGCCATCTGAACCTGCCGGCCGGCGGCCGCCATGCCTCGTTCGACGAGCTGCTCGATAACGCCGGCCTGGGCCGCTGCCGCGGCACCGGCGTGCTGCGCAAGATCGGCGGGCAATGGAAGATCGAGCAGTACCATCTGACCGTCCCGCTGCCCAATGCGCTGGCCGACCAGGTGGCGAAGCTGATCCGCGCCGAGCAGGCGCCGAAGGACCCGCCCGCCCGGCCCTAGTCCGCCGGCCGGTCCCGGGCCGCGCGCGGCGGCAGCCGGCTTCAGGACACGCTGAATTCGTCGCCGGTCTCGAAGAAGGTGCCGCCGGCGACGTAGTGGATCGAGCGGCCGCGGCCGGGCGCGAAGTGCCAGTGGCCTTCGCTGAAATCGGCCGGATCGGCCCAGGCGGCCACCACCTCGCCGATGAACAGGTCGTAGCGCTGCTGGTTGTGCGGCTCGGCGATCACCCGGCATTCGAGCCAGCCGACGCAGCCTTCGAGCAGCGGCGCCGCGATGCGCTCGGCGGCGAAGGTGGCGAGGCCCAGTTCGGCGAACTTGTCGCCGTCGCGGCCGCTCTGCGAGCCGACCGCCACCGTGGCGGCGGCCAGCGCGCGGGCCGGCACGTTGAGGGCGAATTCGCCGCTGGCTTCCACCAGGGCGCGCGTCAGCGTGCTCTTGTCGATCACCACGCAGACCTTGGGCGGCTCGAAGTCGAGCGGCATGCTCCAGGCCGCCGCCATCACGTTGCGCTGGCCGCCGTGGCTGCTTGAGACCAGCACGGTCGGGCCGTGGTTGAGCAGGCGGTAGGCTTTCTTGAGGTCGACGGCTTGGCGCATGGTGGGGGAGCTTTCGGCTGGAACGTTGAAATTGGGGGCCGGGTGGCCGCTGGACTGGCGCCATGCCCGGCAGGTCGGCTTTACGCCCGACAGCGCTATCAAGCAAGGCCGCTGTCGGGCGTAAAGCCCGACCTACGGCGGCGCGGCGCGGCGGATGGCTTTGCCGCAGGAGCGGCTTCAGCCGCGAACGCTTCGGCACGCGCCGCGGCCTGTTCGGCGATTCGCGGCTGAAGCCGCTTCTACGGTTGTTCGGCGTGTTCGCGCCGCGCCAGCCAGTCGAGCGCCCCGAGGCCCGCCGCACGGCCGCTGGCGAAACAGGCGCTGAGCAGGTAGCCGCCGGTCGGCGCTTCCCAGTCCAGCATCTCGCCGGCGCAGAACAGCCCGGGCACTGCGCGCGCCATCAGCGCCGCGTCGAGTGCCTCGAAGCGCACGCCGCCGGCGCTGCTGATCGCCTCGTCGATCGGCCGCGGCGCACGCACGGTGACCGGCAGCGCCTTGATCGCGGCGGCCAGCCGGGCCGGATCGGCGTAGGCCTCGCGGTCCAGGCATTCGCGCAGCAGGCCGGCCTTGACGCCGGTGATGCCGACCTTGCTCTGCAGATGGCTGGACAGCGAGCGCGAGCCGCGCGGATGGGCCACCTCGGCGGCGATGCGTTCGGGCGAACGGTCCGGCGCCAGGTCGAGCGCGAAGGTGGCGCTGCCGTGCGCGGCGATGGCGTCGCGCAGCGCGGCCGAGGCCGCGTAGACCAGGCTGCCCTCGATGCCGCCGGCGGTCACCACGCATTCGCCGCGGCGCTCGAAGCGGCGGCCGTCCGGGCCGGTGAAGGCGAGCGCCACCGATTTGAGCGGCGCGCCGGCGAATTTGTCGCGGAAATGCGCGCTCCAGCCCACGTCGAAGCCGCAGTTGGCCGGCACCAGCGGCGCGACGTCGACGCCGCGCGCAGCCAAGAGCGGCAGCCACGCGCCGTCCGAGCCGAGCCGCTGCCAGCTGGCGCCGCCGAGCGCCAGTACGGTGGCGTCCGGCCTGGCGAGCCGTTCGCCGGCCGGGGCGGCGAAGCGCAGCGCGCCGTCCGCGTCCCAGCCGAGCCAGCGGTGGCGCACGTGGAAGGCCACGCCGGCCGCCTTGAGCCGGTGCAGCCAGGCGCGCAGCAGCGGCGCCGCCTTCATGTCGGCCGGGAAGACCCGGCCCGAGCTGCCGACGAAGGTGTCGATGCCGAGGCCGTGCACCCAGTCGCACAGCCGCGCCGGCGAGAATTCGGCCAGCAGCGGCGTCAGCTCGGCCTCGCGCGCGCCGTAGCGCGCCAGGAACGGCTCGCGCGGTTCGGAATGGGTGAGGTTCATGCCGCCGACGCCGGCCAGCAGGAACTTGCGGCCGACCGAGGGCATGGCGTCGTACAGCTCGACCGCCGCGCCGCCTGCGGCCAGCACCTCGGCCGCCATCAGCCCGGCCGGGCCGCCGCCGATCACCGCGACGCGCGGCGCTTCAGCGCGCATGGGGCGGCTCCTTGGCGGCGTGCTGCGGCGCGGCGCCCGACGTGGCGATGCCCGCTGCCGCGGCGTCCGCCGTCGGCCGTTGCGCCAGCATCTGCTTGATCTGGTCGAGGTCGCGCAGCGTCTGCCAGGTCAGGTGGTCGAGCCGGCCGTGCAGTTCGCCGATGGCGGCCTCGGCCTTCAGGTTCACCTCGAAGTCCCGGATCATGGTCATGCGGTCGCGCGCGGTCTGGCGGTTCTGCGACATCAGGATGATCGGCGCCTGGATCGCGGCCAACATCGACAGCACCAGGTTGAGGAAGACGTAAGGGTAGGGGTCGAAGGCATGGCTGCGCAGCAGCTCGGTGTTGAGTACCGCCCAGCCCAGCAGGAACACCGCGAACAGGCTGATGAAGGTCCACGAGCCGCCGAACTCGGCGACCCGGTCGGCCAGCCGCTCGCCCAGCGTCACGCCGTCTTCCTCGGGCAGCCCGTTGCCGCGCGTCGTTTCCTGCAGCCGGCGCGAGATGCGCCTCAGCGCGGAGCGCTCGCGGCCGCCGAGGCCGCCTATGCCGGTATGCAGCAGGTGTTCCGCCAGGAAGCGGATGTGCTTGTCGTCGTGTTTCATTGCCTATGCCCTGTGGCGCGGACGCGGCGGATTATCCGGTCCGAAGGGGGAGATGGAGCGCGGCCGCGGCCGATGGTTCAGGCCGGCCGGGCCGGCGGCAAGGCCGCCACCGCGTCGAGCAGCGATTCTAACCGGCCTGGCTGCGGCCAGTCCGCCGGCAGGACCAGGCCGCGCGCCAGCTCGTGGCCGCCTTCGGCCGGCGGCGCATATTCGGCCACCATCATCGGCTGCGGCGCGGCGGCGAATTGACGCGCCGCTTCGGCCTGCTGCGCGGCGAGATCGGCGCCGGCCTCCTCCAGCCGGCGCGGCGCCAGCCAGTCCGGCTTGGCCAGCGCGCGCCAGCGGCCGCCGGGCCGGCTGCACGGCCAGGCCTCGCCCCAGCGCCGCCACCAGCCGCGCAGGTGGTCGGCGGCGAGGCCGGCCCAGGGCACATCGGCCGGATCGCGGTAGAACATCCAGCCGCGCAGCCAGGCCATCGGCTGGACCGCGGCGGCCGGGTCCGGCAGCGCGGCGCGGCCGGCCGGCGTCCCGGCCAGCCGCAGCTGGTGACCGAACAGCCGGGCCAGCTTGAGGTCGAGCGCGTCGCGCAGGCCGGGGCCGACGTAATGCAGGCCGCCGGCGTGCGGCAGCGCGACGTAGAACTTCACCGCCAGCTCGATGTGCAGCAGCGGCGCCTCGCCCGGCTGCCGCAGCAGGAAGTCGTACTCGCCGAGGCTGATGCCGCCGTCGCGGACCGGCAACTGGCTGGCCAGCAGCGCGTGGCCGGGCAGCCGGGCCAGGCCGGCGCGCAGCAGCGATTCGGCATGGCGGCCGAGACGAAACGGACCGGTGGCGGTCGAACCCTCGAATGCAGCCGCGACGGCGGCCGGGTCCAGCCGGCGCCACCAGGACTCGCCGAGCGCCGCGCTGCCGTCGGCGACGCCGGCAGGCAAGGCCGCCGGCGCCAGCAGCGAGGGCGAGCCCAGCAGCCAGTGCAGGTCGGCGAGGGCGGGCGATGCGGTCATGGGTCGAGGTGTGAAAGATGCGATGCAATACGATACGCTAGGGCCGTTGTTCGGGATGCGCGCCGCTCGCCGGCCGCCTCCTCTGGTCGGGCCCGCCCTGCGGGCCGCCGCACTGACTATCCACCAAGCGAGGACAGCCATGGGACACCACGACCGATCGCCGCGCGGCGCGCGCGAGCAAATCATCCAGCTGGCTGCCCGGCTGATGGCCGAGGAGCACGTCGACGACTACGGCCAGGCCAAGCGCAAGGCCATCAAGCGGCTGGGCCTGCCCGAGGGCAAGAACCTGCCCGGCAACGAGGAGATCGAGGCGGCGCTGCGCGACTACCGCGCGCTCTACCAGCCGGGCCACGCCGACGTGGTCGACGGCCTGCGCCGCACCGCGGCGACCGCCATGCGGCTGTTCACCGAGTTCAAGCCCTACCTGGTCGGCTCGGTGCTGGCCGGTACCGCGGGGCCGCATTCCGACATCAATCTGGTGGTCTACACCGACAACGACAAGGCGGTCGAGATCCGCTGCCTCAACCTCGGCATCGACTACCGCACCGAATCGAGCCCCAAGGGCGGCCATCCGACGCTGGCCTTTGTGGTCGACGGCAGCCTGGTCCGGCTGTCGATCCGGCCCGAGAACGACGAGCGGCAGGGCGCGCGCGGCGCCGCCGAACCGCTCGAGCGGGCGCGGCTGGCGCAGGTGGAGGCTTTGCTGGCGGTGGCGGCGTAGCGCTGCAGGCGCCGGCTGTCCAACTGGTCGGTCGGCGATCAATAGCTGAAGACACGCTGTCGCTACCCTCTCCCTCCGGGAGAGGGCAGGATGAGGGACGCCGGTTGAGCGTTAGCTGACCGTCAGCGTGTGACTGAACCGTCGCTCCCTCACCCCAACCCCTCTCCCGGAGGGAGAGGGGCTTTAACCCCCAGCTTCATCTTTGGCATATAGGCATTCGCCGTCCGCATCCATACATCCGCCGACCACCCCGGCAGGTAGCCCCTCCCCATGTAACCCCCGTGCATCCCCCGCCGCCTGGCAGTCCGCCGGCGCCGGTCTATGCTGGTACCGCCAAACCACAACACGCCTGTACGAGGCGCCGCCCTGCGCGGCGGCGCCCGCGCCCACGGCGGCCGGCGGGTGCGCGCCCGTTCCGGGAGGAGTCGATTGCATGGGATCGCTGCGGCCGCCCGCTCGCCGGGTGGCCGTCGTGCCCGTTGCGCCTGCTTCGCCTGCCCGTTCCCGCTCCCCTGCCCAGCCCGCCGACGTGCGGCCTCGTCCCGGCACCAGCCCACCATTTGCCGCGAGGAGCGCAAGCAATGGCCAAAGCCAGCAAGAAATCCGGCGCGAAAGCCCAGTCCGGACCGATCGAACTCGACGTCGCCGTGGTCGGCGGCGGCGTGTCCGGCACCTACAGCGCCTGGCGGCTGCAGGCCGCGCGCGGCGCCGAACAGCGCATCGCGCTGTTCGAATACAGCGACCGCATCGGCGGCCGGCTGTTCAGCAAGACCCTGCCCGGCCTGCCCAACGTGGTGGCCGAGCTCGGCGGCATGCGCTACATCCCGACCAGCCACATCATGGTCGCCAACCTGGTCACCCACCTCGACCTGCCGACCAAGAACTTCCCGATGGGCGCGCCCGCCCCAGTCGGCGCCAAGAACAACCTGTTCTACCTGCGCGGCCAGTACCTGCGCTACCGCGAGCTGTCCGACCCGGCCAAGGTGCCCTACAAGCTCGACTGGAGCGAGCAGGGCTACGGGCCGGAGGACCTGCAGGTCAAGGTGATGAACTACCTGTGCCCGAACTTCGCCAACATGAGCCTGTGCGAGCAGATGAACGTGAAGGTGTTCGGCAAGGAGATCTGGAAGTACGGCTTCTGGGACCTGCTCTATCGCGTGCTCAGCAACGAGGGCTACCAGTTCATGAAGGACGCCGGCGGTTACGAGGCCAACGTGGCCAACGCCAGCGCCGTCACCCAGCTGCCGGCCACCGAATACAGCGACGAGACCGTCTTCCTCACCCTGCGGCACGGCTTCCAGGCGCTGCCGCTGACGCTGGCCAAGCACTTCGCCGAGCTGCCCGGCGTGCTCGACGGCAAGGCGCGCGTGCACATGAACCAGCGGCTGGCCGAGATCCGCATCGACGACGGCGCCGACTACCGCTACACGCTGGTGTTCCGGCCCACCGTCAGCGAGAACGGCAAGACCCGCGACGTCGAGGACGGCGAAGAGACCGTGGTGCGCGCCAAGAAGCTGATCCTCGGCATGCCGCGCCGCTCGCTCGAACTGATCAAGTCCGATTTCTTCGACGATCCATGGCTCAAGAAGAACCTGACCTCGGTGCTGATCCAGTCGGCCTTCAAGATGTTCTTCGCCTACGAGCAGCCGTGGTGGCGCAGCCTGGGCCTGGTCGCCGGCCGTTCGGTGACCGACCTGCCGATCCGCCAGATGTACTACATGGGCACCGAGTGCGAGCAGGAGGGCGGCAAGCCCTGGCTCAACTCGCTGGCCATGGTGTCGTACAACGACATCGGCACCGTGCCGTTCTGGAAGGGGCTGGAGAACGACGAGCCCTACCGCGGCTTCGTGCCGCGCTGCATCGAGCCCGGCGTCGACCAGAACAACGTGGTGCCGCAGATGGCCCACATGGCGACGCGCGAGATGGTCTACGTGGCGCAGCGCCAGGTCGCCCAGCTGCACGACCAGCTCGAGCTGCCGCTACCGTATTCGACCGCCTACCAGGAATGGGGCGACGACCCCTACGGCGGCGGCTGGCACGAATGGAAGGCCAACTACCGGCTCGACGAGATCATGTGCCGCATGCGAAAGCCGGTGGACAGCCAGGACATCTTCATCGTCGGCGAGGCCTATTCCTACGGCCAGGGCTGGGTCGAGGGCGCGCTGACCACCGCCGAGTCGACGCTCGAATCGTTCTTCGGCCTGCCCCGGCCCGACTGGCTGCCGCCCGAGTCGGACTACCCGCTGATGCCGGTGCCGGTACCGGAAGGCTGCAGCATCGATACGGGCTGCCAGACCTGCCAGAACTGCGCGCCCATCCTCGACGACATCACCCAGTTCGCCTACAAGGGGATCGATCATGACGACGGTAACTAACCAGGCCGCGGCCAACGCGGCATCCGCCCCGTTCACCGTGGCGCAGTACCTGCTCACCCGGCTGGTCGAGCTCGGCGTGAGCAAGGTGTTCCAGGTGCCCGGCGACTACGTGTCGAAGTTCATGGCGGCGCTGGACGCCTTCCCCGGCATCGAGGCGGTCGGCGACGTGCACGAGCTCGGCGCCGGCTATGCCGCCGACGGCTATGCGCGCGCGCTCGGCGGCTTCGGCGCGGTCTCGGTGCAGTACGGCGTGGGCAGCTTCAGCGCGCTCAACGCGGTGGCCGGCGCCTACGTCGAGCGCAACCCGGTGGTGGTGATCTCGGCCAGCCCCTCGACCGCCAACCGTCAGGTGGCGCGCCAGCAGGGCATCCTGTTCCACCACTCGACCGGCGATTTCGAGGCCGACCGCGACGTGTTCGCCCAGGTCACCGTCGCCAGCGAGGTGCTGCGCGACGCCGCGCTGGCGCCGGGCCAGATCGACGCCGCGCTGGTCGCCGCGCTGACCCATCGCCAGCCGGTCTACCTCGAGGCCTACCAGAACGTCTGGGGCGATCCCTGCCGGCCGCCCGAAGGCCGCCTCGCGCCGCTGCCGCCGGCCAGCGACCTCGACGCGCTCAAGGCCGCGCTGGACCTGACGGTGGAGAAGCTCAAGGCGGCGCAGCGTCCGCTGCTGCTGCTCGGCGTCGAGATCGCCCGCTACGGCCTGGCCGAGCAGGCGCAGCAGCTGGTCGACCAGAGCGGCCTGCAGTTCACCACCACGCTCTTGGGCAAGACCGTGCTCGACGAATCGCAGCCGGCCTTCATCGGCACCTATGCCGGCCCGGCCTCGATCGCGTCGACGCGCGAGATCGTCAACGCCTCCGACTTCGTGCTGGCGCTCGGCGCGATCTTCACCGACGACTACCTCTACTTCATGGGCCAGCATTTCGACGCCATGACGCTGTCGGACGACCAGGGCCTGCGCATCGGGGCCGCCCACTACCGCGACGTCGCCATGCAGGATTTCCTGGCCGGCCTCCTGTCGCGCGTGGCCGAGTTCGCCCGGCCGCCGATCCCCGGTCCCAATACGCTGCCGCTGTTCGTCGACGAATCGGTCGACAAGTCCAGGCTCGACTACAACACCTTCTTCGCCCACCTGACCGACCACCTGTTCGAGCACAAGCTGACCCGCAGCACGCGGCTGATCCTGGGCGAGAGCTCCTCGCTCTACGTCGCCTCCAACATCAGCCACCTGCCGGCCGGCAGCTTCATCGGCGACGCCGCCTGGGGCTCGCTCGGCCACGAGACCGGCTGTGCGATCGGGGTGGCGCTGGCGACCGGCGCCAAGCCGGTGGTGGTGGCCGGCGACGGCGGCTTCATGATGGTCTGCCAGTCGCTGTCGACGCTGGCGCGCAACCGGGTCGAGTCGGTGGTGTTCGTGATGAGCAACCAGGTCTATGCGATCGAGCAGGCCTTCGTCGACGACAAGGCCTTCCTGCCCGACGGCGAGTTCGCGCCGTTCGACGTGCTGCCGGCGTGGGACTACGCCGGCGTGGCGGCGGCCTTCGGCGCGCGCAGCTTCAAGGTCGACAGCCTCGGCCAGCTCGGCGAAGTGCTGACGCAGGCTTTCGCGGTCGAGGGCGGGCCGGCGCTGGTCGAGGTGGCGATCTCGGACAAGGACCTGGCGCCGCAGATCAAGCGGCTGGTCGACAACACTCCTTGACCGTCGAAGCCGAGGCGCCGGCGCGCGGCCGCTGCCGCCGCGTGGCCGGCAGGTCGGGCTTTACGCCCGACAGCGCCGCAAATCGAGGTCGCTGTCGGGCGTAAATCCCGACCTACGTTGAAGCGCGGCCGCAGATCGGTGCGAGGCACGCATTTGCAGCTGCCGTCTTGCCTGCTTGCGCAATGTAGGTCGGGCTTCAGTCCGACAGCGATCCGTCCAACGGCGCCGCCGGGCTGAAGCCCGACCTGCATGGCGATCGCCGCAGGCGCGGCATCGGCTGAAGGTGACCCCGAGACCAGAACCACGCCTGCGCCACCTGTCGCCACGCCATTTCAACGGGCCGGCATAGACCGGCTCCATCCAAGAGGAGGAAAACCATGCGCACCCTTGTTGCATCCATCCTGGCCGCCGCCGCTGTGGCCTTGATCCCCACCTTGGTCGAAGCCCATTCGCTGGCCGGCCAGCGCGCCGAATTCACCCCCGCGCCGGACAGCCTGAGCTTCGCCGACGTCATGCGCGAATGCGTGCAGGCGATCGACCCGGCGCAGACGCAACTGCAGTCGGGCCTGGGCGATGCGAAGTACCCGCTGGTGACGCTCGGCCTGCACGTCGAGCAGGTCAAGCTGTTCTACAGCCAGGGCTTCACGCTGCAATACGGCTTCAACTTCCCCGACGCGATCCAGGCTTTCCACAAGGCGATCAGCCTCGACCAAGGCGTCGCCATGCCCTACTGGGGCATCGCGCTGTCGGCCAATTCCAACATCAACAGCGACGCCACCCACGGCTGCAACCGGCTGTCCTATCGCGCGAGCCAGGTCGCGCTGCGCAATGCCCAGGCGCGGTTGAAGGACCCGGCCGCCCGCGCCCAGTACAGCATCGCCCAGCTCGAGCGCGAGGTCGGCTATGCCGATGCCTTCGCCAGCCTGTTCGAGCGTTCCGGCACCAAGGTGGTGATCACCGACGCCACCCAGCGCCGCTACGTCGAGCGCATGAAGGCGCTGTCGGAGCGCTACGAGGACGACCTCGACGCCGCCACGCTGTACGCCGACGCGCTGCTCAACGTCACGCCGTGGAAATGGTGGAAGGGCACCGCCTCGACCAGCAACGAGGTCAAACCCACGCCCGAGGCTGACACCGCGCTGCAGGTGCTCAACAAGGTGCTGATGCAGAACGCGCTGCACAGCGGCGCCAACCACTTCTACATCCACGTGATCGAGGAATCGCCGTTCTCCGAGAGCGGCCAGCCGATGGCCGAGCGGCTGCCCAGGCTGACGCCGGCCTCGGGCCACCTGGTGCACATGGCCTCGCACATCTACCAGCGCATCGGCGACAACGCCGCCGCCAGCGCGGCCAACTACGCCGCGGTGTCGGTCGACCGCGCGCTGGCCAACCAGGACAAGTCCAACGACGTCTATCCGCTGCACTACCTCGGCCACAACATCCACTTCCTGACCTGGACGCTGTCGATCGAAGGCCGCCGCAACGAATCGCTGAACATGGCCGAGGAGCTGGTGCAGAACACCCGCACCTTCGCCAGCAACGACTACCTGTGCCGCCAGTTCCCCGAGGAGATCCAGGTCAAGAGCGACTACTTCTTCGCCGCGCCGTTCTACTTCGGCACCCGCTTCCAGGCCTGGGACTACGTCGAGCGCATGGCCGGCGAGGTGAAGGCGGCCAACGAGGCGATCAACCAGACCTGCCGCGCCGCGCGGCCCGACTGGCCGGAGCTGAAGATGCCGTACAGCCGCGCCATGCTGGCCTATGCGCGCGCCTACCAGGCGCTGGGCGGTCCCGGCGAGGCGGGCCAGGCCGCGCTGCGCGACTTCTGGGGCACGGTGCGCGCGGTGCTGGACGCCAACAAGAACCTGCAGTACGGCAACAATGCGGCGCTGCAGCTGTTCCGCATCGCCGACGTGATCCTGCTCGACCGCGCGCTGAATGGCGGCCGCTCGCCGGCGATCCCGCTCGAGACGCTGCGGCAGCAACTGAACGAGGCGGTCGGCGGCAGCCCGGCCGAGCCGCTGGCGCAGGATCTGGCCGACGCCAAGGGCGACGCCGAAGCGGTGGTGCTGCAACTGTGGCGCAAGGGCGTCGTACTGCAGGACGCGCTCAACTACAACGAGCCGCCGGACTGGTACTACACGCTGCGCGAATCGCTGGGCTACGCGCTGCTGTCGCGGGGCAGCGGGCTGCAGGGGCGGAGCCGCGAGAGCCAGGCCCAGGGCAAGACGGCGCAGGCGCAACGCGAAGCGGACGAGGCACAGGCCTATCTGGGCGAGTCGGAGCGGGTATTCCTGGCCGACCTGAAGAACAATCGCCAGAGCGGCCGCTCGCTGGCCGGCCTCAAGCTGAGCCTGGAAGCGCAGAAGAAGTCGGTGCCCGAGTGGGTGAAATCGCAGCTGGCGGCGGCCTGGCGCAACGCCACGGTGAGCGCGATACCGGCGCCGTAGGCAAGCGGGGCAGGTCGGTGGCGGCTACGATGCATGCCATCGATCTAGCCCCGGAGCATGCGATCCATGCGCTTGTCCTGTTTGCTGGCCCTCACGCTGTTGCTGGTCCCGGGCGCCTTCGCGGCGCCCTTTGCATTGCCGGCCGCCGCGCTGACCGACGACATCGCGCTCGGGCGCGCCATGCCCGGGCTGGCGCGGCAACTGGGGGCCGATTACCGCGACGAAGATCGCGAGCGCTACCTGGACACCGTGTTCCGGCTGCAGACGGTGGCCGGCGACCACGCCGCGGCGATCGAGAGCCTGCGTGCCTTGCGCGCTCTGCGCCGCGAGCGCGGCGTCGCCCATGCCGAGGTGCTGTTCG
This sequence comes from Chitinimonas koreensis, assembly GCF_014353015.1. Taxonomy (NCBI): domain Bacteria; kingdom Pseudomonadati; phylum Pseudomonadota; class Betaproteobacteria; order Neisseriales; family Chitinibacteraceae; genus Chitinimonas; species Chitinimonas koreensis. Next base: position 430,183 of record NZ_CP060704.1, read on the forward strand.
TGCAGTACGAGATCGCCGCCACGGCGCAGGCCCGCCTGGCAGCCGGGACGGCGACCGATGCGGCGGCGGTCGATCCCGCGGCGGTCGACGCGGCGCTGCGGCAGGCCTTCGAGACGGTCTACCGGCCGCTCGACGACCGCCCGGCCTACTGGGCCGCCACCGCCTTCCGCAACGACCTGTCCCGCCTCGACGACGAGCTGCATGCCGCGATGGCCGCGCTGCGCCGGGGCGGCGAGCCCGACCAGGCCGCCCTGCTCGAGCTGGTGCGCAAATACCAGGTGCGGCGCGACTACGGCCTGTTGCTGCCGCGCATCGACGCGCTGGTGGCCGAGGACGACGCGCGGCGCTACCGCATCGACCGCAGCTTGCTGATCCGCAGCCCGGACGGCGCGCGCATCGCCGCCATCGGCGTACGGCCGCGCGCGCTGCCGGGGCGGCAGACCACGCTGCTCGGTTTCACCATCTACGCGGTCGATGACTGGGCCTACGACGACGCCAAGCGCGCCGCGGCCTACGGCTATGCCGGCGTGGTGGCCTACAGCCGCGGCAAGGGTCGCAGCCCCGGCCCGGTGGCGCCCTACGAGCACGACGGCAAGGACGCCGCGGCGGTGATCGACTGGATCGCCCGCCAGCCGTGGAGCGACGGCCGCGTCGGCATGTACGGCAGCAGCTACAACGGCTTCGCCGCCTGGGCCGCCGCCAAGCGCATGCCGCGCGCGCTCAAGGCGCTGATGACCTCGGCCAGCGCCGCGCCGGGCATCGACGTGCCGATGCAGGGCAACGTCTTCCTCAACTTCATCTACCCGTGGCCGCACTACGTGGGCAACGGCAAGGCGCTGGACGACGCGACCTACGGCGACACGGCGCGCTGGCGCGCGCTCGACCGCGACTGGTACCGGGGCGGCCGGCCCTACCGCGAGCTGGAACGCATCGACGGCAGGCCGAACCCGATCTTCCGGCGCTGGCTCGACCATCCGTCCTACGACGCCTACTGGCAGCGCATGATCCCCTACGGCGCCGAGTTCGCCCGCATCCGCATCCCGGTGCTGGCCACCACCGGCTATTTCGACGGCGCCCAGGTCGGCGCGCTGTACTACTTCGACCAGCACACCCGCCACGACCCGCGCGCCGACCACACGCTGCTGATCGGCCCTTACGAGCACCTGGCCATGCAGTTCGGCGTGGCGCGCACGGTGCAGGGCTACGCCATCGACCCGGTCGCCGACATCGACCTGCGGGCGCTGCGCTACCAGTGGTTCGACCACGTGTTCAAGGGCGCGCCGAAGCCGGCGCTGCTGAAGGACCGAATCAACTACCAGCTGATGGGCGCCAACACCTGGCTGCACGCGCCGACGCTCGAGGCGATGCACGAGACCGTGCTCGGCTACCACCTGCGGCCGGCCGCCGGCGACGGGCCGCACCGGCTCGAGGTGCAGGCGCCGGCCGGCGACGAGGCCATCGAGCAGACGGTCGACCTGGCCGAGCGCGGCGACGCCGACTATGTCGCGCCGCCGCTGGCGATCAACGCGGAGCTCGACCGCCGCAATGGCCTGGTGTTCGCCAGCGCGCCGTTCGAGCGGCCGCTCACGCTGGCCGGCCTGTTCTCGGGCCGGCTGGCCTTCGTCGCCAACAAGCGCGACCTCGACCTGTCGGTCACGCTGTACGAGCAGTTCGCCGACGGCCGCTACTTCCAGCTCGCCGCCTGGCTGGGCCGCGCCAGCTACGTGCACGAGCGCGGCAAGCGCCGGCTGCTGCAGCCGGGCCGGCCGACGGTGCTGTCGTTCCGCAGCGAGAACCTGCTCGGCCGCCAGCTGCAGCCGGGCAGCCGGCTGGTGGCGGTGCTGGCGGTCAGCAAGCAGCCCGACCGCCAGATCAACTACGGCAGCGGCCGCGACGTCAGCGCCGAATCGATCGCCGACGCGGGCGAGCCGTTGCGCATCCGCTGGTCGGGCCGCAGCCGGATCGATATCCCGATCTGGCGCTGACGGCAGCCTGCTTGGGCCGGACGGCTCCCCGCCGCGCGGCGCGTCAGCGCGGCGGCAGGCGCAGCGTGGCCAGGCCGTCGACCGCCGCGGCGATCTCCTCGGGCGTCAGCGCCGCATAGCCGAGCAGCCAGCCGTCCTGCGCCGCCGGCCCGCCGTACAGCGCCGACAGGCTCGGCGTGGCGATGCCGAGCGCGGCGGCCTGGCGGCTCAGCGGCGCTTCCCAGTCCGGCGGCAGCGTGGCGGCCAGTTGCAGGCCGCCGGTATTGGGCTGGGCCGTCAGCCACGGCAGCTTGCCGCCGATCGCTTCCAGCAGCGCGTCGCGCCGGCCGCGATAGAGCTGGCGCATATAGCGCAGGTGGGCGGCGAAATGGCCCTGCTCGATGAAGTCGGCCGTCACCGCCTGCGCCAGCTGGGCGCAGTGGCCGTCGTGCACCGTGCGCGCGGTGGTCAGCGGCGCGACCAGCGCCGGCGGCAGCACCAGGTAGGCCAGCCGCAGCGAGGGGAACAGCGCCTTGGAGAAGGTGCCGAGGTAGAGGGTGCGGCCGTGCGGATCGAGCCCCTGCAGCGCCGGCTGCGGCCGGCCGTCGTAATGGAATTCGCCGTCGTAATCGTCCTCGACCAGCCAGCAACCGTGCCGGCCGGCGTAGTCGACCAGCGCCAGCCGGCGCGCCAGGCTCAGCGTGGCGCCGGTCGGGTACTGGTGCGACGGGGTCAGGTAGATCAGGCGCGGGATCGGCAGTGCGGCAGCGGTTGCCGGGGCGCTGGTCATCGGACCGCCGGCCCCCGGACCGCCGGCCGCCGGATCGCCGGCCGCCGCCTCCTCGATCCGCAGGCCGTCGCCGTCGACCGGTACCGGCAGCAGGGTGGCGCCGGCCGCGGCGAAGGCGGTGCGGGCGCCACGGTAGGCCGGTTCCTCGATCCACACCGGGTCGGCCGGGTCGAGCAGCACGGTGGCCAGCAGTTGCAGCGCCTGCTGCGAGCTGGTCAGCACCAGCACCTGGCCGGCGTCGCAGCGCACGCCGCGCGACTGGCCGAGGTAGTGGGCGATGGCGCGGCGCAGCGCCGGGTGGCCCTGCGGGTCGCCGTAGCGCATCAGCGCCTCGCCGTCCCGGCGCAGGCGGCGGTTGTTCAGCTGGCGCCAGGTGTCGTGCGGGAAGGCGCGCAGCTCGGGGCTGCCGGCGCAGAAGGCGCGCGGCTGCTGCGGATCGACGCAGCCGCCGTCGGTCACGATGCGGCGGCCGCGGGCCGACAGCGCCGCCGCGACGGGGGCGGGCCCGGCCATCGCGGCGCGGCCGGCGGGCGGCAGGGCGATGCGGACGAGGGTGCCCTGGCCGATGCGCCGCTCGAGATAGCCCTCGGCCTCGAGCTGGGCATAGGCGGCCTCGACGGTGACGCGCGACAGCGCCAGGTCGGCCGCCAGCACCCGCGACGACGGCAGCCGCGCATGCTGCGCCAGCGTGCCGGCGGCGATCGCCTGGCGCAGCGCGCCGCACAGCTGCTCGCGCAGCGGCCGGCCGTGCTCGGCGGATTGCTGGAACAGCGCGAGCCAGAGGCTGGATGTGCTCATCGGATCGGTCTTATCGGATTGGCTGGATGGGTATCAATGATAAGTCCATGGCGCCCTAGAATGGCTCCGTCACCCCATCATGCCGAAAGGGCGCAACGCCATGTCCCAAGCCATCTCCCAGGTTCTCGCCCATCCCGCTCCCGAGCCCGCCGCCAGCCGCGACTACATGCTGGCCAAGCTGCACTACCACGCCGACGCCTGGGACGTGGCCGAGGACCTGCGCAACGGCATCGCCGGCATCGTGGTGGTCGATACCCGCAGCGAGGCGCTGTACGCCGAGGGCCACGTGCCCGGCGCGATCAGCCTGCCGCACCGGCGGATGGACGAGGCGAGCACGGCGCGGCTCGACCGCAGCAAGACCTACGTCACCTACTGCGACGGCATCGGCTGCAACGGCTCGACCAAGGGCGCCTACAAGCTGGCCGCGCTCGGCTTCACGGTGAAGGAGATGCTCGGCGGCCTCGACTTCTGGCGCCGCGACGGCCACCCGGTCGCCACCGGCATGGCGCCGGGCAGCCTGTCGCCCGACGCGCCGCTGATCGAGTGCGGCTGCTGAACATGGCGGCGGCGATCCGCCCGGCCACGGCGCAGGACGCCGCGCTGCTGGCGCCGCTGTGCGCCGAGCATGCGGCCTACGAGCGGATCGCCGGCTGCGGCGCGGGCCATGCCGGGCGTCTCGCCGCCGCGCTGGCGCAGGGCCGGCTGCGGGCCTGGCTGGCGCTGAGCGACGGCGAGCCGGTCGGCTACGCCAGCGCGACCGTCGATTTCGCGACGCTGGCCGGCGCGCCCTTCCTGCATCTCGATTGCCTCTACCTGCGGGAGTCGGTGCGTGGGCTGGGATTGGGGCGGGCGCTGCTGGCGGCGGTCGCCGAGCATGGCCGGGCGCAGGGCTACGCCGAGCTGCAATGGCAGACGCCGGCCTGGAACCGGTCGGCGATCGGCTTCTACCGCCGGCTCGGCGGACAGATGCGGGCCAAGGCGCGCTTCAGCCTGGCGCTGGTCTGACGCGGCACGCGCGGCCGCTTCAATAGGGCGGCGCCGCGATCACCTCCGCCACCTTGGCCAAGGCCCCGCGCAGCTGGGCCGGCTCGACCGAGCCCAGCGCCAGCCGGATCGCATGCGGTACCTGCGCCGAAGTGGCGAACGGCTCGGCGGTGGAAACCGAGATGCCTGCCTGCATCAGCGCCACGGCGACCCGGTCGGCGCGCACCTCTTCGGCCAGCGGCAGCCAGACGAAGTAGGACGCCGGGTGGCCGATGCGCGGCAATGCGCCGAGCGCCTCGGCGGCGATCCGCTGGCGGGCGCGCGCGTCCGCGCGCTTTTCCGCCTCCAGCCGGTCGACCGTGCCGTCGTCGAGCCAGCCGCAGGCGATGGCGGTCATCACGCCCGGCGTGTTCCAGGTGGTGGCGCGGATGGCGCGCTCGATCCTGCCCAGCCACGGCGGCGGCGCCGCGACGCAGCCGACCCGCAGGCCGGTGGCCACGCTCTTGGAAAAGCCCGAGACGTAGACCGTCGCCTCCGGCGCCAGGGCGGCCAGCGGCGCCGGCGCGTCGTCGGCCAGGAAGGCATAGGCGGCATCCTCGACGATCAGCAGGCCGTGGCGGCGGGCGATTGCGGCCAGCCGCCGCCGCGCGTCCAGGCCCATCACCCAGCCCAGCGGATTGTGCAGCGTCGGCATGGCGTAGATGGCCTTGACCGGGCGCCGGCGGCACAGGGCTTCCAGCGCATCGCAGTCGGGGCCGTCGGCGCCGGCCGGGATGGCCGCCAGCTCCAGCCGGTGGGCCTCGGCCAGCAGCTTGAAGCCGGGGTAGCTGAGGGCGTCGACCGCCACCAGGTCGCCCGGCTGCAGCAGCGCCAGCAGCGTGACCGCCAGGCCGTGCTGGGCGCCGGAGACCAGCGCGACCTGCTCGCCGCCTATCGCCAGGCCGCGCCGGGCCAGGTGGCGCGCCACCGCGGCGCGTTCGTGCGGGCGGCCGCCGTGCGGCTGGTAGCGCAGCAATGCTTCGAGATCGCCGGCGGCCGCGAGCTGGCGCAGCGCGGTGCGCAGCAGCTCGGCCTGGCCGGGCAGCGCCGGGTAGTTGAAGTTCAGGTCGAGCATGCCGGCCGCCACCGCCTGCTGGTCGACGCCCTGGCCCGGCGGCAGCGCGGTCTCCCTGACGAAGGTGCCGCGGCCGACCTCGCCGCTGACCAGGCCCATCGTCTCCAGCTCGGCGTAGACGCGGCTGGCGGTCACCAGCGCCAGGCCTTCCTGAGCGGCGAGCCTGCGATGGGTCGGCAGCCGCGTGCCGGGCGGCAGCCGGCCGGTCCGGATCTCGCCGGCGAGCCGGTCGACCACCTGCTTGTAACGAGCCTGGACCATGGCAATGTATGCATGACAATTATTTGATTGTCCGAGATTGTGCTGCCTAGGATGGCGCCGGACAACCCACCACCGGAACCGCGCCATGCACATCGCCATCCTGACCTTCGAAGGCTTCAACGAGCTCGACTCCCTGCTCGCCCTCGGCATCCTCAACCGCGTCAGGAAGCCGGGCTGGCGGGTATCGATCGCCTGCCCCGCGGCCAGGGTGCGCTCGATGAACGGCGTGGTGCTGGAGGCGCAGGCCACGCTGGAAGAAGCGGCCGAGGCCGACGCGGTGCTGGTCGGCAGCGGCATGCTGACGCGTGAGGTGGTGGCCGACCCGGCGCTGATGGCCCGGCTGCGGCTCGACCCGGCGCGCCAGCTGCTGGGCGCGCAGTGCTCGGGCACGCTGGTGCTGGCCCGGCTCGGCCTGCTCGGCGGCGTGCCGGCCTGTACCGACCTCACCACCAAGCCCTGGGTGCAGGAGGCCGGCGTCGAGGTGCTGAACCAGCCCTTCTTCGCCCGCGGCAACGTCGCCACCGCCGGCGGCTGCCTGGCCTCGCCCTACCTGGCCGCCTGGGTCCTTGCGCGGCTGGAGGGCATCGAGACGGCGGCGAGCGCGCTGCACTACGTCGCGCCGGTCGGCGAGAAAGACGACTACGTCGAGCGGGCGCTGCGCAATATCGGGCCTTATCTCGCCGGCGACGCGGCGGGTGCCCGGTCGGCGGCCTGACGGACTCGCGGGGCCACGGCCTAGCCAGCGGGCAAGGCCGGGTCAGCGCGCGTCGCCCGGTCGCCGCCCGGCAGGCGCGGTTCGCGCAAGGCGGAAACCGACCGCGAAGCCGATGCCGGCCAGGCCCCAGACCGCGGCGGCGATGAATTCGAACGCATTGCGCAGCTCGGGATGCCCGATCGCCAGCGGCGGCAGGATCAGCGCGCGCAACAGGCAGACGCCCGCCATGGCGGCGAGCATCGGGCGCAACAGCGGCAGCCGCCGGATCCGCCGCAGCGCGGACAAGGCATAGGCGGCGCACAGCGCCATCAGGCCGGCGATGACGGCGGCGCTGGCCGGCGCGAGCCAGGTGCCGCTGCGGGCCGACTCGACGATGCGCGGCGGCGCGCCGAAGAAGGCATACCAGGCCGGGCCGCCGAGGATCGCGGCCAGGTGGATGGCGACGCCGGTCGCGGCGATGGCGGCGGCCAGGTAGACCCAGGCGGCGCGCGATCCCGCCGCGACCGGCGCGCGGCTCGAGGCGGCGCCGTCCTGCAGGCGGTCAGGCCGCACGCTTCGCCGCCTCCAGCGCGAGCGGCAGGTAGTGGGCCAGCTGCTTCGATTCGATCTCGGCGACGGTGCGGAGCTTGATATGGCGGCGGAACTTGCCGCTGCCTTCGAGATGGCCCAATGCATCCTCGATGGCCGCGCCGTGACCGAATTCGACCGAGACGTGCTCCTTGTAGGCGAAGACCCCGCAGAACGGCACGCCCGAGGCGAACAGGATGCCGCCGTACTTGACCTCCTCGGCGAACGGCTCGAACCGCTGCCGCACCAGCGCACGGACCGCGGTGGCGATCCGGTGCTGGGCGTCGCCCAGCAGGCGGAGGTCTTCGAGCAAGGCTTCGACGGTCTTGGCGGTCATCTCGGGGTATCCAGGCGATGGAAATCGGTCGGGTGCGGCGCGGCGGCCGTCATGGCTCGGCCGCCGCGGCATCGAACGCGGCGGGGTACTGCCGGCGATACCAATCGGTCGCCACCGCGTGGTCGAGCTCGAGGAATTCGCGCGCCCGCGGCACCAGCGCGAAAGCCGAGGCGCAGCCGGCCGCGGCCAGGCCGAAACCGGCATAGACCGCCTGCACCGGCCAATGCAGCAATGCCAGACCGGCCAGGGCCGGGCCGAGCGCGCTGGCGATCTGGCTCGAGGCCAGGTTGGCGGCGGCGAAGCGCACCCGGTATTCGCGCGGGATGCCGAGCAGGCGATGGGTCTGCCCGACCAGGCTCAGCACCGAATTGGCGTAGCCCATGCAGAGGAAGGCGGCGACCAGCAGCAGGGGCGATCCGGTCAGGCCGGCCACGGCCAGCGTCAGGCCTTCGGCGATCGCGGCGCCGAGCCGGCAGCGGAAGCGGCCGACGCGCGCGATCAGCCAGCCCGCCCCGCCGAGCGCGCCGAGCAGCACGCCCAGCGACAGCGCGACCTCGCAGGCGCCCAGCCAGGCGCCGGACAGCCCGAGCGCGGCGACCTTGAGCGGCACCAGCAGGGTCAGCGCCGGGAACAGGAAGATCCAGGCGAGGAAGTTGACCAGCGTCCAGCCGCGCTCGAGCGGGATGGCCCACTTGGCGCGCAGGCCGCCGCGCAGGTCCTGCCACCAGCCGCGCCGCAGGGCGGCCGATGCGTCGGCGGGGGAATGCCGGCCGCGGCCACGGCGGCCAGCGCCAGCAGGACGGCGCCGCAGGCCAGCGTGGCGGCGATGCCCGGCCCGGCCAGCAGCAGGCCGGCCAGGGCCGGTCCGGCGACGCGGCCGCAGGCCTGGGCCGATTTCTGCAGCGCCAGCGCGTCGGGCAGCCGCTCGGCCGGCACCAGGTCGGCCACCCGCGTGGCGGCCACCGGCTGGACCACGGCATCGGCCAGCACCTGCAGCAGGCTGACCAGCAGCAGCGGCGCCAGGGCGTAGCGGCCGCCGCCGGCCAGCGCGGCGAGCACCAGCGTCGCGGCGCCCTGGACCGCCAGGCCGGCCACCAGCAGCCGGCGCGGGTCGCAGCGCTCGGCCAGCGGGGCCAGCAGCGGCGTGGCGGCGAGGCGGACCAGCGCCAGCACGAAGCCGTAGATCGCCAGGTCGCGGCCGCCGCCGGCCTGGGCGATCCACCAGGGCATCGCCAGGTAGCCGACCATCGCGGCCAGCAGCGTCAGCGCCTCGCTCAGCAGCAGGCGCCGGAACGACGGCCCGGCATGCGCCAGGCGGGATCGGCTCAGGGCAAGCATGGCGGGACGGCGTCAGCGGCCGGCCGCGGCATCAGTGCGCCGCTTCCCAGTTCGGCCCGGTGCCGACCTCGGCCAGCAGCGGCACCCGCAGCTCGGCCACGCCGGCCATGATCTGCGGCAGGCGTTCCTGCACCCGCGCCAGCTCGGCCTCGGGCACTTCGAGCACCAGTTCGTCGTGCACCTGCATGATCAGCTTGGTCGCCAGCTGTTCGGCTTCGAGCCAGTCCTGCACCGCGATCATCGCCAGCTTGACCAGGTCGGCCGCGGTGCCCTGCATCGGCGCGTTGATGGCGGCGCGCTCGGCGCCCGAGCGGCGGCCCTGGTTGCTCGACTTGATCTCGGGCAGCCACAGCCGGCGGCCGAACCAGGTCTCGACGTAGCCGAGCTCGCGCGCCGATTCGCGGGTGCGCTGCATGTATTCGGCCACGCCGGGATAGCGCTGGAAGTAGCGGTCGACGAACTGCTGCGCCGCGGCGCGCTCGATGCCGAGCTGGGCGGCCAGGCCGAAGGCGCTCATGCCGTAGATCAGGCCGAAGTTGATCGCCTTGGAGTAGCGCCGCTGCTCGGCGGTCACCTCCTCGGGCGTGGCGCCGAACACCTCGGCGGCGGTGGCGCGGTGGATGTCGATGCCGGCGGCGAAGGCCTTGAGCATGCCCTCGTCGCCCGACAGGTGGGCCATGATCCGCAGCTCGATCTGCGAATAGTCGGCGCTGACGATCAGGTTGCCCGGCGCGGCGATGAAGGCCTCGCGGATGCGGCGGCCCTCGGCGGTGCGCACCGGGATGTTCTGCAGGTTCGGATCGTTGCTGGCCAGCCGGCCGGTCACCGCGGTGGCCTGGGCGTAGTTGGTGTGCACCCGGCCGGTGACCGGGTTGATCATCAGGGGCAGCTTGTCGGTATAGGTGCTCTTGAGCTTGGACAGGCCGCGGTGCTGCAGCATCTTGGCCGGCAGCGGGTAATCCTGCGCCAGCTCGGTCAGCACGTCCTCGTCGGTCGACGGCGCGCCCTTGGGCGTCTTCTTGCGCACCGGCAGCTTGAGCTTGTCGAACAGGATCTCGCCGATCTGCTTGGGCGAGCCGAGGTTGAACGGCTGGCCGGCCAGCTCGTAGGCCTCCTGCTCCAGCCGCAGCATGGTCTGGCCCAGCTCGTGGCTCTGCCGCGCCAGCATCGCGCTGTCGATCAGCACGCCGTGGCGTTCCATCTTGAACAGCACCTCGCGGCTGGGCAGCTCGATGTCGCGGTAGACCGAGGCGAGCCGCGGCTCGGCCGCCAGCCTTGGCGCGAAGGCGCGGTGCAGCCGCAGCGTGACGTCGGCGTCCTCGGCCGAGTAGCGGGTGGCGACGTCGATCGCCACTTCGGCGAAGCCGATCTGCTTGGCGCCCTTGCCGGCCACCTCCTCGTAGACGATGGTCTTGAGGCCGAGGTGGCGCGCGGCCAGGTCGTCCATGTTGTGGCGCTCGGTGCTGTCGAGCACGTAGCTCTCCAGCAGCGTGTCCTCGGCCACGCCGGCCAGCGCGATGCCGTGGTTGGCGAATACGTGCTGGTCGTACTTGAGGTTCTGGCCGACCTTCTTCCTGCCAGCGTCCTCGAGCCAGGGCTTGAGCCTGGCCAGCGTGGCGTCGAAGGGCAGCTGCTCGGGCACGTCGGCGTAGTGGTGGCCCAGCGGCAGGTAGGCCGCCTCGCCCTCGCCGACGGCGAAGCTGATGCCGACGATGCGCGCCTTCATCGGCTCGAGGCTGTCGGTCTCGGTGTCGACCGCCGCCAGCTCGGCCGCGTCCAGCCGCGCCAGCCAGGCGTCGAGTCGCGCCTCTGTCAGGATGGTCTCGTAGCCGGCGCGGTCGAGCTCGCGCACCTCGCCGACCTCGACCGGCGCGAAGCTGCGCAGCGCACTGGCGTTGCCGTCGGCGGCATGCTTGTCGCCGACCTCGGCGTCGCCCTTGATCTCGCGCAGCCAGGTCTTGAAGCCGAAGGTCTCGTACAGCTCGGCCAGCCGGGCGCGGTCCGGCGCGCGCAGCTTCAGCGTCGTCATGCCGTCCACCAGCTCCTCGGCCAGCGCCAGGTCGCACTTGATGGTGACCAGCTCGCGCCCCATCGGCAGCCAGTCCAGCGTGTCGCGCAGGTTCTGGCCGACCACGCCGCCGATCTTGTCGGCATTGGCCATCACGCCGTCGAGGTCGCCGTACTCGGTCAGCCATTTCACCGCGGTCTTGGGGCCGCACTTGGGCACGCCGGGCACGTTGTCGACCGCGTCGCCGACCAGCGTCAGGTAGTCGACGATGCGGTTCGGCGGCACGCCGAACTTGGCGGCCACGCCGGCCTCGTCGAGCACCTCGTTGCTCATGGTGTTGACCAGCGTCACCGCCGGCGTCACCAGCTGCGCCATGTCCTTGTCGCCGGTCGACACCACCACCGTCATGCCTTCGGCCTCGGCCTTGCAGGCCAGCGAGCCGATCACGTCGTCGGCCTCGACGCCGTCGACGATCAGGATCGGCAGGCCCAGCGCGCGGACCGCCTCGCAGATCGGCTCGACCTGGGCGCGCAGGTCGTCCGGCATCGACGGCCGGTGGGCCTTGTATTCGGGGTAGAGGTCGTCGCGGAAGGTCTTGCCCTTGGCGTCGAAAACGCAGCCGAGGTAATCTGCCGGCACCTCCTTCATCAGCCGCTTCAGCATGGCGATGATGCCGTACAGCGCGCCGGTGGGCGCGCCCGCCGGGCTGCGCAGATCGGGCAGGGCATGGAAGGCCCTGTACAGGTAGGAAGAACCGTCGATCAGCAGCAGCGTCTTGTCCGACATGGGATGTCCTGTTGAATCCATTGGATCGTTCGAATGCGGGCCGGCCCTGGCCGGCCCGGAAATAACACGAGAAGAAGCGATGAGCCTGCACAGCAAGCTGCCGCAAGATACCGAAGCGGCGACCATGGCCGCCACCCACGCCTACCTGTCGCACGAGGCCTGGCGCGTGTTCGAGATTATGGCCGAATTCGTCGAGTCGACTGAGCGGCTGCAGGCGATCCAGCCGGCGGTGTCGATCTTCGGCTCGGCGCGCACCAAGCGCGACCACCCGTATTACCGCAAGACCGAGGAGATCGCGCGCCTCCTGAGCGACGCCGGCTTCTCGGTGATCTCGGGCGGCGGCCCCGGCATCATGGAGGCGGCCAACAAGGGCGCCTACCACGGCAAGTCGCCCTCGGTCGGCCTCAACATCCAGCTGCCGCACGAGCAGCACGGCAACCTGTACCAGGACGTGAGCCAGACCTTCCGCCACTTCTTCGCCCGCAAGATGATGTTCGTCAAGCACGCCACCGCCTTCGTGGTGATGCCGGGCGGCTTCGGCACCATCGACGAATTGTCCGAGGCGCTGACGCTGATCCAGACCGGCAAGACCCGCCGCATCCCGATCATCCTGGTCGGCAGCGCGTTCTGGAACGGCCTCCTCGAGTGGTTCCGCCAGACGCTGAGCGCCGAGCGCATGATCAACCCGGAAGACCTCGATTTGATGCAGGTCATCGACGAGCCGCGCGCGGTGGTCGATGCTATCTTCAAGTTCTATGAAACGCGCGGCTTCGGCTTGAGTCCGGCCGAGCGCGAGATGCAGTTGAGCCTTTGATTGCTGGCTTGCGTTGTGGCGGTTCGGGAGGGTAGTGCAGCACGCGGCGAAGCCGGGTGTTTCAGGGCGGTGAGTGCTCGGCCACGGCTCAACCCTGATCCATCCCGACTCCCCCAGCCCTCGCCGCCACCGGGGCCCCCACGAAGTCGAAGACTTCGTGGGGTGGTCCAGAGGGAGCCTCGCTGGCGCTCGTCAGCTCTCCGTGGGGAGCTGCAGCTAGGCATGGCGCTGCGCCGATGCCGGTTGCGAACACGGTCATTGAATTGCACGTGTAGGAGTGTTTCAGCGGTGAAGCTACGCCTGAACATTTATGGTGCAAGCTGCTCCTACAGTTGATCGAACTGCAGCGCTGAAAGCAGGCAGAGCAGAGCCGATTCCACGAAGAGCGAACGAGCGTTAGCGAGGCTCCCTCTGGACCACCCCACGAAGTCTTCGACTTCGTGGGGGCCCCGGTGGCGGCGAGGGCGGGGGGAGTTGGAATGAATCAGGGGAGCGTCGATGGTTCGGTATCTCCCTGACGGTCAGCCCCCAGCTTTGCTGGGGGCCTGCGCAACTGGTTGAGTTCGCTTTGGTCGTCCTACGAAGCAAGCGACTCCAAACCGCCTGATCAACGAAATAGGCCCGCGTGCGGGCCACTGGGAGTCCATCATGCGCATCGTTTTCCCGGCCCTGCTGCTGGCCGCCGCCTTACCCCTGGCCGCCGCCGACAGCAAGCCCGTTCCGCCGCCCCCGCCCATCCCGCCCGCCAGCGCCGACGATCCGGCCGTGGGCGAGCCCGAGGTGACCATCGTCCAGAAGGAGGACGCCACGGTCACCGAGTACCGCATGGCCGGCCGGCTCTACATGGTCAAGGTGACGCCCAAGGTCGGGCCGGAGTACTACCTCGTCGACGACGACGGTACCGGCCAGATGGTGCGCCGCGACGGCCAACGCCCGCTCCGGCCGCCCATGTGGGTGATCAAGCGGTTCTAAACAGCATGTGAAACGTGAAAGGTGAAAAGTGAAACGTGAAGTGCGTGCGGCCCGGCCGCGCTGAACCCCACGTTTCACCGATGCCGCGCAGCGGCGGGTCACGCTTCACGTTTCACCTCACTTCCTAGCTCACATGTCCGTCTTCACTACCGTCACCGCCGCCGAGCTCTCGGCATGGCTCAAGCACTACTCGATCGGCGAACTGGTCGAGCTCAAGGGCATCGCCGCCGGCATCACCAATACCAACTACGCGGTCACCACCACCCAGGGCCGCTACGTGCTCACGCTGTTCGAGACGCTGGAGGCGCACGAGCTGCCGTTCTACGTCAACCTGATGGCCCACCTGGCCCACCACGGCATCGCCTGCGCCGGGCCGATCGCCAATCTGCGCGACGATTACATCGATACGCTGTGCGGCAAGCCGACCGTGCTGGTCGAGTGGCTCGAGGGCGAGCCGGTGGAGACGCCGAGCCCGGCCCAGTGCCGCGCGCTCGGCGCCATGCTGGCGCAGATGCACCGCGCCGGCGAGACCTACCCCGGCCGCATGGCCAATCCGCGCGGGCCGGCCTGGTGGAGCGCCGCCGCGCCGCAGCTGTACGGCTACCTCAACGCCGCCGACGCGGCCCAGCTGCGCGCCGAGGTCGGCCGCCAGGGCCGCCGCCGCTTCGATCACCTGCCCAGCGGGGTGATCCACGCCGACCTGTTCCGCGACAACGTGCTGATGCACGGCGAGCGCATCGGCGGCTTCATCGACTTCTACTACGCCTGCGACGACGTGCTGATCTACGACCTGGCGATCGCGCTGAACGACTGGTGCGGCCTGCCCGACGGCGAGATCGACGCGGCGCGCGCCGAGGCGATGTGCGCCGGCTACCAGTCGGTGCGGCCGCTCGAGCCGTCCGAGCGCGAGGCCTGGCCCTCGATGCTGCGCGCCGCCGCGCTGCGCTTCTGGGTGTCGCGGCTGTGGGATTGGCACAAGCCGCAGAGCGGCGAGCTGACCTGGCGCAAGGACCCGGCGGTGTTCCAGCGCCTGCTGTCGCGCCATGCCGCGCGCGGCGAGGCGCCGCACTGGCTGTAGCGGCGCCGCGGCGGGAAACGGCGCCTGGCCGCTGCCGGTCCCGCAAATGGGCCCGGCAGCACCTAATATAAAAGTCTTCCTGCTCCGCTCGAAGCCTGCCGTCTTGTCCCCCGATTCCTTCCGTCCCTCGTTCCGTGCGCCGTCGCGCCATGCCCGCCTGGCGGTCGCCGTGGCGCCGGCGCTGCTGCTGGTGCTCGCCGTACTGCTCGGCGGCTGGCTGCTGGGTTCGCGCGACATCGCCGAACTTCGGCTCGCCGCCCTGCTGCTGCTGGCCGCCTGCGGGGCCAGCCTGCTGGGGCTGCTGTGGCAGGCCGGCCGCCATGCTTACGAACTGGCCGAATCCGAGAGCCAGTTGGCCATATGCAGGCGGCAGCTCGAGGCCCAGGCCGATACCGACGGGCTGACCGGCCTGGCCAACCGCAGCCGCTTCGTCACCTATGGCGGCGAGGTCTGCCAACTGGCGCAGCGGCACCAGCGGCCGCTGTCGCTGCTGGCGATCGAGCTCGATCGTTTCGCCGTGCTCGAGGCGCAATGGAGTCCGGCGGTAGGCGAGCAGGTGCTGCTGCGCATGGCCCGGTTGCTCGAGACCTCGCGCCGCCATGGCGACCTGCCGGCCCGGCTCGGCGGCGCGGAGTTTGCGCTGCTGCTGCCCGAGACGCCGCTCGACCGTGCGATCGAGGCGGCCGAGCGGATCCGCGAGGCGATCGAGAACGCGCCGCTGATGCTGGCCGACAGCCGCCTGGTGGGCTTTACCGTCAGCGTCGGCGTGGCACAATTGCGCCCCGACGATACCGGTCTGCCCGACCTGATCGACCTGGCCGACGCCGCCTTGCGGCGCGCCCAGGCTGTCGGCGGCAACCGCGTCGAAGCCGATCCAGCCCGAAGCGACCCCACTTGAACACACCCGACGACCGCCAGCTGGCGGATTACCGCGACTACCTGCTGCGCTACGCGCTCTATCGCCTGCGCGACGAGGCGACCGCCGAGGAGGTGGTGCAGGAGACCCTGCTGGCCGCGCTCTCGGCGCGCGACGGCTTCGCCGCGCAATCGAGCGTCAAGACCTGGCTCACCGGCATCCTCAAGCACAAGCTGATCGACGCCCAGCGCAAGCTGTGCCGCGATCCCTTCCTGCTCGACGAGCGGCTGGACGATGACGGCAGCGCCGGCGATTTCGACAGCCTGTTCGACACCACCGGCCACTGGGGCAGCGACGGTCCACGCAGCTGGAGCAATCCGGACGCCGCGCTGGAGCAGCAGGATTTCTGGCGCGTCTACGAGGAATGCGCCAGCCGCATGCCGCGCCGCACCGCGCTGGTGTTCGCCATGCGCGAGTCGCTGGGCCACGAGATCGAGGAGATCTGTCAGAACCTCGGAATCAGCGCGACCAATTGCTCGGTATTGCTCTACCGCGCGCGCATGAGCCTGCGCCTGTGCCTCGACAAGAACTGGTTCGGCCGATGAACTGCAAAGAAGCCTCCCATCTGATTTCCGACGGCCTCGATCGCCGCCTGGGCCTGGCCGAACGCTTCCGCTTGCGCGCCCACCTGCTGATCTGCCACTACTGCAGCGCCTTCTTCCGCCAGACCCGCTTCATGCGCCGCGCCGCCCGGCTGGCGGCGAGCCGGCCCAAGCCGCCGCAGGAATAATCCATGTCGATCGCCCGCCTGTTCGGCCGCCTCTTGCTGGCGCTGGTGCTGTTGTTCGTCTGCTACCAGCTGTGGATCTTCGCCCACGTCTGGTGGTGGCGCGACCACAACCCGTCCGAGACCGCCTTCATGGACCAGCAGCGCGACGTGCTGCAGGAGAAGGACCCGGACGCCGAGCTCAAGCACCAGTGGGTGCCCTACGCCCGCATCTCGCCGAACCTCAAGCGCGCGCTGGTGGCCGGCGAGGACGCCAAGTTCCTCGAGCACGAGGGCTTCGACTGGGAGGGCATGCAGGTGGCCTGGGAGAAGAACCAGAAGAAGGGCCGCATCTCGGCCGGCGGCTCGACCATCAGCCAGCAGCTGGCCAAGAACCTGTTCCTGTCGGGCCGCCGCAGCTACCTGCGCAAGGTCGAGGAGGCCGGCATCACGCTGATGCTGGAGGCGAGCATGGACAAGCGCCGCATCTTCGAGATCTACCTGAACGTGATCGAATGGGGCAACGGCGTGTTCGGCGCCGAGGCCGCCGCGCGGCACTACTTCCGCACCAGCGCGGCCAACCTCACCCCGGCCCAGGCCGCCAAGCTCGCCGCCATGGTGCCCAATCCGCGCTACTACGACCGCAACCGCAATGCGCGCGGCCTGCTGCGCAAGACCGCGATCATCCAGCGGCGGATGGCGTACGCCGATATTCCATGAGCCAGGCCGCCATGCGGCGCCGAGCTGCAGCGTAGAGCGGGACGGACAGGTTTCACCGCCGAGGACGCGGAGAAAGGTGGGCTCGAGCGGTCCGGCGATGGCCGTTGCGGGCCGGCCGGGCCTGCCTCCGCGCCCTCGGCGTCCTCCGCGGTGAATCCTTGACGTCCGGCATGCCGGCCGCCGCCGTGGAAGCGGCTCCAGCCGCGAATCGCCGTTTCATCCACGGCTGCCATTCACGGCTGAAGCCGCTCCTGCCGGGCGCTACGCACCGGCCTAGTTCAGCAGCGTCCAGGCATCCTGCCAGTTGCTCCCCGTGCCCGGCGCGTAATGCGCCGGCGACTGCGGGCACCAGCCCGAGTAGGGGAAGGGCTTGCACTGGTAGCGCTTGCCGTCGGTGCCGCGGACCACGGTGCCGGCCTTGTAGCTGGCGATGCCGTTCGGATAGACGTAGTCGACCGTGCCGCCGCCGGTATCGCCCCCGCCGCCGGGCGCGGTGATGTCGACCGCGAAGCTGTAGTCGGCCGTCACGTTGCTGCGCTCGTAGACGCGGTTGTCGGTCGCGCTCTGCACCGGCGCGATGCTGCCGTTGCTGCCGAGCACGCCGACCTTCACGTAGGCCGAGGCGGCATTCACCTTCAGCGCCAGCTGGTAGGGCCACTGGCTGGCGGCGGTCATGCCGCTGCCGAGCGTGATGGTGTGCTTCTCCAGATCCTTGAACGCGGCGTCGAACAGCCGGAAGGTCACCTGGGTGTTGAGCGCCAGGTCCTGCTGGGCGCGCACCTGGCCGATCTCCTTCCAGCTCACCGGCACGCTGCCGGAGAAGGTCACGTCGGCGCAGGAGTAGAACGCCTCGGTACTGTCGGCGCGCTGCCAGACCGTGTAGATCACGTGGCGGCCGGTCTTGCCCTGCGGCAGCGGGCAGCTCATCTTGTAGTGGCCGTTCACCAGGGTGTTGTTGGTGATGGTGCAGAAGGGCTGGCTGTCGAGGTCGGACCACTTGAGCGGCACCGTCGGGTTGTAGCCGGTCTTGGTCACGTAGAAGCGGAAGTACTTGGTGTTGTGCGGCGCGGTGGCCTTGTAGAGGAAGTCGAACTGGCCGTTGGCGTTCGGCGCGATCGCGGTCGCCGGCCAGTCGTCGCGCGCCAGGTTGAAGCCCTTGTAGGTGTCCTTGCCGCCGGCGCACAGCTTGCCGTCGGGTACCACCGCCTGGTGCTGGTCGTTGGCGTTGGCCTGGTTCACGCCGTTCCAGTCGTACAGCGCCTGGGTGCCGCCGGCCGCCACCGCGGCCTTGCAGGCGGCCGAGTCGGGGCTTTCCGGGCCTTCGAGGAAGCAGCCGTAGACGCGGTCGAGCGGGACTTCCATCGCGCCGTGGGCCAGCGCCTCCAGCGGGGCGAGCAGGGCCAGTGCGGCGGCGATCCGCCCGATGGCCGGACGGACTGTTTGCAGGGTCATGCGTGTCTCCTTTTCTTGGGTGATGCCCCATTACAGGGGGCTGTTCGTTGCCATGCCATCGACAATTCGGCATGTCGTTTCTGTCTGCTCGAACAATGACGAGGGCATGTTAGAGGTGTCGAAGTGGTATGGCCAGCGCGCGATGATGGCGCACGGACAGGCGGTGAAGTGGTCTTGTCCATGACCGGAAGCCGGCTTCCGGCGGCCTTTCCTGCCCGGCTTGCCGCGTGTTCAGTGTCTTGTCTGGTATTGCCGAGGCCGGTTCGGTGCAGACCGGTATGGTCCGGCGGCGAACCCGTCATTTACGCCCGCCGTTGGCTGATTCGAGCGCTTGCTCGGCGTGAGTGGCGGGCGTAGTCTGGCCGCCGAACCGACGCCCGCCGGGGCGCATCCAATCAGGAGGAGACCGCCATGAGCTGGCCCACCCACGAAGTGCTCAACCAGTCGCCGCCGCTGGCCGACTACAACCTGTTCCTGGCCGACCCGGCGCTGGCCGAAGGCGCAGCGCGCGAGGGCGCTGGCTGGGCGCTCGACGGCCTGGCCGCCATCGGCGCCGAGCTCGGCCGCGCCGACAGCCTCGAGCTCGGCCGGCTGGCCAACCAGCATCCGCCGCAACTGCGTGCCTTCGACGCCAAGGGCTTCCGCCGCGACCAGATCGAGTTCCACCCGGCCTGGCATGCGCTGATGCAGGGCATCGTGGCGCGCGGCTTCCACACCGGCCCATGGGCCGAGCCGCGGCCTGGCGCCCACGCCGCGCGCGCGGCCGGCTACCTGATGCAGGCCCAGGTCGAGGCCGGCTCGCTGTGCCCGACCACCATGACCTACGGCGCCATCCCCGCCATCGCCAAGCACCCGCAGCTGGCGCGCGACTGGCTGCCGACATTGTTCAGCCGCGACTACGACGCGCGCGACCTGCCGTTCGGGCAGAAGCGCGGCGGCCTGGTCGGCATGGGCATGACCGAGAAGCAGGGCGGCTCGGACGTGCGCGCCAACACCACCGTGGCGGTGGCGGACGGCGCCGGCGGCTACCTGCTGACCGGCCACAAGTGGTTCTTCTCGGCGCCGCAGTGCGATGCCCACCTGGTGCTGGCGCAGGCGCCGGGTGGCCTGTCCTGCTTCTTCGTGCCGCGCTGGCGGCCCGACGGCGGCAAGAACCCGGTGCTGATCCAGCGGCTCAAGGACAAGCTCGGCAACAAGTCCAACGCCTCGAGCGAGGTCGAGTTCCAGAATGCCTGGGGCCTCCTGCTCGGCGAGGAGGGCCGCGGCGTGCCGACCATCCTGGAGATGGGCACCTATACCCGGCTCGACTGCGTGCTCGGCAGCGCCGGTATGATGCGGCAGGCCACCTCGCAGGCGGTCCACCATGCGCGCCACCGCAGCGTGTTCGGCCGGCCGCTGGTGCAGCAGCCGCTGATGCGCAACGTGCTGGCCGACCTGGCGCTGGAGACCGAGGCCGCCATCGCGCTGGCGCTGCGTATGGCGCGCGCCTTCGACGCGCAGGACGACGAGGCCGAGACGCTGCTGCGCCGGCTGCTGACGCCGGCCGCCAAGTACTGGGTCTGCAAGCGCGGCCCGGAGCTGGCCGCCGAGGCGATGGAAGCGATGGGCGGCAACGGCTACGTCGAGGAGGGCGTGCAGGCGCGCATCTACCGCGAGATGCCGGTCAATTCGATCTGGGAAGGTTCGGGCAACGTGATGTGCCTGGACGTGCTGCGCGCGCTCGGCAAGAGCCCGCGCACGATGGAGGCGCTGCAGGCCGAGCTGGCGCCCGCGCTCGGCCGCCACCCGGCCTACGACCGCTGCGTGGCCGAGCTGCAGCGCGGCTTCGCCGACCCGGCCGCGCTCGAGGTGCGGGCGCGGCGGCTGACCCGGCAGCTGGTGCTGGCGCTGCAGGCCGGCCTGCTGCTGCGCCACGCGCCGGAGCCGGTGGCCGAGGCCTTCGTCGCGTCGCGCCTCGGCGGCGACTGGGGCGGCAGCTTCGGCACGCTGCCGGCGGCCAGCGACTTCGAGCTGCTGATCGGGCGGGCGCTGGCGGGCTAGCGGCGCGGCCGGTCAGTAGGGGCGCTTCTTGGCGCGCTGGCCGTTCATGGTCTTGACCAGGTAGCGGAAGATCGGGCCGCCCTGGTCCTCGGGCATTTCCGCGATGCGGGCGAAGATGCTGGTGTAGAGCTTGCACACCGTGGCGTGGTCGGCGCCGAGGCTGCCGCCGGTCTCCAGCAGCCGCACGCGCGGGCCGAATTCCTCGCTCAGCCCGGTGTAGATCTTGATCATCGGCGCGCGGACGTCGTCGACGGTCGGGACGTCGCGCGGCGCCACGTGGGCGATCCGCACCACCTCGGCCAGCGCCACCTGTTCGCGCCGCTTGAGCTCCTCGGGCAGCGCGCGCACCACCTCCAGGTGCGAGCCGCGCGCAGGGAACAGGAAGCGGTAGCAGTTCTCGCCGTCGAGCGCGCGCATCTGGTCGACCATCACCTGCAGGTAGGCGACCGCGGCGGCATCGGAGGCGCGCGGCAGCCGGTCGAGCGTCAGCTGCGCCACCTGGCTGCCGGCCGCCTCGATGATCGCCGCCTGGCTCTTGTGCTGGCGCACGCCGTCCTTGAGTTCGGCCAGCACGGTCTCGTAGGTGTCGGCGTCGTACTGCTTGATGGCCCGCATCGCCGGCTGCTTGGCCAGCTCCCGCTTCATCCGCATGATCTGGATCTCGGGATCCAGCAGCTGGTGCGCCAGTCCGGCGCCGAGCAGCCCCGCCAGCACCACGCCGGCCCGGATGCCGCCGCTGTTCTCGCCTCGCCCCAGCAGCAGGGCCACCAGGCCGCTGGCCAATCCGCCGCAGATCGCTGCGGCCACGATGCTCAACCAATCCATTCGCTCATTCCTTCTTTCAAATTCATATCCGCAAGCGCACAGCGCGGCCGCAGCGTAGCGGCGGCGGCGGCAGCGGTCCAACCGGACCGCCGGCCGGTCGGCTCCGATGCGGTAAAGCGTGGCAAACGCCCTACAATGGCGGCCGGTCATTCCCGCCTACCCGCCATCGAGCGATTCCCGCCATGCCGCACATGAACTGGCCGCAACTGTTGTCCGCCGACCGCCTGCGCGCGCCGCGCCGGCCGCCCGAGACCGGACCCAGCATCGGCCGCTCCGACTTCCACAAGGATCACGACCGGCTGGCCTTCTCCTCGCCGTTCCGGCGCCTGGGCCGCAAGACCCAGGTCCATCCGATGAACGAGAACGACCACGTCCACACCCGGCTGACCCACTCGATCGAGGTCGGCTGCGTCGGCCGCTCGCTCGGCATCCTGGTCGGCCACGCATTGGGCGACCGGCTGCCGGTCCACATCATCCCCTACGACATCGGCGCCATCGTGCAAGCCGCCTGCCTGGCCCACGACATCGGCAACCCGCCGTTCGGCCACGCCGGCGAATACGCGATCCGCGACTGGTTCCGCCAGTCGGCCAATGCCTACATGCTGCAGAACCTCAGCGCCGACGAGCGCCGCGACGTGCAGACCTTCGAGGGCAACGCGCAGGGCTTCCGCGTCGTCACCCAGCTCGAGAACCACCGCTTCGACGGCGGCATGCGGCTGACCTACGCCACGCTCGGCGCCACGCTCAAGTACCCGTGGACCAGCGAGCACGCCGGCTTCAAGGAGAAGTTCAGCTGCTACCAGGCCGAGAAGAAACTGCTCGACGAGGTGGCGCACGAACTCGGCCTGCTGGCCAAGGGCCCCGGCATCTGGTGCCGTCATCCGCTGTCCTACCTGATGGAGGCGGCCGACGACATCTGCTACGCCATCCTCGACCTCGAGGACGGCGTCGAGATCGGCATGCTGCCGTTCGAGACCATCGCGCCGATGCTGATCCGGCTGGCCGGCATCGACGACGACCTCTTGGCGCTCGAAGTGGCCGGCGCGCCGAGCGTGCGGCGCAAGATGTCGCTGCTGCGTTCCAAGGCGATCGACCGCTGCGTGCGCGAGGTGACGGCGGCCTTCATGCGCCACCACGACGCGCTGCTGGCCGGCGACTACGAGGGCGACCTGATCGCCTCCTGCCCCGATTTCGTCCGCCACGGCATCCGCGACGCCAAGCAGCTGGCGCGCGACCGCATCTTCAACGCGCGGCGCAAGGTCGAGATCGAGGTCGGCAGCTTCACCTGCCTGGACATCCTGCTCGAGGCCTTCTGCGGCGCGGCCTACCAGCTGCGCACCGAGCCGGACCGGCTGAGCTTCCGCAACAAGCGCATCCTCGACCTGATGGAGTACAACGCGCCGCACCGCGAATGGCCGCTGTACGAGAGCTATATGCGGGTGCTCGACTTCATCGGCGGGATGACCGACAACTACGCGACCTATCTGGCGCAGCAGGTCGGCGGCATGGGGCGGTAAGGCTGGCCGCTGCGTCATGTAGGTCGGGATTCATTCCCGACGGCACGCTCGGCCGGCGGCGGCGTCGGGAATGAATCCCGACCTGCCGACGACCGACCGGGATCGCTGGACGCCCGTTGTTGCGCCGATACCCCAACGAGGCCGTTCATGCGGCCATGCTAGAATCGGCGCAAACCGATAATCCGCGAGACTTTCCGCCGTGTCCGTCCCCGCCCGCCTCGTCATCGCCACCCGCGAATCCGCCCTGGCATTGTGGCAAGCGCGCCACATCGCCGCCCGGCTCGAAGCGCTGCATCCCGGCCTCGCGGTCGAGCTCCTGGGCATGACCACCCAGGGCGACCGCATCCTCGACGTCACCCTCAACAAGATCGGCGGCAAGGGCCTGTTCGTGAAGGAGCTCGAGACCGCGCTGGCCGAGGGCCGCGCCGATCTCGCCGTGCATTCGATGAAGGACGTGCCGATGCGGCTGCCCGAGGGCTTCGCCATCGCCGCCGTCACCGAGCGCGAGGACCCGCGCGACGCCTTCGTCTCCAACCGCTACGCCGATGTCGCCGCGCTGCCGCAGGGCGCCGTGGTCGGCACCTCGAGCCTGCGGCGCGAATCGCAGCTGCGCGCGGCCCGGCCCGACCTGGTGGTGCGGCCGCTGCGCGGCAACGTGCAGACCCGGCTGCGCAAGCTCGACGACGGCGAATTCGACGCCATCATCCTGGCCGCCGCCGGCCTGCGCCGGCTCGGCCTCGACGACCGCATCCGCAGCGTGCTCAGCGTCGAGGCCAGCCTGCCGGCGCCGGGCCAGGGCGCGCTCGGCATCGAGATCCGCGCCGACCGCACCGACCTGGCCGCGCTGCTGGCGCCGCTGAACCATGCCGAGACCGCCGACTGCGTCGCCGCCGAGCGTGCGCTGAGCCTGCGGCTCGACGGCTCCTGCCAGGTGCCGCTCGGCGCCTACGCCGAGGTGGTCGACGGCCAGTTCCTGCGCGTGCGCGGCTTCGTCGCCAGCCAGGACGGAACCGAGCTGGTGCGCGCCGAGACCAACGGCAGCCGGGCCGCCGCGGCGAGCCTGGGCCAGCAGGCCGCCAACCTGATGCTGACCGACGGCGCCCGGCCGCTGATCCAGGCGGCGCAGGGCTGAGGCCGCCCACCACCCGACATCCACCGCCGGCGCGCGCCAGGCCGGCGCGACAGCACAAGACGCAGACCCGCACAGAGGCCGCAGCCCATGAACCGCCCGCTCGCCCAACGCCGTTTCCTCGTCACCCGCCCCGAGAGCCAGTCCGAGCGGCTGGCCGCGCTGCTGCGCGAAGCCGGCGCCGAACCGCTGCTCGCACCGATGATCGCGATCGGCGAATCGGCCGACCCGGCCGGGCTCGACGCCGCGCTGCGGCGGCTCGACGATTTCGACCTGGCGGTGTTCGTCAGCCCGACCGCGCTCGACCAGGTCGGCACCCGCATCAAGCACTGGCCGACCGAGCTGGCCGCCGCCGTGATCGGCCCGGCCTCGCGCGAGCGCGCCCACGAACTCGGCATCCTCGACGTAATCTGCCCCGACGGCCGCTACGACAGCGAAGGCCTGCTCGAGCACCCGTCGCTGGCGCGCATGGACGGCAAGCGGGTGGTGCTGTTCCGCGGCAACGGCGGCCGCGAGCTGCTGGCCGACACGCTGGTGGCGCGCGGCGCCACGGTCGAGATCGTCGAGGCCTATCGCCGCCTGCCGCCGACCATGGCGCGCGAAGAGCTGTCGGCGCTGCTGGCCGACGGCTGCGACGGCGTCATCGTCACCAGCAGCGAGGCGGTGCACAACCTGTTCGCGCTGGCCGACGAGGCGCTGGCGGCCAAGCTCCACGCCAGCCTGTTCTTCGCCAGCCACCCGGCCATCGCCGACGCGGCGCGCCGCGCCGGTGTCGGCCGGGTGATCACCACCGCGGCCGGCGACGCCGGCATCGTCGCCTCGCTGACCGAGTGCTTCGCCGTCAACGACAGCCATATCGCTGCGACTGCGGCGCCGGTCACCGCCGCGTCGCCGGCCGAAGCCGGCTGGGGCCGGCCGCGGATGGAGCGGCGCCGGCCGCTGCGCGTGCTGCGCGCCGTGCTGTGGCTGGCGCTCGGCGTCGGCATCGGCGGGGCGGCGCTGCATACCTTCTACCGCTACCGCGGCTATGACCCGCAGGGCGAGCTGGTCACCCGGCTGGCCCGGCTCGAGACGCGCCAGCAGCTGTTCAGCAACGACGAGGCGCGCGACGACGCGCGGCTGCGCGAACTCGACAACCGCCAGATTGCGGTCGACCAACGCCTGGACGAGATCCGCGCCCAGCAGGCCGACCTGCAGGCGCTCTACGGCGCGGTGGCCGGCGACCACGAGGAGACGCTGCTGGCCGACGCCGAGCTGACGCTGTCGCTGGCCAGCCAGCAGCTGCAGCTCACCGGCAACGTCGGCGCCGCGCTGGCCGCGCTGTACCGGCTCGACGAACGCCTGTCCGGCCACGACAAGCCGCGGCTGATGCCGCTGCGCCGCGCGCTGGCCAGCGACATCGAGGCGCTCAAGCGCATGCCGTGGATCGACTACATCGGCATCTCGGCGCGGCTCGATACGCTGGCCGGCGGGATCGACGCCCTACCGCTGGCGATCGATGCGAAAGCGCGCGAGGAGCGCGAGGAGGCGCGCAGCGGCGAACGCAACGGCCTGCTCGGCGAGCTGGGCCGTGCGCTCGGCGCGCTGGTCGAGATCCGCCGCATGGATCAGCCCGACGCGGTGCTGCTGGCACCCGAACAGGCGCTCTACCTGCGCGAGCACATCAAGCTGCGCCTGCTCAATGCCCGGCTGGCGCTGCTGCAGCGCGACGAGAGCAGCTTCCGGCGCGACCTCGCCGCGGCCGACCAGGAGCTGCGCCGCCGCTTCGACCTCAAGGCCAAGCCGGTGATCGCGACGTTGAAGACGCTCGGCGAATTGCGCGCGGTGCAGCCGGCGCAGGCGCTGCCGAGCCTGTCGGACAGCCTCAACGCCGCGCGCGACGCGCGCCGCAAGGCCAGCCGGGAGGACAGCAAGTGAGAGCGCTGATCTGGGTTCTGCTGCTGTTCGCCCTGGCGGTCGGGCTCGCCCTGTTCGCCCATCACAACAGTGGCTATGCGCTGCTGTTCCTGCCGCCGTGGCGGGTCGAGCTGTCGCTCAACGCCTTCGTGCTGATCTTCGCGCTGCTGGTGCTGGGCGGCTTCGCCCTGGTGCGGCTGCTGGACTGGCTGCTGGCCATGCCGCGCAACGTGCGGCGCTACCACGAGGCACGCCGCGTCGCCGACGCCCGCCGCTACCGGCGCGAAGCGATCACCGCGCTGATCGAGGGCCGCTACCACAAGTCGGTACGCGCGATCCGGCTGGCGCGCGAGGCCGAGGACGAGCGCGAGATGCAGCTGATCGACAGCCTGATCGCCGCCCGCGCCGCCCATTTCGGCCGCGACTTCGACACCCGCGACCAGAGCCTGGAAGAGGCGCGCAACCATAGCGGCGGCCGCTCGCTGGCGCTCGACATGCTCGAGGCCGAGATGTTCTACGAGCAGTACCGCAACCGCGAGGCGATGGCCGCGCTGCAGCGCGTCTACGCCCAGTCGCCGCGGCTGACCGCGGCGCTGAAGCTCGAATTGAAGATCTGCCAGCAGGAGCGCAACCCGGCCCGCGTGATCGAGCTGACCGACCTCTTGGAGAAGAGCGACGCGCTCGATCCGGGCCACGCCGCGCGCATCCGCAACCAGGCGCGGCTGATGCAGTTGCGCGGCGGCGAGATGGATGCGGCCGCGCTCGAACGCTGGTGGAATGCCCTGAGCAAGGAAGAGAAGGTGCTGCCCAAGCTGGCCGCCGCCGCGGCGCGCCAGTTCGCCCGCCTTGGCGAAGGCGAGCGCGCCGAGGCGATCCTGGTCGACGCGCTCGAAGCCGACTGGGACGTGGCGCCGCTCGAGGTCTACGGCGAGCTCGAACGGCTCGGCGTGAAGGGCGACCCGGTGCGGCGGCTGGCGCGCGCCGAGGAATGGCTGCGCAGCCATATGAACGACCACCAGCTGCTGCTGGCGCTGGGCCGGCTGTGCCGCGACGCCGGGCTGTGGGGCAAGGCCGGCAATTATCTCGAGGCCAGCATCGCGGTGGCGGCCACGCCGGTGGCGCACGCCGAGCTCGGCCAGATGCTCGAACAGCTCGGCGAGCGCACCGCCGCCGAGGAACACTACCGCGCCAGCCTCGGCCTGGCGCTGGACCTGCTGGAGAAGCGCGCATGACCGCCGCCGCCCTGCTCGCCGCCGCCCATTACCTGGGCGCCATGCTGCTGTTCGGCTGCCTGCTGGCCGAGCACATGCTGCTGGCGCCGCAACTGCCGCTCGAACGCATGCGCCGGCTGGCGCGCATCGACGCGCTGTTCGGCCTGGCCTCCGGCATCCAGATCGCGACCGGTGTCGGCCGGATGTTCATGGAAAAGGGCGAGGCGTTCTACCTGCACAACCCGCTGTTCCACGCCAAGCTCACCGTGTTCGTGCTGATCGGCCTGTTGTCGATCTACCCGACCGTGCGCATCCTGCGCTGGCACCGCGCCGCGCGCGAGGCCGGCCAGGTGGCGCCGGCCGCCGCCGAATACCGGCGCGTGCTGATGATCGTGCGGCTGGAGCTGGTGCTGATCCTGCTGCTGCCGGTGCTGGCGAGCCTGATGGCGCGCGGCGTGGGGATGCGTTGAGCTGCCCTGTAGGAGCGGCCGCGAACGGGTGATCGTTCCTCCGGTGCTGTTCGCGGCTGAAGCCGCTCCTGCGGCGTGCGTCTGCTCTTCGGCCGGGTGTGCGCGGCGGTGTGGTCGGTCGGGCTTTATGCCCGACCGCGATCTTTCCGGCGGCCCTGCTGTCGGGCGTAAAGCCCGACCTACGTTGATTACATGTCTGGCAGCCCCGCCGAAGACGAACGAACGCCCCGCAATGCGGGGCGTTTCGTCTGGGACGACGGCGCGCGTCGAAGCGGCGTCCGGCGCCGCGGCTAGAGCTGCTCCGGCGTCAGCATGGTCTTCAGCACCGTCTGCGGCACGCCGTCGCGCAGGCGGAACTGCAGCCACCAGATGCCGCCCTTGCGCACCGTCCAGTCGGCCTCGATGCCGGCCAGCAGGCTCGCCGCGACGCGGCCGATGGTCGGCTGGTGGCCGACCAGCACCGTGGTGCCGTCGGACTCTGGCCAGTCGCAAGCCGCCAGGTAGTCGGATGCGGCCGCGCCGGGATTGAGCCGGCGGTCGACGGCGTGCTCGGGGTTCAGCGTGGCGGCGGTCTGGCGCGCCCGCAGTGCCTCGCTGGCGATCACCCGCGTGCGGGTCGGCAGCCGTTCGCGCAGCCAGTCGGCCATCCTGGCCGCCTGCTTCTGGCCGCGCGCGGTCAGCCAGCGCGCCAGGTCGTCCTCGCCGGCTTCGGCCTCGGCGTGGCGCCACAGGATCAGATTGGTCTTCATATCCTCGCTCCGTGAGAAAACGGGGTGCCTTGGCACCCCGTCGATCGTCGTTGTCATGTCAGTCGCGGTCTTTCGCCGCGAGTTCTTCGAGCAGCATGATCTGCGCGCCGCGGCGGCGGTCGCCGCGCGAGGTCTTGCGGCGGTAGCGGCCGTCGGGCTGCATCTCCCAGGCCTGGCAGTTGTCGACCAGGTAGGGGCGCAGGCCTTCGCGGATCACCCGGCGCTTGGTCTTCGGGTCGAGGATCGGGAAGGCCACCTCGATGCGGCGGAAGAAGTTGCGCCCCATCCAGTCGGCCGAGCCGAGGTAGAGATCCTCGGCACCGTCGTTGAAGAAGTAGAACACCCGCGTGTGCTCGAGGAAGCGGCCGACGATCGAGCGCACCTTGATGTTCTCGCTGAGCCCCTTCACTCCGGGCCGCAGCGTGCAGACGCCGCGCACGATCAGGTGGATGGTGACGCCGGCCTGGCTGGCGTCGTACAGCGCCTGGATCAGCGCCGGCTCGAGCAGCGAGTTCATCTTGGCGATCACCACCGCGCGGCGGCCGGCGCGCGCGATATTGGCCTCGCGGTTGATCGCGTCGATCATCGACGAGTGCATGGTGAACGGCGACTGCCACAGCGCCTTGAGCTTGCCCGGATTGCCCATGCCGGTCAGCTGGATGAACAGGCTGTTGACGTCGGCGCACTTGTCCTCGTTGCAGGTGAACAGGCCGAAGTCGGTGTAGAGCTTGGCGGTGCGCGGATGGTAGTTGCCGGTGCCGAGATGGGCGTAGCGGCGCAGCCGGCCTTCTTCGCGGCGCACCACCAGCAGCATCTTGGCGTGGGTCTTGTAGCCGTAGACGCCGTAGACCACGTGGGCGCCGACGCGCTCGAGCTTGGCCGCCCAGTTGATGTTGGCCTCCTCGTCGAAGCGCGCCATCAGCTCGACCACCACCGTCACTTCCTTGCCGGCCTGGGCCGCCTCGATCAGCGCCTCCATCAGCGCCGAATCGCTCGAGGTGCGGTAGACCGTCATCTTGATGGCCACCACCTGCGGATCGCGCGCGGCCTGCTGCAGGAGGTCGATCACCGGGGTGAAGCTCTGGAACGGGTGGTGCAGCAGGATGTCGCCATGGCGGATGGCGGCGAACATGTCGGGCTGCTTGCGCAGTTCCTTGGGCACGCTCGGCATGTAGGGCGGGAACTTGAGATCGGGCCGGTCGACCTGGTCGGGCACCTGCATCAGCCGCACCAGGTTGACCGGGCCGTCGACGCGGTAGAGGTCGTCGCTGTCGAGGCCGAACTGTTCGAGCAGGAAGTCCGAGATGTGGTGCGGGCAGGTGTCGGCCACCTCGAGCCGCACGCCGTCGCCGTACTGGCGCTGGCTCAGCTCGCCCTGCAGCGCGGCGCGCAGGTCCTTGACGTCCTCCTCGTCGACGTTGAGGTCGGAATCGCGGGTGACGCGGAACTGGAAGCAGCCCTTGATCTCCATGCCGGGGAACAGCGTGTCGACG
This sequence comes from Chitinimonas koreensis, assembly GCF_014353015.1. Classification (NCBI taxonomy): domain Bacteria; kingdom Pseudomonadati; phylum Pseudomonadota; class Betaproteobacteria; order Neisseriales; family Chitinibacteraceae; genus Chitinimonas; species Chitinimonas koreensis. The sequence goes on from NZ_CP060704.1 coordinate 459,833, forward strand.
TGGGCGTGCACCACCGAGGAGAGGAAAACGAAGCCGTGCTCGATGCCCGACACCTCGGACGGCAGCTTGATGAAGCGCGGGAAGATGCGCGGCGCCTGCACGATGGCGACGCCGGAATTGCGGCCGTAGGCGTCGCGGCCGTCGAGCTCGACCACGAAGTTGAGGCTCTTGTTCAGCAGGCGCGGGAAGGGGTGGGACGGGTCCAGCCCGATCGGCGTCAGCACCGGCGCCAGCTCGCGGTCGAAGTAGTCGCGCACCCACTGGCGCTGCACCTCGTTCCACATGGTGCGGCGCAGGAAGCCGATGCCCTGGGCCGCCATCTCGGGCAGCACCACTTCGCGCAGGATCTTGTACTGCTTTTCGACCAGCGCGTGGGCGTCCTCGGCGATGCGGTGGTAGGCCGCCTCGGGCGACAGGCCGTCGGGTGCCGCCCGCGCCGTATGCAGGCGGATGTTCTCCTTCAACCAGGCGACGCGCACCTCGAAGAACTCGTCCATATTGCTCGACACGATGCAGAGGAACTTGAGCCGCTCGAGCAGCGGATTGTTCGGATCCTCGGCCTGGGCCAGCACGCGCCGGTTGAATTCGAGCAGGCCCAGCTCGCGGTTGAGGAACAGTTCGTGGCCTTGCTCGTGGGGATTGGCTTGGGGTGGCATGCTGGTCATGGTGTCATCGTACGGGCTACGGCCCCGGCTTGGAGCGGGGCCCCAGTATAGTCCCGGCCCGGAGGTGGAAACGAAAATGGCCGCGCAGGGCGGCCATCGGGGCGTGAAGCGGATTACTGCGGCGGCGGCACGTAGCCTTGCGGCATGTCGGCGCCGGCGCCGAAGAAGTAATTCTGCATCTGCTGCGACAGGTACTGGCGTGCGCGGCTGTCGGCAAGATTGAGGCGGTTCTCGTTGATCAGCATGGTCTGGTGCTTGACCCAGGCCTGCCAGGCTTCCTTCGACACGCTCTCGTAGATCTTCTTGCCCAGTTCGCCGGGCAGCGGCGCGAAATCCAGTCCCTCGGCTTCGCGACCCAGTTTGACGCAGTTCACCATTCTGGCCATGGCGGTACTCCTCTCGACTAATAGCATTGCCACGTGACGCCCGTATGAACGGGCGCCACGCAGTGGATCAGACGTTAAGGCGCGATTGCGCCTGCAAGGCATTGATTTAAATAATCAACAGGCTACACCGTCCAAGAAAATACTCATGCTTGTACTCAAAGAACGCGGTGCTGAGTATGTTCAACGGTGAACTGGAGCCATTGCGAGATGCTCGGATTCAGCGCTCCAAGCGCTGGTGACAGGTATCAATGACGGATTTTATCTGCTGCGCCATCGTCTGCCTAATCGGAACGCGCTCAAATCGCTCAGCCAATGAGCGTGCCTCCAGCAACATCCGGTCGATGACCTCCTCCGCCTGTTTGATCGATACGCCTCCCTCCTTCGCCAGGCGCAACAGATGCTGGCGTTCGATGGCGGCGCCTTCGCCGCAAATGTCCAGGTGGTGCTGACCCATCGGGCCCTCGCTGAAGGTCAGATCGAAGGCGGGCGCTAGCCGCCAGCGCCGGTCACGTCCGAGACGCCACGCGAAATTCTTCGGATGATCGTCACGGTTGTGGAAGAGCACGTTGAAAACGGCTCGTGCATAAGCCTTCTCCACTTCGCGCTCATCGCGCGTCAAGAAGCGGGTGGCCCGCAGGAAGGCGGTGTAGTCGCTGGCACCAGGCATCCGGAAATCCACCTGCAGTAATCCGGCCAGACTATGCACTGGCACGAGTAGCCCGCCTTCGCGGTCGAAGCGTGCGACGCCGAATGCCGCCAGTTCAGGGCCAAGGTCGAAGCAGCGACTTTCGGGCATGTCCAGCCCACAATCCCGAGCCAACTCGGCATAGAGCTGCTCGATGACACAGACTTCCTTGTGTTCGTTCTGCGCGGGAAACTTGACCAGCCAGGGGCTGCCGGGCGCATCAGGACGGGTGCTGACTTGCCCGGTCGCGGCGTCATACTGCACCAGCGCCTTGGGCCTGGCGCCTTGCGGCGAGCCGCCGGTGAGCGCGAGTTCGCGCAGGGCGGCACCCGCTTCACCAGCCAGCGCGCGCCGGCTTTGCTCGGCCAGTGCCAGCAAGGACCAGTCGGGCTCCCGGGCACCGGCATCGCTCACCGGGACAAAGCGCAAAGCACCCATGGCGCGCCCACCAACGAAGGCCAGCCGGTCCAGTGGCCCGGGGTGACGCACACCCTGCTGACGAAACAGGCGATCCATCAGCAACAAGCCCCAGCCGTCAGGAAGGCTGTCGGCGATCAGGCCCGGAAGGCGATGCAGGTGAGGCGGAAAGCTACCGTAGGCATCTGCACGCAACTTGAGGTGTAAGGGTGACAGTTCCAAGCCCTGAGCCAGGGCTTCGGCGGAGTATTCGAAGAGCAGGGATTGACCGTCATCAGCTAACCGCCCCAACGGCCAGTCTTCGCCCCAGCCGCAATAATGCACGGTGAGCGACTTCATGATGCCCTCTTGCGTGGCGCACGCTGGCGGCGGCTGACAAGGTCAACCTGCTCCATCTGGGCGATGGATTGCCGTTTGAGCACGAAGAGATCGTCCAGCGCCTCCAGCAAGCCAAGCGCCTGCGCGGCGCGGACCAGTGTTTCCAGCGAGCATTGGCCGTCCGTTTCGAGTTTGCGCAACGCCCCCAACGACAGCCCGGCCATTTGCGCCAGTTCACGCTGCGTAAGGGACTGGGCAAGCCGCTGCTCGCGCAGACGCACACCCAGTGCCTGCTGGATTTCAACGGGGGTCGAGAGATTAAAAGCCAACCTAATGATCCTAATCGCAACAAAAATAGCTTAAAGATCATAATAATGACTTTTAATAAACATGAAAAGTGGCCTGTGCCGCGATAGCTACTGCGAGCGATCAGACGGCATCGGAGGCGCCACTTTCAACACCTCATTCAAAATGGTTCACGAGCCTGTCGCGGCTCTCAGCTCGGTTCGGTACCTATCATCTACTCGTTGGCAGAGCTCACCCAGCGAAAGCTCCAAAGCTTCCGCAAGACGGTGCAGGACGCTGATGGTGGGCTGCTTCCGTCCGCTTTCGATCATCGTGATGAATGGACGGTCGAGCTCACAGCGCCCGGCCACATCCTCTTGAGACAGCGCCAATTCTTGCCGGCGCACCTTGACCTCGACCCCGAGAGCTGTGATCAGCAGTTGATTTCGACTTGGACGCATAGGCGTCAAGTCTTTGTGTTTGGTTTACTATTGACACGTGTCTATAGATAACAATCGACTGCTGCTGAATCTAATGGGGAAGCTAATGAAGGTACTAACACAAAGGGTGCTCTCACATGGCAACGCACACTTTCGGCTGGTAAAGGTTGGCGCTGCGTCTATCTTCGCGGCAACGGCCCTGACCGGCTGCGTGACGACACAGTCACAGGCTGACGGCTCGACCAAGGTTCATCTCTCGCTGGGTGGCGTCTCCAAAATCAGTCCGGACAGCCCATCATCTCCCCCTACATCTGAAGCCAGACTGGCAACAACAGCCAATCAGACGAAGCCGGGCCTGCCGAGCCCGGTTAGCACTCCCGGCATTCGCACGACGGCGCTGGCGGGCGTCTTTAGCAAGCATCCCTACGACGGAACGCCCAAGACCTATTTCCCCCGAGTGGCTATCACGGTAACGGACTGGTCTCGCAACGACTGCTGGATTGGCACGGCCACCATTTGGTGGAGCAAGAGCAAGTCCGAGGCTGTGCCTGCCTTCTCAGTGTGCTGGGGACAGTCGGTCGGCTTCGCCGTCAACAACGCCGCCAACCTGCACCTATTCATGCAGCAGACAGCGGTCGAGCACAGCGGCAACGTGCGCACCGCTGGCCCGAAACCGCCGATGCTGGCGGTTCCTGACCGGCAGCCGATCAGCGAACGGCAGCAGCTCGCTTTCCAGGGATTCATCCAGCAACTGGTACTCGACACCGGCTGGCGGCCAGGCGCGCCGACCAATCTGTGGTTGGTGGGGTACGACGCCAATGCCGTAATCAGGCCGACCACGGCTCCTGTCTCCAGCAAGGGAGCGCCGCAGCCCGTGGACGCCAAGGGCAAGGCGCAGCTCGATCAGGCGCTGGCCTGCACTGCCATCAGCCCACGATTTGATTTGGCCGAGTCCATGCTCAAGCAGGCTGGGTGGAGCCCAGACCAGGGAATCATGCCGGTCACCCTCACTGAGCAGGTCAAGGTCTACGGGTTCAGCGTTCGAAGAGTTGCGGTGTCACGTGACGGCGGCGAGCAGATCTACCGCAGCTACTTGGCTGGCACCACCCTCCAGCAGCTTGCGAAATCGGCCTCGCTAAAGCTGGGCAAAGACGGCAAGACCTACGGTCGTTTGACCAAAGTCGGTGTGTTGTCGGCGGGCATGGAGGGCGGCGAAGCCACGCTGACCTGCACCGTCAACACCGAAGGTTCGGAGGGTTGACCATGACGATACAATGCCCGAGCTGCGGCAGCACGCACATCCAGCCTATGGCCGTTGTGCATGCGGGCGGCACGCAGCACTTCCACGCAACGCACACGGCGATCACTTCAGATGGGCAGTTCGTTCAAGGCAGCAGCCAAGGCTCCCAATCCACGGCGCTGGCTCAGCACTGCGCCCCACCTGCGCCGCCGTCACCGCTACCGTTCATTGGAGCCTATGGGATTGGCGGCATCATCATCTACATGTCGATGACGGTGTGCCCTTTGCTGGCGCGAGAGTGCGTTTATGTCGGCATGGCAGGCCTGCGCTACAACTGGAAGCAAGCTGCTATCGGTCTGGGTCTGATCGCGTTGGGCTGGCTGCTGATGAAGGGCTGGCGTGCCCAGGCCAAGGTCTACAGTGCGGCGAAGCGCCAGTGGCAGAGCACTTGGTTTTGCCATACGTGTGGGCAGGCGCATCAACGGGAGTGACGGGCCGCAGGCGATTACCGTAGTTATCGTAATTACGGTAATCGCCCGGGCCGGGTAACAAGTAGGCGCCATCGGGCCGCGCTGAAACACTCACAAGCCAACGGAGTGTTCGACTTCCCTTGGTCAAGCCATGAATCCGATCCCCCGGCGTGAAGAGGCCGGGATGGCGGGCAGATCACTGGCGCGAATGTGGTCACGCTCATCACGGGCAGCGCGCCCCAGTGCGCGCTGCAAGGCGAGGCCCAGGGTACGTGGTGGCAGGTCTTTCAGCTGGCTCACCACCTCTTCATCCAGCTTCGGGGCAAAGACGGAACCCCAGGGGCTCTCGGCCCGCATGCGGCCGTAGATTTGCTGCGCGATGTGCGCGACTTGCTCGGGCGTAGGCGCCCGCACCTGTAGCACCGTCATGCGCGACAGCAGTGGCGCCGGGATGCCCTCGGTACTATTCGCCGTGGCGATCCAATTCACGTGGCTGGCATCGATGGCGAAATCGCGGATCGACAGGTCGATGAAATCGCGTGCGCTGCGTGGTTCCAGCAGGGTGTAAAGCGCCGCGAGTGGATCGTACTGGCGCTGCTGATCGGTCTTGTCGAGCTCGTCCAGCACGATCACCGGATTGGCCAGCGGCTGGTACGCCAGCAGCTCAAACACCACGCCAGGCTCCGAGTTCGACCAGAACGACTCCGACCCCGCCAAAGGCGAGCTGGACTGGGTGCTAGCCATGTCGATCACGCGGAACGGAAGGCTCAACCGGGAGGCAAGCCAGCGTGCAGCCTCTGTCTTACCAATGCCCGCAGGGCCGATGAGCAGGATGGGAGACCAGGCAACACGGCCGTCGCCCATCGCGTGCAAGGCGAAGTGGTCATGCAATACGTCGGCTAGTTCGGCAAAGTTGGGGAAGTCGCGCTGGAAGTCTTCGATCAACTGCGGCCAGTCGTCAGGCAGTTCGCCCAGCTTGCGGCGTTCATGGCCTGCGGTGCGGATGCGCTCGGCGATGTACTGCGCCCGCTTGGCTTTCTCATCGGGCTTGGTGCGGTGACGCTCAACAAAGCTGCGCAGACCAGCGGCATCCAGAAACGCGATTGGGGGCGTTGCCCGAGGTGCCTGTAGTGCGGGCTGCTCCGGCGCCGCTGACGCTGCCTTCATGTCTGGCAGCGACTGCACTAGAGCATGCACCGCATCGTCGATGGATGGATCCAGCGGTTCCCCACGAACCGATTGCTCAGGCTTGGTGGCGGCCTGCAGCAGCCCTGCCGCGACCGCGAGCTTGTGGTTGCGCTTCAAGTCTTCCGCGAAGAGTCCGATGGTGGTTTCGTGCTGCTGGCAGCGCACGCCCTGGCCTGCGTTGGCATCACCGCCAATCACAGGCGCAGCGCACACCGGGCAGTGCTGCTGGGCAGCATGCCGGGTCGCCTCGATCAGATCCAGCAGGGCACGGTCTCTGTTGATGCTAGCGCCCACCAGCTCCACGCGCAGGCTGAGCTTGTCGCGCTGGTTGGTGGCGCAAAAGAGCGGCAAGTGTCGGTAGTCGGCCGGCTTCATCAGCAGCTCGCATTGAGACACGAAGTGCTCCAGCACTGCTAAGTGGCCGGGAGCCGGCTCCACCACCTGCTTGGCCAACCAAGGGTGTTGGGCTTTCAGAGTTACCAGAGCGGCCTGGTAGGCGGCGCGGCTCATGGGGCGGTGGCGGTTGGAGCGTGTCATGGCAGCCTCTCTTGGCTAACTATAATTTACTATAACAACAAGAAGAGCGGGAATCCAGCCTCGCCGGCCGCAGTGGATTTGTTTATAGTGATTTACTGTGATTTAGATCGAGATTTGTCATGCCAGCGCTGAGCAACGAGCAACTCCCCATGCTGGCCGGCGCACTGCTGCGTCTGCGCGGCCTCACGTTGGCTGCGGTGTTTGACGCCACGGGCATTCGCCCGGCCAACTTATCCGCTTGGGTGAAGGGCAAACCGCAGGTTATCTCTGCTGCGCGCGTGGCAGCACTGATGTATCACCTCGGCGTGCAAGGCGGCCAGCTTCGCTCGGACATCGTGCATACCTGGACCGACCAAGGTGACTGGGCACATCTGCGCACCGTGTTCAATCTGCTTCAGGAGCCGGTGGCGCCTCGATGCTTATTCCTCGACGAGCATCCCGGGATGTGCCACACCAGATTCCTGCAATGGGGCGAGGCATGGGTTCGACTGTCGCTCACGCCGGGGCCTACTGCGCAGGATGATTTGGCCGCGATGGTCAGTCCAGACCGACTGATCGTGCTGCCCGTCGCGCTGGAGGGTATCCCCGCGCAAGACCCGCAAGCGACAGCTTCTGCGCTCTTGAGCCTTACCGAGCAGGGAGGGCAGGAGATTCCCACTGGCGAACTGGCCCATGGCTTCATGCAACGCCTCGGGGCGCCGCCTGGGCAGGACTTTGTGCTCACGAGCGGCGACACATTGGGCTGGCGCATCTTGGAGACGAGCTTGCGCAGTGCAATGCGCAGGGGATTGAGTCCCACCCAGTTAGCGTTGAAGATCGAGACGATGCGGCTCGATGAAGACGATTTCACCCGTTCAGGCAAAGTCAAATCTGGATGAACTGCGGGACGAACGCGAGTAGTGCGAATTCCGGACACGTGCCGGTAGCGACCGGACTAGGCTGATAGCGGAAGTTCACTAACAACGGCTTCGCTACCGCGAGTTTCCCGTCTACGGATATCTAGAAAGGCCGAGGCGATTCAGTCCTGTAGAGTCATTCGGAAGGGAGCGGCAGTCCTGTGGAAACGTGGACGCCGCCGGAGAACAAAATGGAGGCTGCGTGGTGTTGAGCTTGGACTTCAAACGTGTTCGTGAACATCGAGGAACTCGGAACGGCGGCTTCGAAGAACTCTGCTGTCAGCTGGCCGCCCTGGAGGACTCGGCGACCGGTTCCCGATTCATCCGCAAAGGCCCGGGGGCCGACCAAGGGCTCGAGTGCTACCGCGCTTACGCGGACGGTCACGAAGTTGGCTGGCAAGCGAAGTACTTCATCGACGGCTTCGACGACGGACAAGTCAGCAACCTGGCCGACTCGTTGAAGCGCGCACTCAGCGCCCATCCGCTGTTGACGAAATTCATCGTGTGCCTGCCCGTCGACCTGCGTGACAACCAGTCTGGTAAGAAGGCCAGCGAAGTTCAGCGCTACGAGCGATGGCGCAAGAAGAGCGTCGCCGACGCAGCCGCCAACGGCCGCGTCATCGAAATCGAACTCTGGAGTGCGTCCAGCATCGGCGAGCGCCTTGGGCGCGATAGCCCCATGTACTCTGGGCGGGCACGCTACTGGTTCGACGCCGTCACGTTCAGTTCGGCCTGGTTCCGCGACAAGCTTGACGTGCAGCGTCACAACCTAGGTGAGCGCTACAGCCCCGAAAGCCACGTGGAGCTGCCCATCCAGCAGGCCTTGCAGGCGGTGGCACGTAACCCAGAATTGCTCGCAGCGCCTGAGGCTTGGGTAGCCGAGATTACGTACAAAATGGACGGCGCGGTCGGTAGCTTGTCGCGCGAAGAGCTGTCGTCTGCTGCCGACCTAGTACGACAGGCCTGCGAGCCACTGCTGCAAAGTCTAGGCGCGCCTCCCGCGGCATTGGAAGCGCCGGTGCCCCTGGAGAGCTGGGCGAACATGGTGGCCGCGGCCATCGACGGCGTTTCCAATGCCCTGACTGAGGTCGAGGACAAGGTCCCCGCGAAGAGCCGCTATATCCCACGCAAAGACCTGTTCGACCTCTATTCGGCGGTCGACCGTGTCCGCGAAGAAATCGCCAGCGTGCGATGGCAGCTCATGAACAAGCGCGAGCTGGTCATTTCGGGCCCCGGCGGCATCGGAAAATCGCATCTCATCGCTGACTTCGGACACAAGCAGCTCGAGGCAGGCCGCCCCTTCGTGCTGGTCCTCAGCGGAAGCCTGACAGACGGAGACCCCTGGGAGCAAATCCGAGGTCAGCTGGACCTAGCCCAGGTGACAACCGCCGACTTCCTGGGCGCGTTCGACGCCGCCGCCGAGGCCGCCGGCTGCCGGGCCGTGTTGGCGATAGACGCCCTCAACGAGAGACATGGCATCGCACTGTGGGAGGCACGTCTGCCAGGGTTCATCCGGCTGGTCCAGAAGTTCCCTCGACTGGCCCTTGTGCTGACCGTGCGCAGCACGTACTACCGCTTCCTCCCGCTGAAAGACCTGGAACGCGTTGTACATCCCGGCTTTGCCGGCCATGCCGGCGCCGCAGCAAAGGCCTACCTCGACCGCCGCGGCATCGCGCGACCGAGCTCTCCCAACTTAGCGAGGGAGTTCGAGAACCCACTGTTCCTTCGAACCTGTTGCGAGTACCTCGGCACCGAGGGCCTCAAGCAGTTGCCCAAGGGCATGGACGGCGTCACCGCCATCTTCGACTTCTACCTGACTGCCGTGGCGGACAAGGTCCAGAGGGAGCTGAAGCTCATCCCCGAGCTGAAAATTCCGCGCAAAGCGCTGGAGCAGTTCCTAGAAGCTTGCGCGGCTCATCGCGACGGCGGAAGCCTGCCCATGGAAGACACCATCAAGCTGCTGGAAGACATCCACAACTCGGGGGGCTACACGGACCGCAGCCTCTTTTCTGCGTTCATGTCAGAGGGCGTTCTCACCCAAGACGTCGAGTGGCAGGCTGGAGGGGCCCATAGAGAAATCGTCAGGTTCACGTTCGAGCGGCTGTCGGACCATCTGCGCGCAAAGCAGCTCATCGAGCAAATTGACCGAGCTGACGTCGAAGGCTCGTTCCTCCGAGCACCGTTGGTGGCCTACTTCGAACCGTTCGAGAGCTGGCAATTTGCTGGAGTCATCGAGGCCCTGGCAGTGCAACTGCCGGAGGTGTTCGGCCTCGAGCTGCTCGATTTGCTGCCCAAGGAGGCCCTCGACGACCCTTCGCTCTGCGACGCTTTCGAGAATTCGCTGGCATGGCGGAGTCCCAAGGCGTTCACACGCCGAACGGCCAGATGGGTGGAGAAACTATGCGAGGCCACTGGCCGCTCGGCCTACGGCTTGATGCTTCTGGTCAGTACCGAGCCTGAGAACGTGTTCAACGCCAACTGGCTACACAATGACCTGTGGCCGCGCCCGATGCCACACAGAGACGCTGCATGGTCGGTGTTTCTAGCGAAGGACGATTTGGACGAGGGCGGCGCAGTCGTCTCGCTCATTGACTGGGCCTGGGAGGCTGACGCCAACGAAGTCGATGAGCAGCGCTTATGGCTTGCAGCGGTCACACTAACCTGGTTCTTGTCGACCAGCAACCGTGCCGTGCGCGACCGCGCCACCAAGGCGCTCGTGAACCTGCTTTCTTGCAAGCTCGGTCACGCTGCGGACCTCATCGACCAGTTCGCCGATGTCGACGACCCGTACATCATAGAGCGCGTCCTCGCCGCCTGCTACGGCGCTGCGATGCAGGGCATGGACCGAGCCCGTTGCGGGGCGCTGGCCGCTTCAGTCTGGAAAAGCTACTTTGCCGAAGGTAAGCAGCCGCCGCTGAACCTGATGGCCCGGGACTATGCGTTCGGTGTCCTGCTCTACGCTCAGGCCGTAGGCCAGTTACCGGCGGAGGTCGACCTTGACGCATGCAGGGCCAAGTTCAAGTCAGCCTGGCCGCTTGAATCCGTGACGGAAGAGGACCTCGAAAAGTACCGCGGCAGGGGATACGGAGACTCGATTTGCTCCTCCACGAACGAACACGGTGACTTCGGCAACTACACCCTGCGCAGTTGGTTACACGACATCGTTGACGCGCCCCGCACCCTTGTCGGCAATTCCACCAAGGAACTCTTCGAACGCTGGCAGAGCGCGCTCATAGACAAGGCGACCCCGGAGCAGCAAGAAGCCTACCTTGCGCTGCGTCGGCTTACGGTCGACTACCGCTTGCAGCCGCTGCATTTTTCAATCGACAAGAAGGGCACGGGCAAATCCGAGCGCCTCTGGGCCGAGGTTAAGCAAGCCAACGAGGCGTTCAAGGACACGCTGTCCGAAGAGCTGCGCACCGAATACGCAACGTTCGCGGAAGATCATCTTCTTGAGTCCACGCGCATGCGGGACGACAACCGGCGCCCGTCGGAACTCGACCACGGCCCTGTACGGCGGTGGATTTGCGAGCGCGCGCACCAGCTCGGGTGGACCGAAGAGCTCTTCGAGAACTTCGAGAGGGGTGGGAATATCAGCCACGACCGCATGGGCAAGCACCGCGTGGAGCGCGTCGGCAAGAAGTATCAGTACATCGCGCTCGCTGAGACGACGGCACGCTTGACCGACAACTTGGCGATGTGCTCGTGGGGAGACGATGGCAAGCTGAGGGCGTTCGAGCCAGGCCCACGCGGACGCGACATGAAGAGAGACCTGGACCCATCCCTCCTCATTCGAAGCACCCTCGAAACCGGCTGGGCGGCGGCGCCGGTCACATGGTGGACCCCGTCTGCTCCCCGACTGCCGTCCGGAGACACCGACCTGCTCCTCGCATGGGTGCATGTCGAGAGCGACTTGTGCAACGACGTCGGTCAAATCGAGGTGGTCAGCCCTGACGGCGAGCGATGGCTGACCGTGTACGGCTTTCGCCGCTGGACTGTTCCGGGCCAAGGCAGGCGCAACCACGCTGACGCCTGGTCGCGCATTAGCTGTCTGGTCTGCGCACTAGGCAACGGTCCTCGGTTGGCAACGGAACTGGTCGCCAGGCAGCGCGGCGACGTATCTCGCCTGTGGGAAAGCGGTTCCTTAACCCCTTCTTGGGAGAGCATGGCTGGCGCGACCCCATGCCAATCGAGCTGACGCAGAACCTCAGCGCTGGCATCAAAACACCGTATGCCGGCATCGTGGAATCACTGAACGCTGAAGGCAACGGCAACGACAACTCGGTCGACGACGGGTTCTCGCTCTACCTGCCCTCGTCGGGCGTCATCAAGACGCTGGACTTGCATCTGCGCAGCGGCAAGGTTCCGGAGTACGTTGATGCTGGCGGCACCCTGCGGTGGCAGGATCCCTCGCTGCGCCAGCGCGGTTCTGGGGCCGGTGTGGCGTCCCGCGACTACTTCGTGAGCAAGCTTGCAAGCGCGGAGCTTGAACCGGTCTGGGTGCTGGCCGGCGAGAAGAACGTCTACGCAGGCAACGACGTCGGGGTGTCCATGGGAGGGTTTGGCGGCAGCCTGTATCACACCACCGCCTTCGCCATGGAAGCTGGCGTCCTGAAGTCATTTGGCACGAAAACTGAGTTCCACGCGCCGAACGCAGAACAGCTAGATAAACTGAAGGCACGGTAAAACGCATACAGGCGCAATTTGCGCCACCGCCCCACCCCATTTCTAACGTCGAAGGGCTGCTCTTGGGCGTCAAGTTCGACGAAGCGGGGGACCGCAACCGCTGCATTGCTGCCCTCCACAAGGAAGTCGTCCTTGCCGAGTTCTAAAACTGCAGCATCTCAGTTCGTGTGGCGTGACGTGGTTACTGCATGCATCTATAACGCGGGCAGCCAGACCGCTTCCTGCTCCAGTGCCAGACCCAGGTTCTGCATCTGTACGGTCAGTTCGCGCAAGGATGCCGGCAGATATGCCACGGCGCCGCTGAAGTGGCGCAAGGTGTCTCGCCATAGCTGTACGCTGCCATATCGCGCCAGTTTCCTTTCCCACTGCGGCATCAGCCAGAAATCGCAAGCATCGCCCAGCGCTTCGCGAAGTCGCGCGAAGTTGCTAAGGCCCACGCCGTCGTAATCTGGGAAAAGGATCACCCGGCTGGCACGGGGGCGTTGGCCCAGCCATGACAGCAGCCGGCCGTCGAGCTGCCCGCCGTAGTACAGCAGCGTGGCCTGCGTACCTTCAGGCAGCCAGTCCGTGCGATCAAACAGCGCCTGGTTCTCGACAAGCCAGAGGGCTTGCTCGGTGTGCCAGGCATCGTCTTGCTGAAGGCACAGGGTGGCCGCGCCGAAGTCACGGGTGAGGGTGCTCAGTGGCAACTCCACCTCTTGCTTGCCTTCACACCAGTTCACTGAACAGCCGACCGCCTTGAGCAGCGGGTAGTAGCTGCCGTGTTGATGACGCCGGGCCTTGCTGTCGCGGGCATGGGCAACGTGCTGTGCGCGCAGTGGCAGTTGCTCTGCGAGCGAGGGCTCTACCTGCGGGGACAGATCGACCAAGTGGGCGTCAAACGCCACCTGATCACGGATTGCATACACATCACCTCTGCCCTGACGCTGGCAGCGCACGGCACCCGTTTTCCGAGCAAATCGATCCAGAGCGCTACGTTGTGCCGGGGTGAATTGGCTCGCAGGCAACGGGTTCTTGCCTCTCAGCTTAAGTAGCGCCGCGCGCAGAGCCTGATCTGTCATCAAGCTTCCACCGGTTCGATGATCTGCCAGCTGAAGCGGCTGATCTGGTTGCTACCCTGCCGGTGATGAATGGGCACACAGTAGCGCACGGTGGTCAGCGGCGCGGGAGAAGCGAAGATCAGCGAGAAGCCGAATTCGGCAGCGGTCTCGATCAGGCTGCGCTGGTTGCGCGCATCCAGGGCCAAGGCTTCGTCCAGATAGCAGATGCCTTGGATCGGGCGCCGTTGATCCTGCATCAGGTGCAGCATCGCCAGCCCCGTCACCAGCTTGGCCATCAGTACCGTGCCATTCGAGGCGGCGCTGTCGAGGTCGTCGAAGGCTTCCGGCTCGCGATCTGCCTTGCCCACCCAAAAGCGCAGGCGGAACAAGTCGGCTACGCGCAAGCCGTGGCGGGCGTTGCCTTCCTCGATGAGCAGGGTCTTGGCGCGGTTGAGCTGGTCATCATCCAGCACGCTCTGCTGGTTGAAGAGTTCAAAGGTCTCGCCATTGTCGACCGTGGCGGCCGTGCTGATGAGCAGCTCGATGGCTTCGACCAGTGCGGTTTCGTCTTCGGGTTCGATCTTGAAGACCGCCAGATCGGAGAGTTGACGTCCGCTGATCTTGCGATTGAACTCGCGCATCCGGCGTTTGAACGCGGCCAAGCCGTCGCGCAGTTCGCGCAGACAAGCCGCAACGTTCACCACGGCCGACCGCACCTTCTTTTCCAAGGCCTCTGCCTCCTGCGGCAGGTGATGGGCGAATTCCACCAGGCGGGTGATCTCTTCCTCAGGGTCGCCGACGAACTGATACTTGGTGAGCCCGCCCATGTGGATGTCACCCAGCAGTCGGCGGATCAGGTCATCCAGCTCCAGCAACTGGCGGCAGTCGGCTTGATAGGTCTGCAAGCGCTCGGCCAGCTGCTCCAGCGCAAATTCCGGCTGAGCCAACCACGGCTGATGAGGCAAGTCGGCCAGCCAAGTGAAAGGGCCTTCGTGATCGATCCGCTGATTGCGACGTTGCTCGATCTGCCGATGCTGCTGCTTGAGTGACTCTAAATCCTGCTGCCGCTGTTGACGCTGTTGATCCAGCGCCCGGTAGCGAGCGGCTGATTGCGCAAGGGTATTGGTCAGCTCAGCGAGCTTCTGCTCAAGCACGGCAAGCCGCGCTTGGCGTTCCGCATCACCGCCCTGCAGGGCTTGCATCTGGGTGTAGTCACGCAACTCGGCATCCAGCTGTACCAGTTGCTGTTCCAGCGCATCCTGCTCGCGCTTGACGCTCTCCAGCGCTTGCGCCGTGGCCAACTGCTCTTTCAGCTGCGCCTGCTGCTGTTGCAACTCCCGCTGCAGCTCGTCCAGCTCCGCCAGACTGCGCTGTTGATGCTGTTCGAGAAGGGTGCCAATGCGCAATTCAAGGCCGGGTAGACGGAACATGTTGGCGTCAGCGCCACCAAGAGCGTCCAACAGAGTCTGACCATCTAGCTGGAAGTCCTCCGCGCCAAGGGTCAATGCGGGCTTGGCCAGCACCCTATTCAGCGCATCCAGTTGCTCGGCCAGCAGCACGCTCGCCAGTTGCTGGTAGAGGTTGTGGCCTTGGGTGCGCATCTCCTGCGTCAACTGTGCCAACTCCCTGTCCACGCGTGCGATTTCGCGTTCAATGGCCGCAGGTGGGCGGCTTTGCACTTGGCCCAGGCGGACCACCAAGGCGTCGCGCTGTGCCTGCACGCCACGGCGGCACGCTTCCAGAACTGCCCGGCTTTCCACCAAGGCGAAGCGCAACTGCAGCTCTTGCAATTGCTGCTGCTCTTGATGGAAGCGTTTCTGCTCCAACTCCCACTGGCTCTGCTCGCGCACGGATTGACGATCCTGCTCACGCAAGCGGTCCAGCTCGCCATCGCACTGCTGCAGCTCATGCTGCAGGGCTTGTTGGCGTGATTCGAAATGCTGCTGCCACTGGCCGAGCGCGTCGTCGATCATGGGGCGCCAGCACAGCAGCTTGCCTCGCAGTACCAGCCGAGCGTCGTGCTTGCGCTCCAGTTCAGCGAGGGTGCCTTTCAAACGCTCGGCAGCCAGGTACTGACTGCGCTCGGCGTTGAGGTCGGCGAAGGCCTTGTCCCACTCCGCCTTGAAGTCGACGCTGGCGTCCGGCAGATCGCGCCGGAAGATTTGCAGCAGGTAGTCTTTCACCTCGCTGGAGCGCAGCTTGTCCAGCCGCAGCGTCCGGGTGAGCACGCGCTGGAAAACGCTGGCGTCACTGGCGTGCTCCAGGCGGAACACGCAGAAATCCTGCGAGCCACTCAGCTTGCGGTTCCGACCGCCGTACACCATGTCGGCGAACTCGCTGCTGCTGTAGCTGAATACGCGGCGACCGTGGGTGGCTAGGTGGCTGGCGAGCTTGGGCTGAGCCACGAGCGAGCCATCAGGCAGGCAGAACTCTTCGACCTTGAGCGGGCCGGCGTAGGCGAAGTACTCGTACTCGAAGCTTACGCCCTTGCCCACACACCCCAGCACCACGGTGCCCGATTCCGGTAGCGACACCTCCAGCAGCACATACGCGCTGTTGTTGGGGAAGTAAAACCGCCGGCTCTTCTCCACGTCGTGCGCGCCAAAGTCCATGCGGCGCCGGTCAATGATCAGCAGGAACTGCAGGGCATTGATCAGGCTGGTCTTGCCCGTGTTGTTGGGCGCCACCAGGGACACCGCACCATCCAGCGGCAGCTCGGCGCGGGAGTAGCCCGCGCTACCGAGCAAGACCAGGCGTTGAAAGCCGTGCTGCATCAGTCGCTCTCCTCGTCGTTCAGCACGTCGTCGCCGTCATCTTCAGGGCCAGCGTCCGCCTCGTTGTCGTCATCTCGTGAGGCTGCTGCCAGGCCCTCAAAGTGGTCCAGGTAGCGACAGACGGCAGGCAGCAGCCGCCAGCCTGCGGGCTCCGCCACTGCGAAGCCAAGCGTGCTGGCACGTCCCAGCAGGTCGATCAGCCCATCAGTTGACAGCCCTTCGGCGTCCAGCAGGTCTTTCTGCTGTTCGTGCACCTCGGCCAGCCATTCCCGATCAATGAGCCAGTCGGTGAAGCGTTGCAGGGCTTTGCCGGCATTGGCTTGGGCGTCGAAGATGACCATGAACAGCAGGGCCAGTTGACGGCTGACCTTGCCGATGTTGCTGCTTGCATCGGTGTTGTGGAACCAAGCAAAGCCTCGTGCATCCATGCGCAGCTCAAAACCCAGCGCCGCGAACAGCCCGGCATAGCCCGCTTCCTGCTGTTCAAGTTCCGCCCAAAGTGCAGGCTCGGCCATGCGGTTCAGGTGCTTGCCAGACAGGAACAAGCGGAAGAGTTCGGCCAATGCTGGCATCTGTGCCAGTTGCGGGGTCAGTGGATGAGGCGTCGTCATGCCGGAATGCTCACTCGGTGAGGATGGTGCAGCACACGGATGGTCTGCAAAGTGGTGGTCTCGGGATGCTCGCAGGCCTCGATGTGCCAACTGTCCTCGTGCTGAAGCTCATGGAACAGTCGCAGCAGCGTTGCGTCCCGCAGATGACCGTGATGGGTGTGCAGCCAGTCCAGCAGGCTGTCCACCGGCAGGCTGCTTCTCAGCTGTTGCCGGATAGCCGCCTCGTCCACGTGCTCCAGCAGCGGCGGGGCGTTGCCGGGCTCATCTTGTGGGAAGACCACCGACTGCGGCTGGTACTGCTGAGCTGCGGCCATCACGGTGCGCACCTCATCGCCCAACTGCAATCGGAAGCCCCGTTCATTGCGCCAGACAGGCATTGCAGTGTTGGCCGTGTGCCGCGACAAAGCTCGGCGCAGGCCCCGTTTGCGCACCTGGCCCAGCAGCAGGCTGACCGCACTGGTGAGCGCATTGTGTTGACGCATCTCCTCGCGCAATGGGAGCACCGTGTCGGCGCACTGTTGAGCGATCAGGCGACCAAATCGCCGCAGCTCCTTGGCCTGATGCGCCACCTGCCTGAGCTGCAGGCGATGCGAGTACAGTCCGCCTTGCACCGATAACTGCTCAAAGGCCAGATCAAGCGAACGCTCGGCATCTTCCAGGTAACGGTAAAACGTGCCTTGCGGGCCAGTGTCCATCATCTGGTTCATCGGCTCGACGTAGTGGTCGTAGGCCTCCAGCACACGTCTGTAGCGTTGGGCGATGGGCGTGCTGGCGTCGGCGCTCTTGGCATCTTCAGCCAGCTCCAGCAGTGCGTGGCGGTCTTGATCCAATTGCAGGCTGATCTGGCGGAACAGCTCAGCGAGCTTGTTGGCCGCGCCTCGCGCCCGGTCCATGTCGGCGCCCTGCATTCCCTCGTTGAGAGCCTCCGTGGCCACTCGGATGGCGGCAACGCGTGCTTGCAGCACGGCAGCCAAGCCCAGCTCGTGTTCGCGAGTCAGCCCGCGCACGAAGTCCAGCACGTAGGCGTTGAGCTGCAGGTCGCTGCTGCGTGCGCAGGGTTGGAGAATGTCTGCATTCACCATGGTGCGAACTGCTGCCCCCTGGGCTTCTGCATCCATCTGCGGAGCCACCTTCGCGATGCAGCCCAGCACTTGTTCGGTGGTGAGCACCGCAAGCTCGCGCGACAGCCTCACCAAGACCTCCACGGTGTCCCAGTGTGTGTACAGCGCGTAGACCAGTGAACGCGGGTTAGCCATGTCAGCTCGACGTCATAGTTGAGCCGCGCTGCACGGCCCGGCGGTGCATAGCGTCAGTTCCAACGCGGGGTTAGGCATCTGTACGCCCCTTCGCGTGTTCTTTGCGCCAACGCTCAAGAAGTTCTGTGTTTCCTGATGCCACCTCAATGAGCATTTGCAGGGAGAGAACTGCGCCCGGAACGATGCCTGCTTCATCAATCTCCTGCCCGTCGAAGTCTGGATTTGTCGGAATCTCGACGTTTACTACCCACCAGACGCCAATCTTGCGCAACAGAGTCACCAATTCAGCGAACTGAGCTTCATGGGCCGACTTGACCTGTCCAGTCACCACAGCGAACAGTTGGTGGGCTAGCTGGTTGCGTGTGAATTTCAGCTTTTCAAAGGTGGCCATATCAGCATCATCAATGGCGTCGTTCTCGCGCAGCCATTGAAGGGATGCGTATAGCGGGCTCTTGTTCTTGGATAGGACCCTAGATTGGTAGTCGTCCCCGACAACTGGCCCTTGCTCATCAAATCCGCTCGTGTAGAAGCTGCGAACGTCGTCCACGATCGAGTCCTTGAGGATCTCGAACGTGGTGATAAACATTGTTGCTAGGAACAGCGATGGTCTTACCACCTCCGGATCAAGGAATCGCTCCCATTGGTCGGTCGTGTCGGTCATCAGACTCCTAGCCTCCCAATATGGCGGGCATCGTGCTTGGCGTGCGATTCCAGACCTTTTAGTGTCGCCCACAGCCGCGCATGGCAGCACACCGGCCCGTGGCCGCAGCGAGGATTCAACCTGATGCCTGATCTGGACGCAGCCTTCTTCTGCAGTGTCCCCAGCTGCCGCTGCCCGCAAAACCTGCCGGTCATGCGCTCAGCGGCCACATTCTTCGAGCTCGAAGAAGCGAGCTCAAAGAATGTGCCGAATGCGGTGGGGACAGCCTGCTTACGAACGTGCGTCCAGCATGAATGTGCGAAAGACGGTGCCAGCCCATGCGTGAAGACCGGTGTCTGCTTTGTGCGAAACAGGTGGGAGCAATGTGCAAAGACGTTGGCGACAGCGTGCCGTGAACTGTGCGAGCAGTGTGGTGACATCCAGCCGAACAAGGTGTGAACACCTCGCCCGGCTTGGGTTTCAAAGTACCTCATCTTGCGACGCCACCATCCACACCCGCTTCAATGGCAGCTCCGCTTTGAGGTCTTCATCCAGCCGCTCGTACTGCTCGAACAGTTGTTCGAGCAGCTCTTTTTGCGTCCAAAGCCGCAGCCGGAAGAACTGGGAGGCGAGCTCCTTCTGCACGTTGCCCTTGAAGCCACCCCAGGCCACGAACAGGCCCTGATCAGCGTTGAACTTGGTCATGGCTCCCAGCAGCTTGTCCACCGGCTCGCGGCCAATCGGCGAATCCTCTGACTTCACCTCCACGCACAGACGTGGCGCGGAAAAAACCCAAGGGGCCAGAGCCTGCAAGGATGTCGGCTCCGCCGTCTGCCCCTCCGGGCTGCGGTAGGTGGTGTAGCCCTGCGCTTTCAGGATGCCTTCAACCAGTCGGGTCAGGCCGTGCCCTTTGAAGCGCGCGGACACCAGGGCGGCGATCTGGTCGCGTGCCAGTTCGTCCAGGTCAGTGTCTGCGGCCTCGACATCGGTGGTCGTTGCTGCTGCGGCTTTGGCTGGCGCAGCCAGCGCTTCCGCCTTCCATCCGGTAGCACGCATAGCAGCGATGCGTTGCTCCGCGTTGTTCCGCTGGATGCGGCAGATGGTGAGAAACGCCCCGAAGGAAAACAGCAAGTCCTTGCCGAAGTGCATTCGGGGAATGGCCTCGCCGATCCACTTGACTGTTCGCCAATGGAAGAAGGGGTTTGGGCCTGCCTTCTCCGCGTGGTAGTCGCCCGTGATCTCGCCAATGTAAACCGCAGGCTGCGTCTTCAGTGGCAAAACCACCAAGTCGCCCTTTTGCATCTCGTGCGCGAATGGCCAGACCTGACTCACCCAGTTCAGCACTGCCTTGGGCTTGGCCTCCGGGTAGCGCTGGGTCATTTCAGCATTCAACTCGCCCCGCTGTTGTAGCTTGGATAGGTCAAGGTTCAGCTCATCCCAGGTCACGTAGACCCGGCCTTCATGGATGAATTTCTGCTCGTATTCGCCGTGCGAGCCTGCACGGACCAGCCAAATCGCCATTCAGTCCCCCTTGTTGTTGGTATGCCCGCGTTGTAGGTGGTCAGGTCGTCCAGCTGTTAGACAGCTCCTCAGCCTGCTTCAGCACCAGCTCCACTGCGTCGGGTTGCTGGTCGGGTGGGTACTTCCATTTCTGCAGGCAGCGCCGCACCAGGATACGAAGCTTGGCCCGCACGCTTTCGCGCACCTGCCAGTCCACCGTGGTGCTAGCCCGAAGCTTCTCCGTTATCTCAATGGCGATCTTTTTCAGCACCTCGTCGCCCAGGGCTCGTACGGCACTCTCGTTGTTGGCAAGTGCGTCGTAGAAGGCAATCTCGTCCTGCCCCAAACCCAATGCAGCCTCTCGCTCCAGTGTGGCCTGGAACTCCTTGGCCATCTGGATCAGCTCCTCGATGACCTGCGCCGTTTCAATCGCACGGTTGTGGTACTTGCGCAGGGTTTCCAGCAGGCGGTCGCCGTACTTTTTCTCCTGTACCACATTGTTGCGGGCCCGAGCCTTGATCTCGTCGCGCAACAGCTTCTCAAGCAGTTCCACGGCCAGATTGCGGCTTTCCATCTTGCGCACATCGGCCAGGAATTCTTCCGACAGTAAGCCGATGTTCGGCTTGTCCAAGCCGGCCAGGGCAAACACGTCGGCCACGCCGTCAGCGATGATGGCGTTATCCAGGATCTGCTTCAGTGCGCTGTTCTTCTCGGCGTCGCCCCGCTTTTTGTCCACGGTGGTGAACTTGGCGATGGCCGCCTTGATGGCCGAGAAGAAGGCAATCTCCTTGCGCAAGGCGCCGGCCTCATCCAAGGTGCCGCACAACGAGAACGCCTTGGCCACTGCCACCATGGTGTCGAGGAAGCGTGACTTGCCGTCCTTCAAGCCCAGGATGTGGTTGGCCGCAGGCACCAGCAGCTGAATGGCCTTGGTTTCGAAGGCACTGTAGTCGAAGCCGTGCATCAGGCCGCGCACGATGTCCATCTTCTCCAGCAACACGGACAACGCTTCGGCGGCGTTATGCGTTGGGTCACCCTTGCCCTTGGCGTCGGTGTAGGTCTTGAGCGCGGCCTTCAGCTCGTTGGCAATGCCGATGTAATCGACCACTAGACCGCCCGGCTTGTTCTTGAACACCCGGTTGACGCGGGCGATGGCCTGCATCAGGTTGTGGCCCTTCATGGGCTTGTCGATGTACATCGTATGGCAGCAAGGCGCGTCGAAGCCCGTCAGCCACATGTCGCGCACGATCACCAGCTTCAGCGGGTCTTTCACGTCCTTGAAGCGCGCCTCCAGCCGCTTCTTGACCTGCTTGCTATAGAGGTGTGGCTGCAGCAGTGCCTTGTCGGCTGCGGAGCCCGTCATGATGATCTTGATGGCACCTTGCTCGGGGTCGGTGCTGTGCCAGTCGGGGCGCAACGCGACGATGGCGTTGTAGAGCTGCACGCAGATGTCACGGCTCATGCACACGATCATGGCCTTGCCGTCCACCACCGAGACTCGCGCTTCGAAGTGCGGAATCAGGTCGCGGGCCACTTGCTGCAGCCGTGGCTCCGAGCCCACCAGCTTTTCCAACGCCGCCCATTCGCTCTTGGTCTTCTCGCGGTTGGCAATGTCCTCTTCGTCTTCGACCACCTCTTCAACCTGCTCGTTAAGCGCGTCAATCTCGGCCTGGTTCACGTCCAGCTTGGCCAAGCGGCTCTCGTAGAAAATCGGCACTGTGGCGCCATCGTCCACCGCATCCTGGATGTCGTAAATGCTGACGTAGTCGCCAAATACTGCGCGGGTGTCTTTGTCTTCCAGCGCAATGGGTGTACCGGTGAAGCCGATGAAGGTGGCGTTCTTGAGTGCGTCGCGCAGGTGTTTGGCGTAGCCGAACACGTACTTGCCCGTCTTGGTATCTAACCGCCCCTTGGTGCCGTACTGGCTACGGTGGGCCTCGTCCGAAATCACCACGATGTTGGTGCGGCCGGAGAGTAGCGGGTGAGCCTCTTCACCCTCCAGTAGCGCGAACTTCTGCACCGTGGTGAAGATGATGCCGCCGGCCTCTCGCGAGGCCAGCATCTCGCGCAACTCGTCGCGGTCGCCGGCCTGCACGGGGGTAGTCTTCAGCAGATCGCTGGCAGCGCTGAAGGTGGCGAACAGCTGGCCGTCCAGATCGCTGCGATCCGTCACCACCACCAAGGTGGGGTTCTTCATTTCGGGCTGCTGCAGTAGCTTGCCCGCATAGCAAGCCATGGTGATGCTCTTACCCGAACCCTGCGTGTGCCACACCACCCCGGCCTTGCGTGAGCCGGGTGTCACCTGCTTGCCATAGGTGGCACGTTCTTCATGCACCTCCAGCAGGCCTCGATCTGCATCCTGCGCCGCAATCACCGTCGCCCGTACCGCCTCGCGTACCGCATGGAATTGGTGATAGCCCGCGATCTTCTTGATGATGGCGTCGCCATCCTGCTCGAACAGCACGAAGTGCCGTACGTAGTCCAGGAACAGCTCGGGCTTGAAGAAGCCCCGCACCACCGTCTCCAACTCCATTTGCAGGCGCGGCCGATCGTCTTCATTGGCGATGGTGCGCCAGGGCAGCATGCGCTCCGCATTGGCGGTAAGCGAGCCGACGCGCGCGGTCCAGCCATCGCTCACCACCAGGGCCGCGTTGCTGTTGAACAGATCGCTGATCTCGTCCTTGTAGGTTTGTAGCTGGTTGAAGGCGTCCCACACATCGGTCTGCTCGTTGGCGGGGTTCTTCAGCTCCACCACGGCCAGCGGCAAGCCGTTCACAAAGGCGATCACATCCGGTCGGCGTGGCTGCTTGGTGCCGGTGATGGTGAACTGGTTCACCACCAGGAAGTCGTTGTTGCTGGGCTGCGCGAAGTCGATGAAGTACACCAGATCGGTCTTCTTCTCATCACCAACCGTACATTCCACCATCACCCCGTTCAGCAGCAGGCGATGCACGCTGCGGTTGCGCACCACCATCTGTGGCTCACTGACCGATTGCAGCGCATGTGCCGCCTGCTCCAATGCTGCGGGTGGCATGTGCGGGTTGATCCGGCCCAGTGCGGTAAGCAAGCGCTCACGCAGCACTACCTGTCGATAGTCGGTACGCTCCGGGGCGTTGCTATCGGGGGCAATGTCCGGGCCGTGGGCGAAGCGCCAGCCCGTCTCCTGGAACCAGCCCAGGCAGAGTTCTTCGAGTTGTTGTTCGTTCAGCATCTTGGCCTCCCTGCGCCTCCTCAAACTCTCTGGCAGCTGATCAGGATTGCGATGAAATAAGAAATTCTTTTTAAATCAATTGGTTGATCGCACATCAATTAGCGAGCCGCGTTTGCAATGAAATGGTAGCTACGCCCACGCCGGGATGTACCGTGCATAGCGCCGCGAGTCAGGCGCATTGGGGTCGCTCTTGACCAGCCCCTGCTCCATGGTCGCGGTGATGATCTGCGATACCGTGTTGCTGCTTCCCTCAGGCAAACCAAACCGTTCGCGTAGCGACTGGTTGGTCATCTGCTTGCGCAGCACGTACTGCAACACACAGTGCTGATAGCAGGCCCGAACCCTGTCGCTGCCGTTCATGTCGCGGAATGAACGCGGTCCATGGATCACCACGATGGTGCGGCGATGACTGGTCAAGAACTCGGGCGCCGGCAACTGCATGAACTCGGAAGCCTCGATCACCCTGTCAATGCCACTGCTCTTCTCCTCGCAAATGCCGAAGCGGCGCATCAGGTCGGCCAGCCGTTCGTTGCGGGACTGATAGCCGTCGATGAAGCGCTCCACCGGTACGATGGGCTCACCAGGGTTGGAGATTTCCACGCGGTTGCTAAAGACCTCCACCACCGGAGAGGTGCCGCCCATGTCGAAGTCCTGGTGGATCAGCGCATTGGCGAGCAGCTCTCGCACCACCACCTCCGGCAGCAGCTTGACCTCTTTGCGGATGGCGCCCTCGATCACTTCGTTTTGGGGCAGCTTGCCCATCACGTACTGCACCAGCCCGGCAAAGCCCACGGCGTAGCCCTTCTCGCCGGTCACATCCGAGACAGTCTGCATCTTGGACTCGCCGGCATACACGATCACGCGTGCGGCCTTTCTGCTGATGTCCGGGAATTGCCGCATGTTCTTGGCCAGTAACACAGCACCGATGTGCAGGATGTTGAAGCCTGCTGCGCTGCGCTCGATCAAGCGTTCGTCTAGCAGTCGTGCCAGAACCCCTGCCTGGTCCGTGGGGTAAGGCAAGCGCATCAAGTCGAAGAAGGTCTGGGTGTCCAGTAACTGCACCACGTCTTGGGCGGACACGTCCTTGAGCGCAGGATTCTCCAGCCAACTGGGCTGACCCTCGGCGAAGATCTTGCGCAACTGGTCTTCGCTCATCGGCACCAGCTCTTCGCCAGAGCGCATCAGGTAGGCACCTTCGTAGTGGTACGCCGTACCCTTGGGGCGAGCGGGAATGCTGAACACCACCACCCGACCATCAGGGTGACCAACAGCCTCAACGTCCACACGAAAGCCCACCCAGTGGAACAGCTTTTCGGCGATGTCCAGGGTGTCGGGGAATGCTTGGCTGCCTACCACCGCACGCGGTGGCTTGTCTGCGATACCCAGCACCAAATGCCCGCCGCCTTCGTTGGCAATGGCGACGCAGTAACGGCAAAGCTTACGCGTATCGTACTGGTTGCCCGCCTCCTTGAATTCGAGGTTCTGGGTTTCAGAAGCGCGGTCACGCCACAAGTCGATTTGTTCTGGGGAGATGCTCATACAAACGCCACCTGTCTGCGCGCCACCGCGACGGCTAGTTTAAGGATTTGCTCCAACAGGCTGTGATCCGGCTTGCCCTCGGCATCGGCAGGGGTTGCGTACCACAACGGCCGAATCTTCAGCTGCAGCAGCCTGTCTTCCTTGCGGGCACGCTCTGGCGCCGTGGTGGGCTCATTGAGCAGTGCAAAGTGATCCGGGATTTCAAACGCGCCCTCATCCACGACGGACTTGAATAGATCAAGCGTCTTGTCCTGCTCAAGGCTGCAACCCAAGAACAGCAGCGAGTGGCTGATGAAGATTTGCCGCAGAGCCCTGGGAAGCTGGTTCTGGAAAGCGAAGGGCTCGCCACCAGCCCCACCATAAGCCGCCTGGTATTGCGTCTGAGTGAACACATGGGTGTTGGCCTGCCCGGCGTCTCCATGCAGCTTCAGAATGCAACGTTCACCGCGTAAGAGCCGCTGCACGAAATTGTTGCCGGCCTGGGTGCCGTGCATATATCCATCCAGCGGTTGCCCTTTCTCGCGAAACAGGTCTTCGATGGCTGTGTCGAAGTTGGTGGTGACGATGCAGCCAGTGGCGAGCTGCGGTAACAGCGTCACAGGCCCTGTGATCACGCCACGCTGGCGAAACTCGGTCTTGATGAAATGCTGCACCTGCTGGGATGCAGCCTCATAGAGCACCTGGGCAGCTTGCAGATAGTCGTACTGCGCCATCAGCGGCTCAATGTCCTGCACACCGAGTTCGCTGAGCTTCTGAGCGATCTTGCGCAGGGCCTCGCCCCACATCGGATACCCACAGGGTTTGGAAAGTCCGGCGCCGACAAACGGCGCGATGCGCCCGAAGCGAATGGCATCGACCAAGTCGAGAAAAACGGCTTGTTGGTCAGAGTCTTTGATGAAGCTAGTCGCAGCTTCGTGTTGATTCACTTCGCGCTGCCCCTCCCAATGATCCAGCTCATCCAGATAGGCATCACGTTCAACCCAGTACAGGGCATCGCTCACATTGACCAGGTATTCGTGCTCGGGGTCACGCAGGCTCTTGAATGACAGCGGCGCTGCCTCATCCAGTACTGCATTGAATTCCTGATTCGACGAATACGCCGCCTGCAAGGCCTCCTCGACCTTGTCAACGATGAGCTTGTTTTCGCGGAGCTTTTTGATGTCCATTATGCGGCCCCGGCAGATTCGGCGAGTGCCTCGACGGACAGCTCACCAGAGAGGAGTTTGGGGAGAAGGGTGTCGCGCAACTCGGCCAATCGCTGCAATTCAGCTTGGCGAGCGTGAATGGCTGCCCATATTGGATCGACTCTGGTTGCGAATTCAGCCTTAATACCGAGAGGAGGGTTGAGAACTGGAAACGAGGGGAAGTCTTTCAGCGCAATCCGATTGACGGTTGCGCCGGGGATTGTGTGCTTTTGAAGGAAGCTCTGGAATGGGGGGCTACGAACTGATGGAACCAAAAGGTTCCGAAGCCCTGTTCTGCCAGTGGCCGGACTAAGGCTAGTCGTCGCCCAAGGCAACAACGTAGACCGCGCGGAAGCAATGCAAAGTAACCCAGTGTCGCTTCGTAACTGAAAACAATATCTCCTGATCGCGGAGTAACTCTTCGTGTCCACTGCGCCCAGTCGGCTTCCGCGATATGTCGAATTTCGCTCAGGTCAAGCGCCGTACCTGTCAGGTTGCGAATGCCCAGGAATACAGGACCATTGGTGGACGCTGGTGGGGTGGCATGGGGGCCGTCGTACACGCCTTCGACGACTTCTCGAATGCTCTCAACAGCCCACCCTTTCGGAATCTCCCCCAACTCCGACGCTTCCATCTCATACGGGAACAGCACGGCCGTAGCCGCGAGTTGTTCGTATTGCTTGGGCGGCAGCGTATCGAGTTCAGCCTCGGCCTTGCCGCTGATGGCGCTCATCGCGGCGCGCAGCGGGTCGCGGCCTTCGGCGAGGGCGGCGATCTTGGCTTTGACTGGGTCGAAATCGACAAACCACGATTTGAAGATGGCTTGCGCCATGGCTTCGAGGGTTTGGTTGATCCGGCGGTTAAGGTTAATCTTTTCGTCGAGCACCCTTAATACCCTCGCAGCTCCACGTTGCAATTTGATTGAGGGTAGCGGAATGCGAAGTTCGACGAGTGCCTTTCCGGTTAAATGCTTGATGGTCGTGCCGGTGAAGAATGGCTCCAGTTCCCCCGTGGTGCCAGCTCGCAGGAACCAGTAGTACAAGAAATAGTTGTCCAGCCCCGCCTTTGTTCTGACGCGATGCAATGCCTTTTGAATCTTCATCGGCGTGTTGCCACGCCAAATCGCGCAACGTCCGGGTTCCCCGCCTTCACAAACGATCAGATCGCCGTCGCGGATTCCATAGCGCTCCTCCTCATGATCCTCAAAGCGCATGGCCGACAATTCTTCGAGCTCGAACGAGCCCCACCGCACATTGCTATTTCCAAGATAAGGGCGCAATTCACCTCGGTTCTTCTGCACATCAAGCATCTTCCCAAGGCAAGCATCCACATAGTCTCCCAGCCGAACCACAGGGTGTTCAGAAGCCATAACCCAACCCCGCCAAGTTCTTCTTGATCTTATCCTCCAGCTTGGCACTCTCCGCAAACTGCTCCGCCAACTGCGCCGTCAGCCGCGCCATCTTGTCGGCAAAGGCCTCGCCGTCTTCCTCCTGCTCCTCAGCGCCGACATAGCGCCCCGGCGTCAGCACATGCTCGTGTTTGCGAATGTCGTCCAGCGAGGCCGAGTAGCAAAAGCCCGGCACGTCTTCGTAGCCTTCGCCCTGCTGCCAGGCATGGAAGGTGTCGGCCACCTTTTTGATGTCGTCCAGCGTGAAGTCGCGCAGCACGCGGTCTTTCATGTAGCCGAGCTGCCGGGCGTCGATGAACAAGAACTGCTCGCGCCGGTCGCGCTTCTTCTTGTCGAGGTTGAAGCCGTTGGCCTTGTCTTTGGTGAGAAACCAGATGCAAGCCGGAATCTGGGTGTTGGTGAACAGCTGGCCGGGCAAGGCCACCATGCACTCCACATAATCGCGCTCGACCAGTTGCTTACGGATCTCGCCTTCGTTGTTGGTGTTGCTGCTCATGGAGCCGTTGGCCAGTAGCAGCGCCATGCTGCCGGTGGGGGCCAGGTGGGCCAGCATATGCTGCAGCCAGGCGAAGTTGGCATTGCCCTGGGGCGGCGTGCAGCCCGGCAGCCAGCGCCAGTCGTTCTCCAGCTTGGCGTTCCACCATTCCTTCATGTTGAAGGGCGGGTTGGCCATCACGTAGTCGGCGCGCAGGTCGGGGTGCAGGTCGTTCAGCAGCGTGTCGCCTGGCTGGCCGCCAAAGTTGAAGTCGAGGCCACGGATGGCCATGTTCATGGCAGCCAGTTTCCAGGTGGTGGGGTTGCTTTCCTGGCCGTAGACGCTGATCTGGCCGCTCTTGCCGTTGGCCACTTTGCCACCGTGTTCGGCGATGAATTCTTCGCTCTGCACAAAGAAGCCGCCCGAGCCCATGGCGGGGTCGTACACCCGGCCCTTGAAGGGCTGAAGCATCTCCACAATCAGCGTGACGATGCTCTTGGGGTGTAGTACTGGCCGCCCTTCTTGCCCTCGGCCAGGGCGAACTGGCCGAGGAAGTATTCGTAGACGTGGCCAAGGATGTCCTTGCTCTTTAGGTTCAGCCGATGGCCGTCGTAGGTGGGCTGGCTGAAGTGAGTATCGGAGAAGTGGGCAATCAGGCCAGCCAGCTTGTGGCTGTCGATCTCGGTGCGAGCGAAGTTCTTGTTGAGCACGTTCTTGAGTTTGGAGTTCTCGCGCTCCACGGCTTCCATGGCATTGTCGATCAGCCAGCCCACGGTGCGCATTTTGTCCGGCACCATTTCCAGCTCGCCCGCTTCGTTGCGCACATAGCGGCCATCGCTGTCGCGCTTGGGCACAAGCCAAGGCAGCTCACTGCCGGGAGGGAGTTGGGCCAGATCGCGCAGGGTTTGCCAACGGGCCTCAAATGGCACCCAGAAGACGTTCTTCTCGGTGTAGTAGTCGCGCACCTCCAGCTCAGCTTCGACATCGGCCTCGTAGTCTTCCGGGAAATCGGCCGGGTCCATGTAGTAGTCATGATCCGCATCGCGGAACTGGGCGTTCAGTTCGCGCTGTCTTTCCTCAAAGGCATCTGACACGTACTTCAAGAAGATCAGGCCCAGCACCACATGCTTGTAGACAGACGCATCCAGCGATGAGCGCAGCTTGTCGGCGGCAGTCCAGAGTTTCTTTTCAAGCGCGTTGAAAAACTGTTGTTCGATGAGATTCATGCGTTGGCTTCTGGCGCGGATGGCAATGGATGGCAATCAGCAGCGCAGGCACAGCCCGCTTGCCTGCTAATGCACGTGTTGGTAAATGGATGCGTGGGCTGGAAATGCCTTGTCATGGCGTTGCCCGCTTCATTGAAGATGCCGGAGCCGATGCGTCGACCTGTAGACCATGCTGCCGGGCGTACTCCAACACCAGAATTTCCACCATGGATGCCAACGAGCGGCGCTCACGCTCAGCCGCCAAGCGTAAGAGCTGCTTGATTTCGTCGGTGGTGCGGATGGAGAGGGTTTCGGCTTTCAGGCGTGACATGGCGGCGCCTCGTCAATGGTGTGGCGCCAATGTACTGCCTTTGGCTTCTAGAGGGCAATGCCTCCAGAGAGGGGGATTGCTCGCCGCTCGGATGCCGGAGCGAGAAAATTGGGTAATGGGACTCGCCAATGCCCCCATCTGAACCGCTTTACCTCAATCCGGGCGTGGCGTGTGCTGCAGGATGTGGTCTGGTGGAGTGCAGCCGCAACGGCAGTTCGGCTTCGATGCAAACTGGCCGTAGTGCATGTGCACCCTGAGCCTGGCAGGCTATTCCGTAGAACCTCCGCGTCTTGGAGCTGCGATGCCCCAGACCCCTGCTGGCAGCGTCTGCATCGCCAGCGGCTTTCACATCCGCGCTCCATTGGTGGCGGAAGCAGGTGGCGGTGACGGCGTGGTCATGGTTGCGCCAGAGCATGCGCGCAAGGCGTTGAATCTCCGCCGTGAAGTTGCCCGCCTTGGCGATATGGATGTCCAATTTTCTGTCGGGCAGTGTGCTAAGCCGATTTACTAGCGCCGCCACCAGCGGATGCGTGTCTTCTACTGAGTAGGCCATGAATCGGTATGGCTGCCCCTGTTGCGCCTTGATCTTGATGCCTTGCACATAAAGGCAAAGGGTCTCGATACCGAGCGCGTCGTCATGCCGCAGCCATGCAGTGATGCCTTTGACCAGTTCACCGGGTCTCGCGCCGGTCAGGGCCGATGCCAGCAGCGCATCGGCGTACTTGCCCGGCGCGCCGCGTGCGCACAGCTCTTCTCGCCAGCTCGGCGGCAACCCCTTCAGTGCTTGGCGCTTGCTGCGGCGCTTACGCCGGGGTTGGGTCATTCCATGTTCATTTAGGGTGATCAAGGCACGAAGCTGCTCATGGAGCCGTGGCAGCACGTCCGCCAAGCTTTGCCAGTCCAGCTCCTGTGAGGCCGAGCGTACATCGAGGTGCTCGCGCACCAGCTGCCGGCAGGAGAAACGCAGGGCTGCCAAGCGCTTGTGAAAGGTTCTGGGGCTTTGGGTAGCCTGCACCGCCGCTGCCAGTGCTCCTGGGGCGCCGTTTGCGCGCTCCAGGAGCGCTTGAGCCATGCGCAGGTATTCGGCCTCTGTACGGCTGGATCGGCCTGTGGAGGGAGCCTGAGGCAGCGCTGCGGGCAGCATGGCCAAGCATTCGCGGGCAATGTCGTTCAGGCGGTCGGCGTTGGGGCTCATAGCCACGCGCCTTTGGCGAGGTCTTCGAAAACGGCAGCTGAAACCTCCCGCAGCGTTCCTTGTCGGAGGGCACTGAGCAGTTCGCCTCGACTGAGCGGTGCATAGCCATGCCTGGCCTTGCCCTCTTTCAAGGTGAGTTGTTCGCAGAAGCCACTTTCTTCGACGCGAATGAAATTGCTTGGGTTTTCGTTCGGCCAGCAGAAGCATCGATTTGCCCAGGCTTTCAATTCCGATTTGGACGGCTCGGCAGATGTTGTGGACTGTTGAGGTGTTGTGACCAAACTCTGGGCCACGGCATAGGCGTAGGCTCCAGCATCTCTTGGCGGGTGACCTGCCCGAAACGGCTTCGCAACGGCCGCGAGAATCACCTGCTTGTCTGCCTTGCTCACGCCTTTGCGCTGAGCCTGGGCAATGGCGGCCTCCACTTGCGCCAAGCAGCTCGCCGGGATGCCCAACTTATCCACAGGCGACCGTGCCGGCGCGTCTGGAGTTGGAGTTACCTTAGAGTTGGTTTTATTGTTGGTGTTATGACGGGAAAAGTTGGATGAGCCATCGATACCGTATCCATATGGTACCGATGACACTTCAGCTGTTAAGTGGCCGGCCAGAAGGGAGTCCAGCAGCGTTCGATGTTCTTCACTCAGCCGCGCTTTGTAGGCGTCAAGGAATGGGCCCAGCCAAGGCTCGGGCAGTTGCCGGATGTTGTCGAGGGTTCTGGCACGGAGTTTGGGCCCAAGGGTCTGGCTCGCCAGGTTGTGGTGCCACCAGACCCTAACCCAGACGAACATGCGAACAGGCTCGAACCAAACCAGATCTTCTGCGCGCAGGCGCTCAATGACCTGCAGCCACTGGTCTTGCGACCAACCGACCTCGGCGGCGGCGATCCTCGGTACCAGCGGGTAGGCGCCGATGATGTTGGAAACGGGGCTGGTCAACAGGTGCAGCAGCGCGGTCTTGTCCTCAGTCGTGCAGCCCTGCAGAAGCGGGCTGTGCCAGAACCCCTGATCGTTGACGGTCCTTTGGCGACTCATGCTCAGGCTCCCACAGCAGACTGAATTTGGGCGGCCCGGCCGCTCAGCCAGGCGTCGATGTCATGTTCGAACCAGGCAGGTATACGTCGCCCTAAACGAATAGCCTTCGGGAAGGATGGATCGTCTCTGACAAGACGCCACAAGGTGACCCGGCTGATGTCTCCCAGCCGTGTGCAAACTTCGCTGATACGCAGAACTTTCATTTGGTGCCCCCTTCTGTACTTCACTGAAATTGCAGTGAGTTTCAGGGGGCACAGGGGTGCGTCACGGTTGCCGAATTGTTGGGAAATAGCAATTCGCCAGCCTTGAATAGGGCGACTTTTTCTGTTATGCGAGAGTGGCCGCGCGACCCGCCAAATCACTTTCCCGCGCGGATATATCGCGTTGCTGCCGTGCAAGTTCCTTGGCGAAGGCAAGCAGTTCTGGCGGCAGAGCGATCTTCTTCAGCGCTTTTTCGTAGCCAATGGCGTATTTCACCATCCGATTGGCAGCCGACCAGCTCAACCCGCCATACTGCGCGTCGAGCAATACCAGCAGTGCCGAGCAACTTGCGAAGGTGGCGGGTGTGGTGAGTATTGGCATGCCATGACGATCCGTTTCCGCATCGATATTTGGCGTGGCGCGCAATGGCAGACGGCAGCGTCGAAGTACATCGGCCAAATTCATGCCGAGCAGCCGTTCTGCGACTGCGAAACGGTGCCCTTGTTTGACCGAGACCATGCTTGATGCCTGCTGGGCCACCTTGGAAAGTTGCCCGACCTCGTAGGTCAGGCGCCCAAGATCGACAACGCAATGCAGGCAGTCATCGATCCAAATCTGACTTGCTTGGGATAGTTGCTGGATGGCTTGTACAAGCGCTGCCGCAGATTCACTGACGCGCTGCATTTCGGTTCTCTGCGCCGCTGGGGTATGCGGGGGATTGAACGGGCCACGCCAAAATTGTCCGGCATCAGCGAGAGCTTGAAATAAAGCCTCCTCCTCGGCAGCATCCAGAGCTTCAACCTCGGGCAAGCCACAGATTTTCGCGATCAATCGAGCCCGAAACTGGTCCTTGTAATCAGGAAGAGGCGGCAATGATGTCATGCCTGTTTCTTCCAGCTTTCCAGGTGATCTGCCCAATCCTGCATCATGACCTTGCGCTCATCGAAGTAGGTCGCATGGTTGTATGTCCGGCGTACATTGTTCTGATCAGCGTGCGCCAGCTGGGCTTCGATCGCATCGGGCCGGTAACCCATCTCGTTCAAGCGCGTGCTGCCGGTGGTGCGAGTGGCGTGAGGGCTGTAGGTGCCACCCCAACCTAGGGCGTTCAGCGCTTGGCGTAACGATGCAACCGACATCGGTCCGTTGCGATCATCGCGACCAGGAAAGAGGTGTTTCCGATTGCCGGTCACCCCCTGCAGTCCCTTGAGCATTTCAACCGCTTGCCGTGGCAGCGGTACGACATGGTCCTTGCGTGCCTTCATCCGAGCGGCCGGAATACGCCAGATGGCGGCATCCAGATCAAATTCGCTCCATTCCGCTTCGGCGACTTCACTGGGGCGAGCAAGCGTCCACCACATCAATTGCATGCAGTAGTTGGTCTGAAATGTGCCTCGATGATTGTCGAAATCGACCAGCAGTTTGCCAATCTGCCCGGTAGCCAAGGCTGTTTTGTGCTGGGTTTTATTGGCAGGTAGCGCCTTGCGGACAGGCCAGACCGGATCGCCATCCGCGCGGAGGGTAGCCACGGCGAACTCGAAGACTGCGGACATGGTGCGCCGGGCCTCAGCAGCCACGGTTGGTGCGCCGCGTTTGAAGGTTTTTTGCAGGATGTCGAGTACATGCGCCGGTGTGACATCGCGAACGGGCATCTTTCCGATGGCGGGGAAGACGACACGTTCGAGCATGTCCAGACGGCGATTCTTGGTGACATCCTCCCAGTCCTTGGTTTGCAGCCACTCCCTGGCAACCACTTCAAAGGTGTTGTTGGCCTCATGGGCTTGTCTGATGCGGTCAAGCTGGCGCTGTTGCGCCGGGTTGATGCCCTGCTTGACCAGCTTGCGGGCGGCCTCGCTACGCTCACGCGCCTCGGCAAGGGTGACACTGGGATATTCGCCCAGCGCGTACATGCTCGCCTTCCCGCCCAAGGTGAAGCGATAACGCCACGCCTTTACCCCTGAAGGCTTCACCTCCAGATACAGCCCCGGAAGTCGTTCAGGCGGTAGAGCTTGTCTTTCGGTTTGGCGTTACGGCAGTGCGCATCGGTGAGCATGGGCTTCTCCCTCAGTGAACACAGGATCAGTTCACTGTACTCACTTATTCATCCGGCCTCAATCAACCATACTCACCAATGTACTCAGGTTATTGGTGAAAGCCCGCTAAACACCAAGCAACAAAAAGAAACAAAAAAGCCGCGTAAGTACGCGGCTTTAAAAGGTTTTTCTGTCATCTTTGATGTTTCTTGAAATCTCCAGAAACATCAGAAATGGATCAGACGTTGAACAGGAAGTTCATCACGTCGCCGTCGCGCACCACGTACTCCTTGCCTTCGGCGCGCATCTTGCCGGCTTCCTTGGCACCCTGTTCGCCCTTGTAGGCGATGAAATCGTCGTACGAGATGGTCTGGGCGCGGATGAAGCCGCGCTCGAAATCGGTGTGGATCACGCCGGCCGCCTGCGGTGCGGTGTCGCCGACATGGATGGTCCAGGCGCGCACTTCCTTCACCCCGGCGGTGAAGTAGGTCTGCAGGCCCAGGAGCTTGTAGCCGGCGCGGATCAGCCGGTTCAGGCCCGGCTCCTCGAAGCCGAGATCCTCGAGGAAGGCCTGCTTGTCGGCGTCGTCGAGGTCCGACAGTTCCATCTCGATCTTGGCGCACAGCGCCACCACCGGCGCGCCCTCGGCCTCGGCATGGGCCTTGAGGCGGTCGAGGTGCGGATTGTTCTCGAAACCGTCCTCGAGCACGTTGCCGACGTACATCGCCGGCTTGATGGTCAGCAGGCACAGCGGCTTGAGCAGCGCCTTCTCTTCGTCGGTCAGCGCCAGCGTGCGGGCCGGCTTGCCCTCGTTGAGGTGGGGCAGCAGCTTTTCGCAGGCGGCGACCAGCTTCTGCGCGTCCTTGTCGCCCGACTTGGCCTTCTTGCCCTCGCGCTGGATCGCCTTCTCGACGCCGGCCAGGTCGGCCAGCGCCAGCTCGGTGACGATCACCTCGATGTCGGCCAGCGGATCGACCCGGCCGGCGACGTGGACCACGTTCTCGTCGTCGAAGCAGCGCACCACATTCACGATCGCGTCGGTCTCGCGGATATTGGCCAGGAACTGGTTGCCCAGGCCCTCGCCCTTGCTGGCGCCGGCGACCAGGCCGGCGATGTCGACGAATTCGACGATGGCCGGCTGGACCTTCTGCGGATTGACGATCTTGGACAGCTCGGTCAGCCGCGCATCGGGCACCTCGACGATGCCGACGTTGGGTTCGATGGTGCAGAACGGATAGTTCTCGGCCGCGATGCCGGCCTTCGTCAGCGCATTGAACAGGGTCGACTTGCCGACGTTGGGCAGGCCGACGATGCCGCATTTGAGGCTCATGGGTGTTCCTTCGGGGAAAGCGTGATTCTAGATGCATGTGAACGGTGAAACGTGAAATGTGAGGAAGGCGTCCGACGATCGCAGGGCGGCCGGCCGGTCGCAGCTTCCGCAGGTTCACTTTTCGTCCTTGGCCGGACGCGGCTTGCTGTTGATCGCCATGGTGGCGCGGGCGAAGTCGCCGCGCGCCAGCAGGGGCCAGGCGGCCAGCGTGCGCTCGATCGCCTCGTCGATGGCCGGCTGCTCGTTCTGGCGCGGCCGGTGCAGCACGAAGTCGGCGACCGGCTGGTTCAGGTTCAGCGTGCGCGGGTGGCCGATGCCGATGCGCAGGCGCCAGAACGCGGGCGAGCCGAGCAATGCCTGGATGTCCTTGAGGCCGTTATGGCCGGCATGGCCGCCGCCCTGCTTGAGCTTGGCTTCGCCGGGCAGCAGGTCGAGCTCGTCGTGCACTACCAGGATCTCGTGCGGCAGGATCTTGTAGAAGCGCGCCAGCGCGGCCACCGACTGGCCCGAGCGGTTCATGTAGGTGGCCGGTTCCAGCAGCCAGACCTCGCCGTCGCCCAGGCGGGCGCGGCCGGCGTTGCCGTGGAATTTGCTCTCCACGCGCCAGTCGACCTTGAGGTCGTGCGCCAGCGCGTCGACCCACCAGAAGCCGGCGTTGTGGCGCGTGTCGACGTATTCGGGCCCGGGGTTGCCCAGGCCGACGACCAGGCGGATGGGTTGAGTGGCGGTAGTCATCTCGATGCTTCGATCGTGGCCGGGAGGTGCGGCTGCGGCACCGCAGCCCACATCGTCCCGGCGAATGTGAAAACGGCCCGTCGGCCCAGCGGGCGACGAGCCGTTCTGCGAAGGGCGCGACCGATTACTCGGCAGCGGCTTCCTCGCCACCGCCACGCACGGCCAGGATGGTGGCCACGGTTGCGTTGTCGCCGTGCTTGAGGGCGACGAACTCGACGCCGGCCGGCAGGGTCAGGTCGGACAGGTGGATCGAGCTGCCTGCCTGCAGGTCCTTCAGGTCGACTTCGATGAATTCCGGCAGGGCGCCCGGCAGGCACTCGACGTCGGCGTCGTTCATCACGTGCGACACAATGCCACCGCCTTGCTTCACGCCAGGAGCCACGTCGCCGTTGACGAAGTGGAACGGCACCTTGGTGTGCAGCTTCTGGTTGGCGTCGACGCGCTGGAAGTCGACGTGCATGACGATCTGCTTCCAGGGGTGGTATTGGGCGTCGCGCAGCAGCACCGGCTCGCTCTTGCCGTCCACGGTCAGGCTCAGGATGGTGGCGTGGAAGGCCTCTTCCTGCATCGCGTAGTACAGGTTGTTGTGGTCCAGTTCGATGGCAACCGGCTCGCCCGAGCCGTAGATGATGCCGGGAACCTTGCCGGCGCGACGCAGGCGGCGGCTCGCTCCGGTGCCCTGTTCGACGCGCTTGTTGGCGATCACTTCGATGGTCATGGGTCTTGCTCCAGTGAAAAATGCACCGCCCGCGACCAGGCGATGCATGGGTAGACGGCCCGCCGGGGCGAGCCGCGAAAGATCAGTCGACGAAGAGGGTGGAGACCGACTCTTCGTTGTTGATGCGGCGCAGCGTCTCGGCCAACAGCGGGGCCAGGCTGACCACCCGGATGCGCTCGGACTTGCGGGCGGCGTCGCTGAGCGGGATGGTGTCGGTGACCACCAGCTCGTCGAGTTCGGACTGGGCGATGCGCTCGACCGCGGCGCCGGACAGCACCGGGTGGGTCGAGTAGGCCATCACGCGCTTGGCGCCGTGCTGCTTGAGCGCATCGGCCGCCTTGCACAGCGTGTTGGCGGTGTCGACCATGTCGTCCATGATCAGGCAGGTGCGGCCTTCGACGTCGCCGATGATGTGCATCACCTCGGCCACGTTGGCCTTGGGGCGGCGCTTGTCGATGATGGCCAGCTCGGTGTTGAGCTGCTTGGCCATGGCGCGGGCGCGCAGCACGCCGCCGACGTCGGGCGAGACCACCATCAGGTCTTCGTAGTTCTTGGTACGGACATCGTCGAGCAGCACCGGGGTGGCGTAGATGTTGTCCACCGGAATGTCGAAGAAGCCCTGGATCTGGTCGGCATGCAGGTCGACGGTCAGCAGGCGGTCGACGCCTGCGGCCTGCAGCATGTTGGCCACCACCTTGGCCGAGATCGGCACGCGGGCCGAACGCGGGCGGCGATCCTGCCGCGCGTAGCCGAAGTAGGGCATGGCGGCGGTGATGCGGCCGGCCGAGGCGCGCTTGAGCGCGTCGACCATCAGCAGCACTTCCATCAGGTTGTCGTTGGTCGGCGCGCAGGTCGACTGCAGCACGAAGACGTCGCGGCCGCGCACGTTCTCCAGCAACTCGACGGTCGCTTCGCCGTCGCTGAACCGGCCCACGCTGGCACGGCCGAGCGTGATGTCGAGGTGTTTGACCACGGCCTCCGCCAACTGCGGGTTGGCGTTGCCGGTGAAGACCATCAAGCTCTCGTAGGCCATGTCCTGATTCCTGACAAAAAAAGAAAGCGTGTAATCGTCATTACACGCTTTCGGGTTTTTCGCATTACGCGAGCGCACTGGCTTCGGCCTCGTACGCTATGGGGTATTTGGCAGGGGAGGTAGGGATCGAACCTACGAATGTCGGAATCAAAATCCGATGCCTTACCACTTGGCGACTCCCCTACAACTTGCCCGACCGAATCATTCGACTCGATCCAGCAAATCAGACAACGGGTGCTGCGTCATGCTCTCCGCGGCGAATCCTCGCATCGAGGCGGGCAATTGCCCGATCACCGCTTCGGCTTGGGCCTGGGTATCGAATGCAGCGAATACGCAGGCGCCTGATCCGGTCATCATCGCCTTGCCGTGTTGGCCAAGCCAATCTAGGTATTCGGCGATGATCGGATATTTCCGTTTTGCGACTGTTTCCAGGTCATTTCTGACCCCGTCGTTCGGAAAGGCCGCCATTATTATGGGCTTGGTATCGCGTGTCAAGCAGGGGTCGGAAAAAATCTCAACGGTGGGGACCGATACCGGCGGGATCAGCACCACATACCATTGATGCGGCAGCGAAATCGGCTGCAGCGCCTCGCCGACGCCTTCGGCGAACGCATCGCGGCCGAACACGAAGACCGGCACGTCGGCGCCCAGGCGCAGGCCCAGAGCCTGCAGGCTCTGCCGCGACAGGCCGAGCCGCCACAGATGGTTGAGCGCGATCAGCGCGGTGGCGGCATCGGAGCTGCCGCCGCCGAGGCCGCCGCCCATCGGCAGCCGCTTGTCGACGCGCAGCCGGCAGCCCTGGCGGCAGCCGGTCTCGGCCTGCAAGAGGCGCGCCGCGCGCACGATCAGGTCGCTGTCGGCCGGCACGCCAGGCAGCGGGTTCTCGTGCACCACCTCGCCGCTGTCGTCGACGGCGACATGCAGCGTGTCGCCGAAGTCGATCAGGCGGAATACCGTCTGCAGCAGGTGATAGCCGTCGGCGCGGCGGCCGGTGACGTGCAGGAACAGGTTGAGCTTGGCGGGGGCGGGGAAGGCGTGGAACTCGGTCATTGCGTGGAGGGAGTATCGAATTGCCAATCGGACAGCACGATGCGGACCTCGAGGTCGGGCCGGCTCAGCGTCAGCCGTTCGGGGGCGCCGGCGGTCGTGCCGCGGAAGCGGATCGACCAGCCGTCCTGTTCGAGCACGCGCTCGTCGACTTCGCGGCGCCATTGCGCCGGGCGCGACGGATCGGCCAGGCCGAGCAGCCAGTAGCGCAGGCCGTAGGCTGGCAATCGCCAGCCGAGCTCGCGCTCGCTCAGCGTCTCGACATCGTCGGCGCTGCGGGCTTTGCCGGCGCTGTCGTAATAGCGTGCGCCGCCCGGTTCCAGCTCCAGCCGCGCCACCACCTGGCCGAGCGGATTGCTGACGTCGACGCGGTCGACGTCCTGCGCATGCGCCCAGCTGAAGCTCGCGCTATAGCCCTTGCCGGCCGCGTTGACGCCGATGCGGCCGCTCACGCTGTATTGGCCGGGCAGGCCGCTCGGCGCCGGCGGCGCCATGGACGGGGTGGCGCAGGCCGCCAGCAGCAGGGCCGCCACGGCGGCGGCCAGGAATCTCGTCGGCTGCATCGGCCTACTTCCCGGTCAGCCGCTGGATGGTTTCGGTCAGCACCTCGTGGTCGGGATCGAGCCGCGCGCCCTGGGCCCAGACCTTGCGCGCCTCGCCCTGCTTGCCCGAGCGCCACAGCGCTTCGCCGTAGTGGGCGGCGATTTCCGGATCCTGCAGCGCGCCGAAGGCGCGGCCCAGCCATTGCACGCCCTCGGCCAGCTTGCCGCGGCGCAGCATCAGCCAGCCCATGCTGTCGAGGATCACCGGATTGTCCGGTTCCTTGGCCAGCGCCTGGCGCAGCAGCGCCTCGGCCTCGTCGAAGCGCTCGGTGCGGTTGGCCAGCGTGTAGCCGAGCGCATTGAGCGCCAGCGCGCTGTCGGGATTCAGCGCCAGGTAGCGGCGCAGATCGGATTCGGCCGCGCCGACGTCGCCGAGCTGGTCGAACACCAGCGAGCGGTCGTACAGCAGGTCGGCGTTGTCCGGATGGGCGAGCAGGCCGGCGTCGAGCGTGGCGCGCGCCTGCTTCAGGTCCTTCAGCTCGCGCCAGACCTGCGCCTCGAGCTGGGTGCGCGTCACCTTGTCGGCGTCGCTCTGGCCGGGCAGCCGCTGCAGGGCGGCCAGCGCCGCCGCGCGGTTGCCGAGCTTGGCCTCGATGCGCGCCAGCCGGGTGGCGGCCTGCACGCCGAGCTCGCCGTCGCCGACCTGGGCATAGTGGTCGCGCGCGGCGGTGAGCTTGAATTGCTCTTCGGCCGCCACGCCGAGGTAGTAGCGCAGCGTGTCGGGCTTGCCCACGCCGAGCGCCAGCGCGCGCGTCAGCGCGGCCTCGGCCTGCGGATAGCGGCGCAGCTGCAGCGCCGACAGCGCCTCGCCGACCGCGTATTCGGTCTCGCCCGGGTAGTCGCGGCCGAGCGCGGCGAAGGCCTGGCCCGCTTCGTCGTAGCGCTTGAGGTCGGCCAGCTCGCGCGCCAATGCGGCGCGCAGCTCGCGCGACTTGGGCAGGCGTGCGCTGGCGGCCTTCAGGTAGGCGACCGCCGCCTCGGGCGAACGCGCCTCGGTCAGCGCCGCGCGGTAGAGGATGCCGGCCTCCCAGTCGGGCTTGCGGCGCACCGCCTCGTCGGCGGCGGCCAGCGCGGCGTCGGGCTGGCCGGCGTTGTTGGCGGCGACCGCGATCGACAGCGCCGCCTCGGGCAGGTCGGGATAGTCGCCCGCCAGCCGGCGCACCAGCAGCAATACCGCCTGCTTGTCGACCTGCGGCGTCCACAGCGTATGCAGCTGCATGAAGATGCCGGCCGCGTCCTTGGGCCGGTCGGCCAGCCAGGACCTGAGCTCGGCCTCGGCCTCGCCGAGCCGGCCGCCGCGGGCCAGCAGGCTCAGCAGCGTCTGGCGCGGCAGCAGCGCGCCGGGCTCGAGCGTGCGCCACAGCTGGGCGGCCGCCAGCGCGTTGTCGTACTTGCCGGCCGAGAAGCCGATCTCGACCGCGCGCCGCGCAGCGCGCGGGTCGCGGGTGCGGCGGGCGAGTTCGAGCCAGGTGTCGGCGGCGAGCCGGCGGTCGCCCTGCTGGGCGGCGATGTCGCCCAGCAGGAAGCCGAACAGCAGCTCCTTGGTCAGCGCCTGCTTCGGATAGAGCGCTTCGTCCTTGTCCTCGGCAGCCGCGGCCGGGGCTGGCTCCGGATCGGGCCGGCTCTCGGCGGCATCGGGCGTGTTCGTCGCCGGCGTGGCGCCGGGAGCCTGCGGTGCCGCGCAGCCGGCGAGCAGTGCGATCAGCAGCGCGGCGAGGCCGCCGCGGGCGTGTAGGTGTTTCGACATGCGTTGATTGTCCTTGGCCGCCTCGGGCGGCAATGGCGGCCATGCTATAGTCGGCCGCTCTTTTATCTTAACCCGTTCCGACCGCGCTTCCAGGCCGACACCATGCCCGAATTGCCCGAAGTTGAAACGACCCGGCGCGGCATCGAGACGGCCTTGACCGGGCGCACCCTGCTCGGCGCGACAGTGCGCGAGCCGCGCCTGCGCTGGCCGATCCCGCCCGATCTGGCGGAACGGGTGGCGGGGCGCACGGTGCAGCGGGTCTGGCGTCGCGCCAAGTACCTGTTGTTGGACATCGGCGACGCGCATTTGATTCTCCACCTCGGCATGTCCGGCAGCCTGCGGGTGCTGAGCGGCCCCACGCCGCCCGAGCGGCACGACCACGTCGACCTCGAGCTCGACGACGGCTGCCTGCTGCGCTACCGGGATCCGCGCCGTTTCGGCGCGCTGCTGTGGGTGCCCGGCGATCCGCTGCGGCACGCGCTGCTGGCCTCGCTCGGCCCCGAGCCGCTCGAAGCGGGTTTCGATGCCGACTACCTGCGCGGCGCGCTCAAGGGCAAGTCGACGGCGATCAAGCTGGCGCTGATGGACAACCACCTGGTGGTCGGCGTCGGCAACATCTACGCCAACGAATCGCTGTTCCGCGCCGGCATCGCGCCGCAGCGGCCGGCCGGCAAGCTGACCCGGCCGCAATGCGAGCGGCTGGTGCAGACCGTGCGCGAGACCCTGGCCGAGGCCATCGTGGCCGGCGGCAGCACGCTGCGCGATTTCGTCGACAGCGCCGGCAAGCCCGGCTATTTCCAGCAGCGCTATTTCGTCTACGGCCGCACCGAGGAGCCCTGCCTGCGCTGCGGCACGCCGATCCGCCAGGCGCGGCTGGGCCAGCGTTCCACCTACTGGTGCCCGGAGTGCCAGCCACGCTGAAAATGCTTTGCGGCCCAAGGTTGCCGGATTCGGCGCGGTGTCCGGCGGATGACCGCATCTCGAGATATTGCGGATGAATGGCGCCCTGCCGCGAGGAGCGGCAAGCGATGGCCGATGGCCGCGCTTGCGCGGCGGCGGGGCGCGTTATTTAATGACAACTGGTTTTTTAAATTGCCGGGCGCGCACAATCCAATAACGGCCGCCTTGAGGATATAAAGATGGGGCATGACAACCTGGTGGCCAATTTCGAGGCCTACAGCGAATGGCGCGGCAAGCTGATCCAGAGCATCGGCGATTTGCAGCGCTGGCTGTCGGAACAGGATCTGAACGACGCGCAGACCAATATGCGCATCCAGCATCTCCTGGACAAGCTGCGCGACGACAAGCTCAACATCGCCTTCGTCGCCGAATTCTCGCGCGGCAAATCCGAGCTCATCAACGCGATTTTCTTCGCCGAATACAAGCAGCGCGTGCTGCCTTCGTCGGCCGGCCGCACCACGATGTGCCCGACCGAATTGCAATACGACCCGTCGCGCCCCAATTGCATCCAGCTTTTGCCGATCGAAACGCGCGCCGGCGATACCACCACCTCCGAATACAAGCGTTATCCCGACGAATGGGTGTCGGTCGCGCTCGACATCGAATCGGGCGAGGCGATGCTGGCCGCCTTCCAGCAGGTCGGCCAGAAGAAATGGGTGCCGGTCGAGGAGGCCAAGAAATACGGCCTGTTCGACGAAAGCGACCCCGATCACAAGCTGTCGGTGCAGAACGGCCAGATCGAAATCCCGTGCTGGCGCCACGCCACCATCAATTTCCCGCATCCGCTGCTCAAGCAGGGTCTCGTCATCCTCGATACGCCGGGTCTCAATGCGATCGGTACCGAGCCGGAACTGACGCTGAACCTGCTGCCCAATGCCCACGCGATCCTGTTCATCCTGGCGGCCGACACCGGCGTGACCAAGACCGACATCGACGTCTGGCGCAACCATATCGGCCGTGCCCAAGGCGGCCAGCGCGGCCGGCTGGTGGTGCTCAACAAGATCGACGGCCTGTGGGACAGCCTCAAGAGCGAGGCCGAGGTCGAGGCCGAGATCGACAAGCAGGTGCGCACCAGCGCCGAGCTGCTCGGCATCCGCACCAGCCAGGTATTCCCGGTCTCGGCCCAGAAGGGCCTGGTCGGCAAGATCAACGACGACGCCGAACTGCTGGCCAAAGCCCGGCTGGCGCCGCTGGAGAAGGCGCTGTCGGAGGACCTGATCCCGTTCAAGCAGGAGATCGTGCGCGACAACAGCCAGACCGAGGTCGAGGACGTGGTGCTGTCGACGCGCGGCATCCTCAATGCGCGGCGCGAGGGCGTGAAGGAGCAGCTCGACGAATTGACCGCGCTGCGCGGCAAGAACCGCGACGTGATCGAGCACATGCTGGACAAGATCCAGGAAGAGAAGACCCACTTCGAGCGCGGCATGCAGCGCTTCCAGGCCTTGCGCAGCGTGTTTTCGCAGCAGACCAACGTGCTGTTCGGCTATCTCGGCGTCGACGGCCTGCGCAATCGCATTACCCGCATCCGCAGCGAAATGGACGGCGCTTCGCTGTCGTCGGGCCTGACCGGCGCGATGCAGAAATTCTTCAAGGACGTGAATGCCAACATCACCAAGTCGGCCGAGCAGGTGGCCGAGATCCAGGCGATGATGGCCGGCATGTACAAGAAATTCAGCGAGGAGCACGGCCTCGGCGCCGTCACGCCGCCACCGTTCTCGACGCTGAAATACCATAAGGAAATCGCCCGGCTGGAGAAGAGTTTCCACGAGCATTTCAATACCTTCGGCGTGATCCTGACCACCTCGCAGAGCAAGCTCACGCAGAAGTTCTTCGAGACCATCGCCAGCCGCGTGGTTTATGTCTACGAAGTGGCCAACCGCGATGTGGAGAATTGGCTCAAGGCCGTGATGGCGCCGATGGAAACCCAGGTGCGCGAACACCAGATGCAATTGCGCCGCCGGCTCGAGAGCGTCAAGCGCATTCATAAGGCGACCGATACGCTCGAAGACCGGATCGAGGAATTGAGCGAAATCGACGCTGGTATCCGCCAGCAATTGGGCGAACTCGACGTGCGGCTCAAGCGCGCATATGAGGCGCTGAATCAGCCTATGCGGCCGGCTGCGAGACA
Organism: Chitinimonas koreensis; assembly: GCF_014353015.1. Classification (NCBI taxonomy): domain Bacteria; kingdom Pseudomonadati; phylum Pseudomonadota; class Betaproteobacteria; order Neisseriales; family Chitinibacteraceae; genus Chitinimonas; species Chitinimonas koreensis. The sequence continues at coordinate 503,977 of NZ_CP060704.1, forward strand.
CGCGGCCTGAACTTTCAAATAATTCATATGTCATATTCGCCGCCATGTGCGGCGATTTTATTTGGCGACGGGTTGATGAATTGAATTATCCGCTGCATAATCGACTCAGTCTTTCGACCATAAACTGCTTGCGTAGTACTAGGAGAATGAAAAATGGTGGATTTGTCCGGTCTGGCGCTGCCAGCGCTTTATCAGCTGCAAAAAGACCTCGAGCGTGAGATCGCCCGCCGCAAGGTCGAAGACAAGCAAAAGGCCATTGCCGACCTGCAAAAGCTCGCAGCCGACCGTGGCTTCAGCCTCAATGAACTGATCGGCGCCGAAGTGCCGAGCAAGCGCGCCGGCGGCAAGCGTGGTCCGGTGGCGGCCCAGTTCAAGAACCCGGCCAACGACCAGACCTGGAGCGGCCGTGGCCGCAAGCCGCAATGGGTGGTCGACCACCTGGCCAAGGGCGGCAGCATCGAAGACCTGCGCGTTTAATACGCCGGTCGGCCCGGGATCCCGGGGCCCAAGAAAAAAGGAAGCCGTCGCGCTTCCTTTTTTCTTGGGCCTTTCGCTTTTCGCGGCGCTGAAGCGCATTCCATTCCTGCCGGCGCAGTTCATTCTCCAGACCGGTATCTGCCGCTCGGCCGGGCGTATTGCGTGGTTGCACCGGCCACGCATGCCCCCATGCAATCAAAACCATTCGGTACGCTCGCCTGGCCATGAATCGAATATGGTCGAGGCCGGATTGCCCGTGATTTTATATTCATCGCTGGGTTCAATTAATTCATGACGATCGGCAGGTGTATCGTTGAATGCTGATCCGGCCGCGTCGGCTGAATCGGGGCGAATCACCGATATGTAGCCTGACTGCAATACATATCCGCGGGCGAAGGCGCGCGTTCGGGGCGCCGAGCGAAGCGGCGCCCGGAGCTGTCGCCAATTCGGCGACATGCGGACGGTTCGCGCCCGGCGTGGCCGGCCGGTCGGCCCGTTCGGCCGCCGTGTTAAGCTCGCGGCCATGCGCTGGCAATGGCAACTGCCGATCTCCTATCTCGCCGGGGGCCGAGCCGTCGTGGCTGGGCCGGCACTTCCTCTTGGCCTGGCATGCCGTGATCCTGGTCACCAGCGGCTACCCCTTCAGCGACTGGCGCTATACCGGCGAACCGGTGCTGGCCTTCTTCGGCTACCCGCTGCCCTACTACCACACCGTCGCCGACAACGCGCTCAACCTGCTGGCCTACCTGCCGCTGGGCTACGCCTGGGCGCTGTACTTCCGTTGTCGCTGGTTTGCGCCGCTGGCCGCCCTGCTGCTCGGCGGCGCGCTGTCGTCCGGCGTCGAGTTCGTCCAGCAGTTCCTGCCCGACCGAATCGCCTCCAACCTCGACATCCTCTACAACGCGGCCGGCAGCCTGCTCGGCGCGCTGCTGGCCGGGCTGTCGAGCAAGCTGCTGATCGTGCGCGGCTGGCATATCCGGCGGCAGCGCTGGTTCGCCGAGGGCGCGCTGACCGATTTCGGCCTGACGCTGATGGTGCTGTGGTTCCTTACCCAGCTGAACCCGGCGGTGCCGCTGTTCGGCGTGGTGGTGCAGCCGGGCGGCTTGCCGCAGCCCTGGGTGTCGCCGATCGCCGATGCGATGCTGTTCCTGCGCGTGCTGGAGGCGCTCGGCGTGATGCTGAGCGTGACCGCAGTGGCGCTGATGGTGGCCACGCTGCTGGCGCACCGGCGCCACCTGGCGCTGGCGATCTGGGCCACGGTGCTGGTCGCGCTGCTGGCCAAGATGGTGTTCGCCGGCGCCTTGCTCAAGCCGGCCGAATTCCTGGCCTGGTTCAACCGCAACGTGGCGGCCGGCGGCTTGGCCGCGATCATCCTGCTGGCGGTGCTGGTGCGGCTGCAGCGTGGCTGGCAGGCCGCCGCGGCGCTGGTCTGCCTGGTATTGGCGCGGGGGTGGAAATGTACTGGCCGCTCAACGAAACGCCTTACAGCATGCTGTCGCTGTTCCGCTGGCGCTATGGCCACCTGCGCGATTTCAACGGCCTGACCCAGGTGATGTCTGCGGCCTGGCCGTGGCTGGCGGCGCTCTATCTCGGCTGGCGCAGCGTGCAGCAGTGGCGGCGCGCGCATAGCTCGGTCGAGCTGCGTTAGCGCCTGGTGTTTCTTGGTCGGTGGCGGTGTATGGACACCTGCAGCGCAGGCGGCCGGGAAACCCGGGCGCTCGCCGTGGATGAGGGCTGAAACATCGGCGCGCCCTGTTTCAATCCACTCCTCCCGTCCCCGCCGCTGCGGGGAAGCCTCGCTGGCGCTCGTCGGCGACTCGAATAGGCGCAGTGACGACTGGCGCGGAGGCAGTGCGCCGCGATGTCGAGGTTCAGCGCACCTGCAGCGGGAAGGCCGGATTGACGAAGCGTTCGCCGCGCAGCAGCTTCTGCAGCATGGCCGGATCGTGCCATTCGGCCTGGCATTGCTCGGAGAACACCACGTCGGTCAGCGCGATCTCGCCCATGCGCGGGTTGTAGGCATCGGCACGGAAGCATTGCGCGTAGCCGGTCTCGGTCTCGTGCGCGATCACCGAATGCAGCACCACGTCCTGCTCGCCGTTGGCCATCTCGGTGTTCTTCAGGATGGCGTCGATCAGCACGAAGAACAGTCGCGAGAACTGCTCGGCCGACGGCGATACCGGCATCGAGATCCAGCGCGCCGAATAGCGCTTGGCCCAGGCGATGTAGTCGGCCTCGTCGCGGTCCCAGAAGCAGATCGCGTGGTCGAAGGCGTCGATCACGTCGCGGATGGTGCCCTTCATCAGGCCGAAGTCGTAGACCATCTGGCCGTGATCGAGCGCATGCGCCTCGAGCAGCACTTCCACCTTGTAGCTGTGCCCGTGGATGGAATGGCGGCAGCGGTCGCTGCTGCAATTGCGCACGATATGGGCGTTTTCGAACTTGAACAGCTTGCGGATCAGCATGGGTGGGGCCTGGCGGTGAATGGCCGAATTGTGCCATCGGCCGGCCGAATTGCCACGGAATGCGTCGGCGGCGACCGGCGGCCGGCGGCATGAAAAAAGCCACGCGCGAAGGCGTGGCGTGAGTTGCCGCGGCCAGCGGGGCGGCCACGGCGCATGGATCGGATGGGAATCAGAACGCCGGCACGACGGCGCCGTTGTACTTCTTCTCGATGAAAGCCTTCACGTCGGCGCTCTGCAGCGCCAGCGCCAGCTTCTTCACCGCGGCGGCGTTCTGGTTGTCGGCACGGGTCACCAGGTAGTTGGCGTAGGGCGACCGGGCGTCTTCGATGAACAGCGCGTCGCGCGTCGGCACCAGCTTGGCTTCGAGCGCGTAGTTGGTGTTGATCAGCGCCAGGTCGACCTGGTCGAGCACGCGCGGCAGCGTGGCGGCCTCGAGTTCCTTGAACTGCAGTTTCTTCGGGTTGGCGACGATGTCCTTCACCGTCGACAGGATGTTGGCCGGGTCCTTCAGCTTGATCACGCCGTTCTTGTCCAGCAGCACCAGCGCGCGGCCGGCGTTGGAGGTTTCGTTCGGGATGGCGACGACCGCGCCGTCCTTGAGCTCTGCGGCCTTCTTCACCTTGCGCGAATAGGCGCCGAACGGCTCGACGTGCACCGGCACGCCGGTCACCAGCGTGGTGCCGCGGTTCTTGTTGAATTCGACCAGGTAGGGCTTGGTCTGGAAGTAGTTGGCGTCGACGCGCTTCTCGGCCAGTTGCAGATTGGGCTGGACGTAGTCGGTGAACACCTTGACGTCGAGTTCGACGCCCTGCCTGGCCAGCAGCGGCTTGATGTGCTCGAGGATCTCGGCGTGCGGCACGGCGGTGGCCGCCACGGTGAGCTTCTCGGCCTGGGCGGTGACGGCGGCGAGGCCGGCGGCTGCGATCAGCAGCGTCTTGACGAGTTTCATGGGTCTACCTTTTGGGTACTTGGGTTGGGGGAGCCGATCGGCGCCGCGGGTAGCCGCGCCTTGTTATCCGTGGGTACTCATTTGCGCGCGACGCGGCGCACCAGCCAGTCGCCTGCCATCTGCACCGCCTGCACCAGCGCCAGCAACGCCAGCACGGTGACCACCATCACCTCGGTCTGGAAGCGCTGGTAGCCGTAGCGGATGGCCAGGTCGCCCAGGCCGCCGCCGCCGATCACCCCTGACATCGCGGTGTAGGAGACCAGCGTGACCGCGGTGACGGTGGTGGCCGCCAACAGTCCGGGCAGCGCCTCGGGCAACAGCGCGCGGGTGACGATCTGCCAGGTGGTGGCGCCCATCGCCTGGCTCGCTTCGACGATGCCGCGGTCGACCTCGCGCAGCGCGGCCTCGACCAGCCGGGCGAAGAACGGCGCGGCGCCGGCCACCAGCGGCGGGATCGCGCCGGCCACGCCGATCGAGGTGCCGACCAGCTTGAGCGTCAGCGGGATCAGCACGATCAGCAGGATCACGAAGGGCAGCGAGCGCAGCGCGTTCACCACGAAGGAGAGCGCCGCATAGGCCGGCCGGTTGGCCAGCAGCTGGCGCGGGCCGGCCAGGAACAGCAGCACGCCGAGCGGCAGGCCCAGCACGATGGTGAAACCGAGCGAGGCGCCGAGCATGGTCAGCGTGTCGAGCGTGGCGAGGCCGATGTCGGTCCAGTCGATCAGGCTCCAGTCGAAGGCGCTCGCGTTCATGCCGCCACCTCCTCGCAGCGCACGCCGCGCGCTTCGAAGGCCTGGCGGGCATGGGCGGCATCGCCGCCGAAGCCGACGATCAGCTGGCCGTAGGGGCGATCCTTGATGCGGCCGACGCTGCCTTGCAGGATGTTGATCGGCGCGTCGAGCTGGCGGCCGACCTCGGCGATCACCGGCTCGTAGGTCGCGGCGTCGACGAAGGTCAGGCGCAGCAGGCCGTGGCCCAGGTGGCCGAGCCGGCCGGCCAGGTCGAGCGCGGCGGCGTGGCCGTCCTCGGCCACCAGGTCGCGCGTGGCGGCATGCCGCGGATGCAGGAAGACCTCGGCCACCGCGCCGTGCTCGACGATGCGGCCGCCGTCGATCACCGCCACCCGGTCGCAGATCGCGCGCACCACCGCCATCTCGTGGGTGATCAGCACGATGGTCAGGCCGAGCCGGCGGTTGATGTCGAGCAGCAGTTGCAGGATGGACTGGGTGGTCTGCGGATCGAGCGCGCTGGTGGCCTCGTCGCACAGCAGGAGCTTGGGATGGTTGGCCAGCGCGCGGGCGATGCCGACGCGCTGTTTCTGGCCGCCCGACAACTGGGCCGGGTACTGGTCGCGCTGGGCGGCCAGGCCGACCAGTTCGAGCAGCTCGGCCACGCGCGCATCGATCGCGGCGGCGTCGAGCTCACCGGCCAGCTCGAGCGCATAGCGCACATTGCCGGCTACGGTGCGGCGGGAGAGCAGGTTGAAGTGCTGGAACACCATGCCGATCTCGCGCCGCACGCGGCGCAGGCCGGCGCCGTCGAGCGCGGTCAGCTCGGTGCCGTCGATGGTGACGCGGCCGTGGTCGGGCCGTTCGAGCAGGTTGATCAGGCGCAGCAGGGTGCTCTTGCCGGCGCCGGAGCGGCCGATGATGCCGAAGATCTCGCCGGCACCGACGTCGAGGCTGACGTCCTGCAGGGCGGGGACGGGGCGGCCGTCGCTGCGATAAGTCTTTGAAAGCTGGTGAAGCGCGATCACGGGGTGCCGTTCTCGTGGAGTCCATAAAGCGGTGCCGCCGGGTTGGCCGGCAGCAGGGACGCCACTTTAGCGAACGCTTTTATACCCGTTAAATACGAAATATCGATTTCAACAGTTCATGTGGTTATTTGTTGTGCAGCCAGCCGCGCCGCCCGGCGATCGCGGGCAGGGCGTCGAGCCGGTGCAGCGCCACGTCCACGACCGGCCCGCGCCGGGCGCGGCGGGCCAGCCAGACGGTGGCCATGCCGAGCCGGCGGGCCGGCGCCAGGTTGCCGCGGCTGTCCTCGACCATCACGCAGCGGCGCGGATCGAGCCGGTAGCGCTGCAGCAGGCGACGGTAGCCGGCCAGGTCGGGCTTGGGGCGCAGCCGGGTCTGCTGGATCGCGATCACGCCGTCGAATCGATACGCCACGCCCAGGCCGCGCAGCACGGTGACGGCATAGGCCAGCGGCGCATTGGTGAACAGGATCTTGCGGCCCGGCAGGCGCGCCAGCGTCGCGCGCAGCCCGCGCATCGGCCGCAGCTGGCGCGGCAGGTCGGCGAAGCGATGGGTCTCGGCCAGGAAGTGCTCGGGGTCGATATGGTCGTGGTGATGCAGCAGGCCCGACAGCGTGGTGCCGTAGCGCTGCCAGTAATGCAGCCGCAAGGCATCGGCCTCGTCGACGCCGATGCCCAGGTGCTGCGACACGTAGTCGTTCATCAGCCGGTTCATCTCGGGAAAGATGTAGGGCTCGGCATCGTGCAGGGTGTTGTCGAGGTCGAAGATCCAGGTCTTGGGCATGGGATGGCGCAGGGCAGTTGAGTCGGCAGTCGGGGCGTCCCAGTGTTTACCATGCCTCCACAGGATTTCGCTGCACGTGGTTCACGTCACGGACCTGTGCAGATGATGCGCCGAGTAGGAGCGGCTTCAGCCGCGAATGGCCATGGCGGCATCTTGGCGATTCGCGGCTGAAGCCGCTCCTACACGCTTCTGCAACCCGCAGCGAGATGGGAGCCGTCTGCATGGGCACCGTGAAGTTGTTTACTGCTGGGCCTACGAAGAGAGAACGAGCGAAGCGAGGCTCCCTCGCGGCGGCGAGGGCGGGGGAGTAGGGGTGAATCAGGAAGGGCCGGGCGCCGCTTCAGTTCTGGCTGACGACAAACGCCCGGCTTTGCCGGGCGTTGCACTGAACGTTGAGGCTCCACCATTGTGGCCGCTGGGCCGGCCCCCTACCCGTGGATGTAGTGCTCGAGCTGCTCGATCAGGTACTGCTGCTCGGCGATCTGCTCGCGCACCAGGTCGGTGATCGACAGCACGCCGAGCACGCGGCTGTCGTCCATCACCGGCAGGTGGCGGAAGCGCTTCTCGGACATGATGGCCATGCAGTCGTCGATGGTCTGCGACGGTTTGGCGAACACCACCCGGCGGGTCATGATGTCGGCGATCGGCGTGCCGGCCGAGGTCTTGCCCTGCAGCACCACCTTGCGCGCGTAGTCGCGCTCCGAAAAGATCCCGACCAGCCGCTCGCCCTCCATCACCAGCACCGCGCCGATGTCCTTCTCGGCCATCAGTTGCAGCGCCTGGTAGACGGTGGCATTGGGCGCCACCGAGAAGATGCCCTGGCGCGATTTTTCCTGCAGCAGTTGGCGAGCGGTTTTCATACGACACATTCTCCGACGTGGGTTGGCCTGCAATCACTATATAGCCAGGCTCCGCACCCTGCTAAGACGCGGCGCACAAATCCGGCGACCCGGATGGCGCGCCGCCGTCAGTCGAGGCGCCGGAACACGCCGTACTGCTCGTCGCCGCCGGTCCACAGCGGCAGCCACGCGTAGCCGGGCGCCAGCTGCATCTTCAACTGCTCGAGCACGGCCGGGCCGCGCGCCTGGTCGTAGCGGCTCCACACCAGGTAGCGCACCTTCTGGCTGCGCAGCCATTGCAGCGCGTCCGGCCGGTTGCCGCGGTAGATCGCGCGGATCAGCTCGGTCCGCTCGTTGATGAAATCGGGCGAGCCGCGCCACTGCGACTCGTGATCGGGCCAGCCGGCCGCCGACGGTTGGCCGGCGTGCAGGGCGAAGGCGCTCGACGGGCTGTAGGCGCCTTGCTCCACGCTCTCCAGCACCAGGCCGCGCGGCGCGGCGCGCAGCCAGTCGACGATGGCGCGCTGGGCGCGGTCGTCGCGCAGCCAGCCGTCGCCCTGCAGGCGGCCGGCATGCGGCCGCGGCGTCTCGATCCAGCTGTGCGCCAGCGGCAACAGGTAGGTCAGCACGGCGACCGCCGGTAGCAGGGCCAGCGCGCGCCAAAGCCGGTTCGGCCGGGCCAGGTTGAGCGCCGACAGCCAGACCAGCGCGGCCGGGTAGAGCCAGGACCACCACTTGAGCGTGGTGTTGAAGCGCTGGTAGCGGTCGCCGCCGGGATCGTCGACCGTGACGAATTCGCCCAGCAGCCAGAACGCCAGCACCGCCAGTCCCGACCACCAGGCCAGCCGCCGGCCCGGTCCCTGCAACAGGCTCAGCGCCACCAGCCAGGCGATCGGCCACCACAGCACCAGCCCTTGCCGCCACGGCGTATGGTCGTTGGCCCCGGTCAGCACCAGCGGCGTGCTCAACGCGTTCGGCGCGAAATGGCCGAGGAAGGGGTAGAGCAGGAACAGCGCGGCGGCGCCGCCGAGCGCCAGCGGCCGCCCGTGGAGCGCCTGCCGGCCGCGCCAGCGGTAGGCCAGCCAGCCGGCCACCAGCAGCGCCTGCAGCGGGAACACCCAGGTGTTGACCGCCAGCGTCAGCGGCACGGTGGCGCCGAGTGCGCCGGCGAGCAGGCGGTCGTCGCCGCCGGCCGCCGCGCCGTCTTCCGCGCGCTCCAGCCGCGCCATCAGCGCCAGCGCGAAGAACAGCAGCACGAAGCCGCCCAGCGGCGGGTGGACGTCGCCCAGGTGCAGCAGGTAGGACGGCGTCTCCAGCGGCAGGTCGCGCACCGCGGCCGCCTCCGGGCTGCCGGGTGCGGCGGCCTTGCCGAACCAGGCCTGGCCCCACGCGACCGGGATCTCCTGGTCGTACAGGCCGATGAAGCGGGTGTTGGCCCAGACCTGGGCGATGGCGTTGCCGGGGTACAAGGCCGTCAGCAGCGGCGCGATGCCGGTGCCGCCGAGCAGCAGGGCGGCGACCAGCAGGCCGCGCAGCGCCGGCGGGCGGACCCAGCGGCCGGCGACGCTCCAGCCCAGGCTGCCCAGGAGGCCGAACACCAGCGCGCCGCCGAGGTTCATCGCCGGCCCGGCCGCCAGGCCCAGCCAGCGCCCCAGGAGGGCGGTGCCGTAGTGCAGGAAGCCGTAGTAGAAGTCGAAGCGGTAGCCGGGCAGCCAGCGGTCGGGCGGCGGCAGCGTGTCGCCGCCGAGGTAGTTGCTGACGAAGTAGAGGTCGGTGATCTTCTCGGCGGTCGGCTCGAGGTCCGGATAGGCGAGCCGCCAGCCCAGCACCAGCAGGAAGGGCACGGCGAACGGCAGCTGGGCGAGCGCGATCGCGCGGGCGTCGCCGCGCCGCCGCCACAGCAGCCAGGCGGCCACCGCCGTGCTGACCGGCCACAGGCCGGAGAGGCCGCCGAGCCCGACGAAATGCTCGGCGAAGAAGCCGAGCAGGCACAGCCCGAGCACGCCGGCGGCGCGGGCGATCTGCGTGTCGGGCAGCCAGCGCGCCAGCGCGGCGGCCAGGCCCGCCAGGTTCACCAGCAGGATGGCCACGGTCAGGGCCAGGTAGATTGCGAGCACGGCTTCTCCTCGATGCGGCAGGTGCGGCAGGGGATGCGAAGGGGCTGCGCGCCGGCCGGCGGGTATCGTTCCCAGCGGAGGACGCAAAAAAGCCGGCCTCGCGGCCGGCTCGGACGATCACTCGTCGCGCTGGATCATGGTGCCGACGCCGTGGTCGGTCAGCACCTCGAGCAGCAGCGCGTGCTTCACCCGGCCGTCGATCACGTGCACCGAGTTGACGCCGTTGATCGCGGCCTCGAGCGCCGACGAGATCTTGGGGATCATGCCGCCCGAGATGGTGCCTTCGGCCACCAGCTGGTCGACCAGCTTCGGCGTGAGGCCGGTCAGCAACTGGCCCTGCTGGTCGAGCACGCCGGGCGTGTTGGTCATCAGGATCAGCTTCTCGGCCTTGAGCACTTCGGCCAGCTTGCCGGCGACCAGGTCGGCGTTGATGTTGAACGCCTCGCCGCCGGGGCCGACGCCGATCGGCGCGATCACCGGGATGAAGTCGCGGGTGTCGAGCAGGGCCACCAGCTCCGGATCGATGCTCTCGATCTCGCCGACCTGGCCGATGTCGATGCGCTCGTCGTCCTCGCCGCCCTTGAGGTACATCTTCTTGGCGCGGATGAAGTGGCCGTCCTTGCCGGTCAGGCCGACGGCGCGGCCGCCGTGCTGGTTCAAGAGGCTGACGATCTCCTTGTTCACCAGGCCGCCGAGCACCATCTCGACGATGTCCATGGTCTCGGCATCGGTCACCCGCATGCCCTGGACGAACTCGCCCTGCTTGCCGACGCGGTTGAGCAGGTCGTTGATCTGCGGGCCGCCGCCGTGCACCACCACCGGGTTCATGCCGACCAGCTTGAGCAGCACCACGTCGCGGGCGAAGCCTTCCTTGAGCTCGGGTTCGGTCATCGCGTTGCCGCCATACTTGATCACGATGGTCTTGTCGTAGAAGCGGCGGATATAGGGCATGGCCTCGGCCAGTACGGCAGCCTTGTCGGCGGCGGCCTGGGCGGAGATCGGTTCGACGGCGGGCATGGGCGATCCTCGGCGGATTGGGGGGAAGGGTTGAGCCCGATTTTAGCCGTTCGTCGCCCGAGAAGCGCGCTGCGCTTGCCGTAGCCAGGGTAATTGCACTACATTGCCGAAAAGTAAATGAGCATTCATTTACTAATATATTGTTCGTACCCGATTCCCCAGGAACCCTCGTCCCCATGTCCAAGTCCGCATCTGTTCCATCCGGTCCGCGCGATGCCCCGAGACGGCGGCGCGCTGGACGCGCCGCAAGGATGCGCGGCCCGGCGAGATCCTCGACGCGGCGCTCGAGCTGTTCGTCGCGCGCGGCTTCGCCGCCACCAAGGTCGAGGACATCGCCCGCGCCGCCGGCGTGACCGCCGGCACCATCTACCGCTACTACGCCAACAAGGAAGACATGCTCAAGGCGGTCATCCAGGAGTCGTACGAGCGGACCTATCTCGAGGGCGACCAGCTGTTCGCCCAGTTCCGCGGTACCGGCCCCGAGTTGCTGGCCGAGGTGATCCGCGCCTGGTGGCGGCTGGTCGGCTCGACCCGCCTGAGCGGCCTGCCCAAGCTGATGATCGCCGAGGCCGCCAACTTCCCCGAGCTGGCCCAGTTCCACCGCGAGGCGGTGATCGAGCGCGGCGAGGGCTATATCGCGCGGGCGATCGAATACGGCATCGCGCGCGGCGAATTCCGCCCGTTGCCGGTCGACATCGCCGTCAAGGTGGTCTGCGCGCCGGTGGTGATGGCCATGATCTGGCGCCACGCGCCGCTGCCATGCAACGCCGGCGATCTCGATATCGAGCGCTACCTCGACGAAGTGATCCATACATTGATTCAAGGCCTGGCCGTCCGACCGGCCGGGTCCAACCCGGAGAGATAAATATGATGCGCAGTACCCTGAGCCTGACCCTGCTGGCGGCGGCCCTGCTGACCGCCTGCGGCAAGACCGAGGCGCAGCACGAGGACGTGCGGCCGGTCCGTACCACGCTGGCCAAACCCGACGGCCTGGCGGTCGGCGCCAGCTATTCGGGCGAGATCCGCGCCCGCCGCGAGGCGCAACTGGGCTTCCGCGTGCCCGGCCAGGTGGTCGAGCGCTACGTCGAGCTCGGCCAGCGGGTGAAGGCCGGCCAGCCGCTGCTGCGCATCGACGGCAAGGACGCCGCGCTGCAGCAGGCGGCGGCCAGGAGCCAGTTCGACAAGGCGCGGATGGACCACGAACGCGCGGTGCAGCTGCGCAGCCAGGGCTTCGTCAGCCAGGCCAACGTCGACGCGGCCAAGGTGGCGCTCGACGCCGCCCGCGCGCAATACAGCCTGAGCAGCAACCAGGGCGGCTACACCACGCTGCGCGCCGAGCGCGCCGGCGTGGTGACGGCGCTCACCGCCGAGGTCGGCCAGGTGGTGGCGGCCGGCACGCCGGTGGTGAAGCTGGCCGAGGACGGCGAGCGCGAGGTGCTGGTGAGCGTGCCCGAATCGCGCGTGGGCGAACTGCGTGCCGCCGGCGAGCTCGGCGTGACGCTGTGGGCCGCGCCGGGCAAGCGCTACGCCGCCAAGCTGCGCGAGCTGGCGCCCGACACCGACCCGGTGACGCGCACCTACGCCGCGCGCATCACCGTGCTCGATCCGGACGAGGCGCTGGGCCTGGGCATGACTGCCAACGTGTTGCTGCCGGGCCAGGCCGGCGAGACCGGCTTCCACCTGCCGCTGACCGCGATCTACGACCAGACCGGCCAGCCGCGCGTGTGGGTGGTCGACCCGAAGGAGAGCCGCGTGCACGCCCGGCCGGTGCGGCTGGCCGCGGTGCGCAACGACGTGGTGCTGGTGGCGGCCGGGATCAAGGCCGGCGAGACGGTGGTGACCGCCGGCGCGCATCTGCTGCATGAAAACCAGAAGGTGCGGGTGGCGGAAAGCCAACTCGCCCGCCAGTGAGCCTGGGGGCGGTGGTGGCTTCTGCTCTGAATCAATCCTGGTACCGGCCCCGGCAAAGCCGGGTGCTTGCGGCCAGCTTGAACTCGACCACCGGCTCACCCTGATTAATCCCGACTCCCCCGCCCTCGCCCCAGCGAGGGAGCCTCGCTGCGCTCGATGGCACGTTCGCCACGGGTCAGCGCATAAGAAGGAGGCCGCGCGATGCGCGATTTCAACCTGTCCGACTGGGCGCTCAAGCACCAGCAGCTGGTGCTGTATTTCATCGTGATCTTCATGCTGGCCGGCGTGTTCGCCTACACCCGGCTGGGCCAGAAGGAAGACCCCGAGTTCACCTTCAAGGCGATGGTGATCCAGACCTACTGGCCCGGTGCCAGCGCCAAGGATATGGAGCTGCAGGTCACCGACAAGCAGGAGAAGAAGCTGCAGGAGATGGCCGAGATCGAGTACGTGCGCTCGTATTCGAAGGCCGGCGAGAACCAGCTGCTGATCAACCTCAAGGAAGGCGTGCCGCCCAAGCAGGTGCCCGAGCTGTGGTACCAGGTCCGCAAGAAGATGTCGGACATCCGCCATACGCTGCCGGCCGGCGTGCAGGGGCCGTTCTTCAACGACGAGTTCGGCGACACCTTCGGCAATCTCTACGCCTTCACCAGCGACGGCTTCGGCTACGCCGAGCTCAAGCGCTACGTCGACGCGGTGCGCGCCGAGCTCTTGCGCGTGCCCGACGTCAACAAGGTCGACTACGTCGGCGTGCAGGACGAGAAGATCTACGTCGAGACCAGCAACGCCAAGCTGGCCTCGCTCGGCATCGACCCGCAGCTGGTGTTCCAGACGCTGCAGGCGACCAACGCGGTGGTGCCGGCCGGCGTGGTCGAGACCGGCAGCGAGCGCGTCGCGCTGCGCGTGACCGGCGAGTTCGACTCGGTCGAGGCGATCCGCAACATCGGCATCCGCGCCAATGGCCGCTCGCTGCGGCTCGGCGACGTCGCCCGCGTCTATCGCGGCTACACCGATCCGACCGCCATGAAGCTGCGCCACAACGGCCAGGAGGCGATCGGCCTGGCGGTCAGCATGAGAAAGGGCGGCGACGTCATCAAGCTCGGGGAGGCGCTCGACGCCACCATGAGGCGCGTCAAGGCCGAGCTGCCGGTCGGCATCGAGGCGCACGCGGTGTCGGACCAGCCCAAGGTGGTCAAGGATTCGATCAAGGAATTCGTCAAGAGCCTGGCCGAGGCGGTGGTGATCGTGCTGGCGGTCAGCTTCCTGTCGCTGGGCCTGCGCACCGGCCTGGTGGTCGCGCTGTCGATCCCGCTGGTACTGGCGATGACCTTCCTGGTCATGTACGCCTTCGGCCTCGACCTGCAACGCATCTCGCTCGGCGCGCTGATCATCGCGCTGGGCCTCCTGGTCGATGACGCGATCATCGCGGTCGAGATGATGGCGCTCAAGCTCGAGCAGGGCTGGGACCGCGTGCGCGCGGCCACCTATGCCTACACCAGCACCGCCTTCCCGATGCTGACCGGCACGCTGATCACCGCCGCCGGCTTCATGCCGGTCGGCCTGGCGAAGTCCAACGCCGGCGAATACACCGTGTCGATCTTCCAGGTGGTCGGCATCTCGCTGATCCTGAGCTGGGTGGTGGCGGTGCTGTTCACGCCCTACCTGGGCTACAAGCTCCTGCCCGAAATGGCCCATCACGGCGACGAGGACGCGGTCTACCACAAGCCCTTCTACCAGCGCTTCCGCCGGCTGGTGAGCTGGTGCCTCGAATACCGCAAGACGGTGATCCTGATCACGGTGGTGCTGTTCGTGGTCGCGGCCGGCCTGTTCAAGTTCGTGCCCAAGCAGTTCTTCCCGGCCTCCAACCGGCCCGAGCTGATGGTCGACGTCTGGCTGCCGCAGGCCTCGACCTATGCCCAGACCGAGCAGCAGGTGAAGGCGCTCGAGGCACGCCTCAAGCGCGAGCCGGACGTCGTCGGCGTGACCAGCTACGTCGGCAACGGCAGCCCGCGCTTCTACCTGCCGCTGGAGCAGCAGCTGCCCAACCTGAACTTCGGCCAGCTGATGGTGATGACCAAGAACGAGCACGTGCGCGACACGGTGCTGGTCAAGATCCAGGGCTGGTTCGAACGCGACTTCCCGCTGGTGCGCGGCCGGGTGACGCGGCTGGAGAACGGTCCGCCGGTCGGCTACCCGGTGCAGTTCCGGGTATCGGGCCCCGACGAGGCCAGGCTCAAGCCGGTGGCCGAGCAGGTGGCGGCCATCATGCGGGCCAACCCGCACATCCGCCACGTCAACACCGACTGGAGCGAGCGGGTCAAGGTGATGCGGCTCGAAGTCGACCAGGACAAGGCGCGCGCGCTCGGCATGACCTCGCAACAACTGAGCGTGGCCCTGCAGAACTCGCTCAGCGGCGTGACGGTGACGCAGTACCGCGAGCACGACCGCACCATCGACGTGGTGGCGCGGCTGGACCGGCCCGAGCGTACCGACCTCAACAACCTCAAGGACGCCAAGGTCTACCTGCCCGGCGGCCGCTTCGTGCCGGTGAGCCAGATCGCCCACCTCAAGCTCGAGAGCGAGGAGAGCATCATCTGGCGGCGCAACCGCATGCCGACCATCTCGGTGCGCGCCGACGTCGAAGGCGCCCAGGCGCCCGACGTGACCATGGCGCTGTGGCCGAAGATCCAGGAGGTGCGCGCCAAGCTGCCGATCGGCTACGAGATCGAGATCGGCGGCTCGCAGGAATCGAGCGTCAAGGGCCAGAGCTCGATCATGGCGGTGATGCCGCTGATGCTGCTGACGGTGATGACGCTGCTGATGTTCCAGCTGCAGAACATCTCCAAGATGCTGCTGGTGCTGCTGACCGCACCGCTGGGCATGATCGGGGTGGCGGCCATCCTGCTGCTGTTCCAGGTGCCGTTCGGCTTCGTCGCCCAGCTCGGCGTGATCGCGCTGGCCGGCATGATCATGCGCAACTCGGTGATCCTGGTCGACCAGATCGACCAGCACGTCAAGGAAGGCGAACACATCTGGCACGCGATCGTCGAATCGGCGGTGCGGCGCTTCAGGCCGATCATGCTGACCGCCGCGGCGGCCATCCTGGCGATGATCCCGCTGACGCGCTCGACCTTCTGGGGGCCGATGGCCTGGTCGATCATGGGCGGGCTGTTCGTGGCGACGCTGCTCACCCTGCTGTTCCTGCCGGCGCTGTATGCGGCCTGGTACCGGGTGCGCAAGCCGCTGGATGCTTGAGCCTTCCGTGTCGGCCGAGGTGTGGGTGCCGGCCCCGGCGAAGCCGGGGCTTGGCTGGCGGAGATGGGTTCGGCGGGCGCGGCTTGCGCTGATCGACTCCTACTCCCCCGCCCTCGCCGCCGCGAGGGTGCCTCGCTGGCGCTCGTCGCGTATCTTTCGAGCGCAAGTGGCGGGTACGGTCGGATCAGGTTATCGCCAGTCACATCTAACGATCTGTAAATGACTGTATCCATTCACCGGGCGATTTACGCAGCGCGCAAAACTGACCTAGAATTCATTAATTATCCAAGTTAAAATACTGCACGGTATGTTTGTCTCGTGCGCCCATTCCAGAGGACCCACCATGTTCCCATCCGCCCGCCGCGCCCTGTCGCTGGCCATCGCGCTCGCCGTCGGCTCCTCGGCGTTCGCGGCCGATCTGCTCTCGGTCTACCAGGAAGCCAAGAAGTACGACGCCACCTACGCCGCGGCCGAGGCCGCCTTGCGCGCGGGGCAGGAGAAATCGGCCCAGGGCCGCTCGCTGTGGCTGCCCAAGGTGCAGCTGCAGAGCGGCTACAGCCACGCGACGCAGGATACCGACTATGGCCGCAACAACGTCCTGCTGCAGGACAGCGACCGCAGCGGCAACAGCTACAACTACACCGTCAGCGCCAGCCAGCCGATCTACCGCGCCGACGCGAGCGTGGGCAAGGTCCAGCTCGACGAGCAGGCGCGGCTGGCCGAGGTGAGCTTCGCCTCGGCCCAGCAGAACCTGATCCTGCGCGTGGCGCAGGCCTACTTCGACGTGCTCTACGCCCAGGACAACCTCGAATTCGTCCGCTCGCAGAAGGACGCGGTGTCGCAGCAGCTGGCGCAGGCCAAGAAGAGCTTCGAGGTCGGCGTCGCCACCATCACCGACACCCACGAAGCGCAGGCCAAGTACGACGCCATCGTCGCCAGCGAGATCGCCGCCGAGAACGACCTCTTGGTCAAGCAGAACGCCTTCCTGCAGCTGACCGGCGTGCCGGCCGAGGGCCTGTCGATGCTGCCGGCCAAGATGGCCGCCACGCCGCCGAGCCCGAACGACGTCAACGCCTGGCTGCGCGACGCCGAGCAGAAGAGCCTGGCGATCGACGCCCAGCGCGGCCAGCTGGCCATCGCCGAGGCCGAGATCGACAAGTACCGCCTGCTGCGCCAGCCGACGCTGGACCTGGTGGCGCAATACGGCACCGACTACAAGAAGAACGGCCTGACCGCGGCCGGCGGCACCGACAAGACCACCAGTTCGGCGATCGGCGTGCAGCTGAACATTCCGATCTACACCGGCGGCGCCACCAGCTCGCGGCTGCGCGAAGCGATCGCGCTGCGCGACAAGGCCCAGCACGAGCTCGAAGCGACCCGGCGCGACACCGCCCAGACCACCAAGCAGGCCTTCCTCGGCGTGCAGGCCGGCGCGGCGCAGATCCGTGCGCTCGAGCAGGCGCTGGTGTCGTCGCAGAGCTCGCTCGATTCGACCAAGCTCGGCCGCGAAGTCGGCGTGCGCACGACGCTCGACCTCCTGAACGCGCAGCAGCAGTACTACTCGACCAAGCGCGACCTGGCGCTGGCCCGCTACAACTACCTGCTGAACCAGCTCAAGCTGTCGGCCGCCGTCGGCGAGCTCGGCCAGCCGAACCTGGAGGCGGTCAACGCCCAGCTGGCGCGCTGATCCGGCGCGATCGCCCGCCCATGACAAAGGCCGCCAATTGGCGGCCTTTGTCTTTTCGGAGGAACGGCGATCCGGGGTCGGATCGCCGCGCCGATCACTCCCGTTCGAACAGGTTCGACAGCCCGCCGAGCACCGAGCCCTGCTCGCCGCCCTGGCTGCCGCCCACGCGCGAGGCGCCGACGATGCGGTTGGCCAGCCGCGCCAGCGGCAGCGACTGCAGCCAGACCTTGCCCGGCCCGCGCAGGTTGGCGAAGAACAGCCCCTCGCCGCCGAACAGCGCGCTCTTCACGTTGCCGACGAACTGGATGTCGAAATCGACGTTCGCGGTGAAGGCCACCACGCAGCCGGTGTCGACGCGCAGCGATTCGCCGGGCCGGAGCGTCTTCTCGATCACCGCGCCACCGGCGTGGATGAAGGCCAGTCCGTCGCCTTCGAGCTTCTGCAGGATGAACCCTTCGCCGCCGAAGAAACCGGCGCCGAGCTTCTTCTGGAAGGCGATGCCGAGCGACACGCCCTTGGCTGCGCACAGGAAGGAATCCTTCTGCGCCAGCAGCGTGCCGCCGAGCTCGGACAGGTGCACCGGGATGATCTTGCCCGGGTAGGCCGCGCCGAAGGCGACCTTCTTCTTGCCTGAGCCCTGGTTGACGAACACCGTGGTGAACAGCGATTCGCCGGTCAAGAGGCGCTTGCCGGCGCCCATCAGCTTGCCCATGAAGCCGCTCTGCTGGGCCGAGCCGTCACCGAAGATGGTATCCATCTGGATACCGTCTTCCATGTAGAACATCGTGCCGGCCTCGCCGACGGCGGCCTCGCCCGGGTCGAGCTCGATCTCGACGAACTGCATGTCGTCGCCGAACACCTGATAGTCGATCACATCCATGGTCATTGCAGTTCTCCTTTGTCTACGTGCTTATGCGGCCGCGGTAGCGGCCTGTTCGAGGGGATACGGGGGAATACGGGACGGAGCGCGGCTCAGGCCGGCGCGTCGGTCTCGCCCCAGCGCGCCATCAGCTGGTGCGGCACGCCGAGCTGGTCGAGCACGCGCGCGACCACGAAGTCGACCAGCGCCTCGACCGAGCGGGGGTGGTGGTAGAAGCCCGGATTGGCCGGCAGCACGCAGACGCCGAGCCGCGCCAGCTTCAGCATGTTTTCCAGGTGCAGCGCCGAGAACGGCGTCTCGCGCGGCACGATCACCAGCTTCTTCGCTTCCTTGATGGCGACGTCGGCGGCGCGCTCGATCAGGTTGTCGCTCATGCCGGCGGCGATCGCGGCCAGCGTGCCCATGGTGCAGGGACAGATCACCATCGCGTCGGCCGGGTTGGAGCCCGAGGCGACCGGCGCGAACCATTCCTCGCGGCCGAATACCCTGAGCCGCGTGCCGTCGACGCCGTGGCGCGCCTGCAGCAGCGCCTCGACCTCCTTGGCGCGCGAGGGCCAGGTCTCGCCGATCTCCTGGCGGATCACCACCTGGGCGGCCTGCGAATACAGCAGGTAGACGCGCACCCCGGCCGCCAGCAGGCATTCGAGCAGGCGCAGGCCGTAGGGCATGCCGGAGGCGCCGGTCAGCGCCAGGGTCACGGTCGCGGCCGTCATTCGGTCGAGCCCTCGCGATGGCGCACCAGCACCTGGCGCTCGGCGGCGAAATGGGCGGCCAGCTTCTCGGCCAGCCAGACCGAGCGGTGCTGGCCGCCGGTGCAGCCGATCGCCACCGTGACGTAGCTGCGGTTGTCGTGATCGAAGGCCGGCAGCCAGCGCTGCAGATAGTCGCGGATGTCGGCGTACATGTGCAGCGCGGCCGGCTCGGCCTCGAGGAAGCGCACCACCGGCAGGTCGCGGCCGGTCTGGCCGCGCAGGCTGGGGTCGTAGTAGGGATTGGGCAGGCAGCGCACGTCGAACACGAAGTCGGCGTCGAGCGGCAGGCCGTGCTTGAAGCCGAACGATTCGAAGATCAGCGTCAGCCGCGACTGGTCGAGCGCCAGCCAGTGGCGTACCCAGCCGCGCAGGCCGTTGGCGCTGAGGTCGCTGGTGTCGACGCGGTGAGCCATGCCGGCCACCGTGGCCAGCAGCTCGCGCTCCATGATCATGCACTCGGTGACCGTCAGCTCGGGGTAGAGCACCGACAAGGGATGCTTGCGCCGGGTCTCGGAGAAGCGCTTGAGCAGCGCCTCGTTCTTGGCTTCGAGGAACAGCACGCGGACGTCGAGCTGGCGCGCCTTGAGGTCGGTCACGCAGTCGGGCAGCGCCGGCAGGCTGTGCACGCCGCGGATGTCGACGCTGATGCCGACGCGCTTGTGCGCCTCCGACTGCAACAGCTCGACCGTCTCGGCCAGCAGCGCGGCCGGCAGGTTGTCGATGCAGAAATAGCCGAGGTCCTCGAGCAGCTTGAGCGCGACGCTCTTGCCCGAGCCCGACAGGCCCGAGATCAGCACGATCTGCATGGCGCTGTGCGGCATCGCTATTCCCCCGATTCCATGAAGCGCTGGTGGCGCTCGATGAACTCGCGCGTCGAATCGATGCCGCGCAGCTGCAGGATGTAGTTGCGCACCGCGGCCTCGACCAGCACCGCGAGGTTGCGGCCGGCGGCGACCGGCAGCACCACCTTGCGGATCGCCACGTCGAGCACCGCCTGGGTCGCCGCCTGCATCTGCAGCCGGTCGAGCGGGGTGACCGATTCGGACTGCTTGGTCAGGTGGATGATCAGCTTGAGGTTCTTGCGCGGCCGCACCGCGGTCTCGCCGAAGATGGTGCGGATGTTCAGCACGCCGAGGCCGCGCACCTCGAGGAAGTCGCGCAGGAGCGGCGGGCAGCGGCCTTCGAGCGTATCGGGCGCGATGCGGTAGAGCTCGACCACGTCGTCGGCGACCAGGCCGTGGCCGCGCGAGATCAGCTCCAGCGCCAGCTCGCTCTTGCCCATCGCGCTTTCCCCGGTGATCAGCACGCCGACCTCGAGCACGTCGAGGAATACGCCGTGCAGATTGGTCGACACCGCCAGCGCCTTGGCCAGGTAGAAGCGCAGCACGTCCATCAGGTAGGGCGACTGCTCGGGCGAGGTCAGGAGCGGCACGTGGGCGCGCTCGCAGGCCTCGCGCAGGATCTCGGGCGTGGCCTGGCCGTTGGCCACGATCATGGCGGCCATGTCGGTGCTGAACAGGTGGTCGAGCGACTTGCGCAGCGCGGCCGGCTCGACCTGCTGCAGGTAGGCGATCTCGGCGAGGCCGAGCACCTGGATGCGGTTGGGGTGGACGAAGTTGAGGTGGCCGACCAGCGCATGGGCGGGCTTCTGGGTGTCGGCGTCGTTGGACAGCAGGTTGTTGGCACCGCTCTGGCCGGCGAGCCAGGTCAGCCGCAGCTTCTCGGCGTTGTCGATGAACAGCTGGCGGACGGTGATTTGCGGCATGGCGTCGGTTTCGGGGGCGGTGTGCGCCTGCCGCCCCGGGGTGGAACGGGCGCGGGCAGGAGACAGGGCTGGTAACGGTACGCCGGCGGCCGCGCCAAGGGCGCAGAGCGGGCGGTTCGACTGCATAGCATACTATGCCGTACGCCTTCCACCGCGTGCGGGTGACGCAGCCGGAATGCGCCCCGGGGCGCGCCGCCGCTCAGCCTTGCCAACTGGTCAGCAGGCGGTGCACTTCTTCGGCGGTCGGAGCGCTGGCGAGGCTTTCGCGCAGCTTCTTGTCGCTGAACAGCTGGGCGAGCTCGGACAGGATCTGCAGATGCAGGTCGGTCGCCTGTTCCGGCACCAGCAGGGCGAAGGCGAGGTGGACCGGCTTGCCGTCGGGCGCTTCGAACGGGATCGGCTGCTTGAGCCGCACGAACACGCCGACCGCTTCCTTCAGCCCCTTGATGCGGCCGTGCGGGATGGCGACGCCCTGGCCGATGCCGGTCGAACCGAGCTTCTCGCGCGCGAACAGCGCGTCGAAGATGGCGCTGCGGGCGATGCCATGGCTGTTCTCGAACAGCAGGCCGGCCTGTTCGAACAGGCGCTTCTTGCTGGTCAGGTCGAGGTCGAGAAAGACGTTGGCCGGCGGCAGGATGGAGGCGATCAGGGCCATGGCAGAGAGATGGGTTCGGCGCCGGCGGCGCGGAGAGGCCGCCATTGTACGCCGGCCAGAGGGCGCGACAAGGAGCGCTTGCTCGCCGGCAGTCCCGTTGCGGTGAAATCGATCGGCATGCGGTTCAGACCGCTCCGGCAGGCATGGATTCCCGCCTTCGCGCGCCGGCGGTCACGCAAAAGAAAAGCGGGAACGGTGTCCCTGTACCGTTCCCGCGCCCTCGCGTGCGATTAGGTGTGCTGCAAGTCCGCTCACGCGGCGGGCTGTTCGCTCTCCTGGTACTTCAACGGTTCGGCGTGACGGTCGCCGTAGCGCTTTTCCTTGTGCTTGAGGACCTGTCGATCGAGCTTGTCCGCGACCAGGTCGATGGCGGCATACATGTCGGGCTCGCAGGCCTCGACGTGGATGTCCTTGCCTCGCAGGTGGACGTTGACCTCGACCTTCTGCTGCAGCTTGTCGACCGACAGGGTGACGTTCATGTCGATGACGTGGTCGAAGTGGCGCGTCACGCGTTCCAGCTTGGTTTCCACGTAGTCGCGGATGGCCGGGGTGACGTCGAGATGGTGCCCACTGATGGTCAGGTTCATACAACTCTCCTTGTGCTGAAGGATGCCGCCGGGCCGACGCCCGGACTGCGGGAGTCGGTGGCGGCTATAGGGACTTTCTTTGGTTCACGGGAGGGATTTGCAAGGCTTCACGGTATTTGGCGACGGTACGGCGGGCGACGTTGATGCCCTGCTTGCCGAGCACGTCGGCGATCGTGCTGTCGCTCAACGGCTTCTTGCCGTCTTCGTTCTGGATCAGCTGCTTGATCAGCGCCTTGATGGCGATGGCCGAGCATTCGCCGCCGGAGTCGGTCTCGACGTGGCTGCCGAAGAAATACTTGAACTCGTAGATGCCGCGCGGCGTGAGCATGTACTTCTGGGTGGTCACGCGCGAGATGGTCGATTCATGCAGGTCGAGCTCCTCGGCGATGTCGCGCAGCACCAGCGGGCGCATGGCGACCTCGCCGTGCTCGAAGAAGCGCTGCTGTTTCTCGACGATGGCCTGGGCGACGCGGAGGATGGTTTCGAAGCGCTGCTGGACGTTCTTGATCAGCCACTTGGCCTCCTGCAACTGGCCCGACAGGCCGGCTCCGTTTTCGCGGTGTTGTCGCAGGATGTTGGCGTACAACTGGTTCACCTTGAGCTTGGGCATCGCGGCTTCGTTGAGCTGAACCGTCCAGCCCTGCCGCTGCTTCTTGACCACCACGTCGGCCACGACGTAGCGGGTGTCGGTCGCGCCGAACGCGGCACCGGGGCGAGGGTTGAGACGCTGGATCAGCGTCTGCGCCGCCTTCAGTTCCTCGTCGTCGCATTTGAGCGTCTTCTTGAGCCTACTGTAGTCCTTGTTCGCCAATAAATCGAGGCAGTCGGCGACCACCGTGCAGGCCAGCGCGCAGGCCGCTTCGTCGGCATGGAACTGCTTGAGCTGCAGGGTCAGGCAATCACCCAGGTTGACCGCGCCGACGCCGGCGGGTTCCAGCTGGCGGATCAATTGCCAGGCGACCTGCAATTCCTCGAGCTCGATCTCGAGCTCC
This sequence comes from Chitinimonas koreensis, assembly GCF_014353015.1. Classification (NCBI taxonomy): domain Bacteria; kingdom Pseudomonadati; phylum Pseudomonadota; class Betaproteobacteria; order Neisseriales; family Chitinibacteraceae; genus Chitinimonas; species Chitinimonas koreensis. Next base: position 526,859 of record NZ_CP060704.1, read on the forward strand.
TCCCGCAGTGATTCCGGGATCAGCTCGAAGATTTCTTCGAGCGGGGTGGTCAGGTAGCCGTCGTCGTCGAGCGCGTCGATCACCAGGGTGGCGACCGCGTGGTCGCGCTGGCTGATCGGCAGCAGGCCGAGCTGCTCGAGCAGGTGCTCGCGCAGCGTGAACACGCGGGCGACGTTGGCATGCGGGTCGAACTCGTCGTCGTCCTCGCGCTGGCGGCCGCCGCCGGCGGCCTCGCTCCAGTAGTTGTCGCCGAGCGCGTCGTCGAAGTCGAAGTCGGGCTCGCCGGCCGGCGCGTCCTCGGCCGCCGCCGGCGGCGCCTCGGCCGTCGGCGCGGCGTAGTCGGCCGGGCCTTCGGCCGGCGCGCCGTCCTCGCGGACCGCGTGGGTCTCGGGCTCACCCTCGTCCTCGCGCTCGAGCATCGGGTTGTCCTGCAGGAATCGTTCGATCTCCTGGTTCAGATCGAGCGTGGACAGCTGCAGCAGCTTGATCGACTGCTGCAGTTGCGGCGTCAGCGTGAGGGACTGGGAGAGCTTGAGCTGGAGGGATGGTTTCATGCCGGTCTTTGGGTGCGCGGCTCAGAGTTTGAAATGCTCGCCGAGATAGACCCGGCGCACATTGTCGTTATAGACGATCTCCTCGGCAGTCCCCGAGGCGAGCACGCTGCCCTCGTTGATGATGTAGGCGCGATCGCAGATGCCGAGCGTCTCGCGCACGTTGTGGTCGGTGATCAGCACGCCGATCTGGCGCTGCTTGAGGAAGCGGATGATCTTCTGGATGTCCATCACCGCGATCGGATCGACGCCGGCGAACGGCTCGTCGAGCAGGATGAAGCGCGGCTTGGCCGCCAGCGCGCGGGCGATCTCGCAGCGGCGCCGTTCGCCGCCCGACAGCGACAGCGCCGAGCTGTCGCGCAGGTGGGCGATGTTCAGTTCGCGCAGCAGTTCGTCGAGCTGGCGTTCGACCGCATCGGCGTTCGGTTCGTGCAGTTCGAGGATGGCGCGCACGTTCTCGGCCACCGTCATGCGGCGGAAGATCGACGCTTCCTGCGGCAGGTAGCCCAGGCCCAGGCGCGCGCGCTCGTGGATCGGGCGGTGGGTGACGTCGGCGTCGTCGAGGAAGATCTTGCCGCCGTTGAGGGCGACCAGGCCGACGATCATGTAGAAGCTGGTGGTCTTGCCGGCGCCGTTGGGGCCGAGCAGGCCGACCACCTCGCCGGCGTCGACGTGCAGCGAGACGTCGCGGACGACGGTACGGGCCTTGTAGCGCTTTTGCAGGTGCTGGGCGGATAAACGGGCGGTCATGGCTTGGCGGGCGTCTCGGTCTTCTTCTTGGGCTGGATGACGATCTTGACCTGGCCCTGCGGCGCGTCGCCCGTGGCGGCCGGCGCATGCGGGCCGCCTTCGGCGTGGTAGACCTCGGTGTTGGTGTTGTACACGATGGTGCTGCCGGTGAATTCGTCCTCGCCGCGCTTGAGCCAGGCGTTGCCGCTGAGCTTCACGTCGCCGCTCTTGCTGTCGTAGTCGACCCGGTCGCCGTGCGCGTCGAGCCAGGTGTTCTGGCCTTCCATCTTCTGGCGGAACTTGACCGGCCGGCCTTCGGCGCGGACCAGCTGGCTGCCGTCGGAACGGTTCAGCTGGTTGGCGCGGTCGGCGTCCACCACCATCGTGCCCTGGGTGATATGGACGCGACCGGTCAGCACGTGTTCCCCGGTCTTTTCGTTCATGCCGGCCTGGTCGGCCCGGATCACGATTTCCTTGTCGCGATCGGCCAGTTCGGCGTGGCCGCTGCCGGCGAGCAGCAGCAGCGTAGCGGCCAGCCAGGGCCTAGCGTTTGGGCGGCGCATAGCGGATGTTCACTTTCGAGCGCAGGTTGAGTTGGGTGCTGTTGTTGTCGTAGTCGAAACCGACGGCGTTGGCCTGGTAGCCGGGCGAATCGAGCTGGGTCGGCGCGTCGGAGGCGGCCTGGCCGCGCGCGGTGTCGAGCGAAAGGCGGCTGGTGTGCAGCACCAGCGGGCCGGTCTGGCCCGCCGCCTCGCGATGCATCACCACGTCGCGCTCGAACCAGATCTTGTCGCCGTCGTCGGTCACCCGCGCGGTGCTGGCGTCGACCGTCAGCGTCGGTTCGCTCGGCAGCGTGCGCACCAGCCGGGCCTGCGAGAACTCGAGGCGCTCGTCGGCCGGGAAGTGGCGCATCTCGCGCGCAGTCAGCGTGTAGAGCGGCTTGCCGTCGTTGCCGAAGCCGGTGGCGGCGAAGCGCGAGATGATCAGGTCGGGGTCGCGGTTGGCCGCCACCGGCGAGAAGTAGGGCAGCTCGGTCGCCCGGTCGAGCAGCAGCGCCAGCCCGGCCAGGAGGCCGAGCAACAGCAGGGGGAAGGCGCGCGCGGCGCGGTCGGGCAACAGGCTCATCGCAGGTAAGGCGCCAATTGGGCCTCGAGGGTTCCCTGCGCCTGCATGACGACTTCGCAGGCTTCGCGCACCGCGCCGTGGCCGCCGCGGGCGCCGGTCACGTAATGCGCGTGCTGGCGTACCAGCGTCGGCGAATCGGGCACCGCCACCGCGAAGGCGACGCGGCGCATCACCGGCAGGTCGACCACGTCGTCGCCCATGTAGCCGCAGTCCTCGGGCTTGAAGCCGGTCTCGGCCAGCAGGGCCTGGAACGAGGCGAGCTTGTCGTGCGCGCCCTGCACCAGGTGGTCGATGCCGAGGTTGCGGGCGCGGTGCTCGACCAGCCGCGAAGTACGGCCGGTGAGGATGGCGAGCTGCACGCCCGAGGCGCGCAGCATCTTGAGGCCGTGGCCGTCGAGCGAGTTGAAGGCCTTCAGTTCTTCGCCGGCGTCGGTGTAGTAGAGACCGCCGTCGGTCATGACGCCGTCGACGTCGAAGATCATCAGGCGTACCGGTTGTGCGCGTTCAAGCACCTTGCATCCTTTGCATCGTGTGCGGTCGCCCGTGGGCGCCGCGGGTATCGAGGTTCAGACCACGCCGGCCTGCAGCAGGTCGTGCATGCGGATCGCACCGGCCAGCCGGCCCTGGTCGAGCACCAGCAGCACGTAGACCTTGAGCGCTTCCATCTGCTGCACGGCCTCGACCGCCAGGCGGTCGGCGTCGATGGTCTTGGGATTGCGGGTCATCACGGCGCCGATGGCGGCGGTCTTGAGGTCGACGTCGCGGTCCATCGCGCGGCGCAGGTCGCCGTCGGTGAACACGCCGGTCAGCTGGCCGGCGGCGTCGACCACCGCGGTCAGGCCCAGGCCCTTGCGGGTGATCTCGAACAGCGCGTCCTTCACGCTGGCCGACTCGGCCACCACCGGCAGCGCATCGCCGTGATGCATCACGTCGCGCACGTGGACCAGCAGCTTGCGGCCCAGGCTGCCGCCCGGGTGCGACAGCGCGAAGTCGTCGCGGCCGAAGCCGCGCGACTCGAGCAGGCAGACCGCCAGCGCGTCGCCCAGCGCCAGCGCGGCGGTGGTGCTGGCGGTCGGCGCCAGGTTCAGCGGGCAGGCTTCCTTGGCGACGCGGGCGTCGAGGTGCACGTCGGCGGCACGGCCCAGCGTCGACTGCGGATTGCCGGTCATGGCGACGATCTTGGTGCCCTTGCGCTTGATGGCGGGCAGCAGCGACACCAGTTCGTCGCTCTCGCCCGAGTTCGACAGCGCGAGCACCACGTCGTCGGCGGTGATCATGCCGAGGTCGCCGTGGGCGGCTTCGGCCGGGTGCATGAAGAACGACGGGGTGCCGGTGGAGGCCAGCGTGGCGGCGAGCTTGCGGCCGATATGGCCGGACTTGCCGATGCCGGCCACCACCACGCGGCCGCGGCAGGCCAGCATCAGCGCGTGGGCGGCGGCGAAGGTGGCGTCGAGCCGGTCGGCCACTGCGCGGATCGCGTCGGCCTCGATGGTCAGCACCTCGCGGGCCAGTGCCAGCAGGCCGTCTTCGGTTTGCGTGCGGATGGATTTCATGAAGGGATGAGGGCGGGATTCACAAGCGCGAAGTATAAGGGATGCGCCGATCCCTCGTCCCGCCGGGCAAGCCCGACGCGGCTCCGTATAATCCAGCCATCGTCCCCCGTCCGCGCGCCATGCACCACGCCCTCGAAACCGTCCTGATCCTGCTCGCGGCCGCCGTCGCGGTGGTCACGCTATGCCGCCGCGCCCAACTGCCGGCCATGCTGGGCTACCTGCTGGTCGGCATCGCGATCGGCCCGCATGCGCTGGGCCTGATCGCCTCCCGGGCGAAGCCGAAGGGCTGGCCGAATACGGCGTGGTGTTCCTGATGTTCAGCCTTGGCCTCGAGTTCAGCCTGCCCAAGCTCCTGGCCATGCGTGCCACGGTGTTCGGCCTCGGTTCGGCCCAGGTCGGCAGCGCGATGGCGGTGGTGCTGCTCGGCGCGCTGGCCTGCGGCCTGCCGTGGCAGGCCGGCGTCGCGCTCGGCGGCGTGCTGGCGATGTCGTCCACCGCCATCGTCACCCGCCTCCTGGCCGAACGCGTCGAGGTCAATGCCTCGCACGGCCAGAGCGCGATCGGCGTGCTGCTGTTCCAGGATCTGGCGGTGGTGCCGCTGCTGATCATCCTGCCGGTGCTGGGCCAGGCCGGCGGCGACCTGTGGCTGGCGCTGGGCTGGGCCGCGATCAAGATCGCGGTGGTGCTCGGCGCGCTGCTGTACTTCGGGCCGCGCCTGCTGCGGCCGCTGTTTCACCTGGTGGCCAAGGGGCGCTCGGGCGAGCTGTTCGTGCTCAATGTGCTGCTGGTCACGCTCGGCATCGCCTGGGCTACCGCGCTGGCCGGCCTGAGCCTGGCGCTCGGCGCCTTCCTGGCCGGCATGCTGATCGCCGAGACCGAGTACCGCCACCAGGTGGAGGAAGACATCCGGCCGTTCCGCGACCTGCTGCTCGGCCTGTTCTTCATCACCGTCGGCATGCGGCTGGACTTGGCTGCGGTGTGGCGCGAGCTGTTCGCGGTGCTGCTGGTGTTCCTCTTTCTGGTCGTCGGCAAGACCCTGCTGGTAGGCGGACTGACCCGCGCCTTCGGCCGCAGCGCCGGCACCGCGGTGCGTACCGCCCTGGCGCTCGGGCAGGGCGGCGAATTCGGTTTCGTGCTGCTGACGCTGGCGGCCGGCTCGGGCGTGCTGCCCGACACTGCCGAGCAGGTGGCGCTGGCGGCCATCCTGCTGTCGATGTTGGCTGCGCCGTTCATGATCCAGCAGTCGGACGCCATCGTGCGCCGCTTCATCGCCTCGGACTGGATGCTGCAGGCGATGCGGCTGACCCAGCTGGCCGCGCGCACCATGGCGACCTCGGACCATGTGATCCTGTGCGGCTACGGCCGCAGCGGCCAGGCCCTGGCGCGGGTGCTGCAGCAGGAAGAGATCGCGATCTACGCGCTCGACCTCGACCCCGAGCGGGTCAAGGAAGCGGCCGCGGCTGGCGAGCAGGTCTCCTTCGGCGACGCCACCCGGCGCGAGGTGCTGATGTCGGCCGGCCTCGCACGCGCACGCGCGCTGATCGTCACCTATGACCACACGCCGAGCGCGCTGAAGATCCTGCACGTGGTGCGCGAGGTGCGGCCGGACCTGCCGGTCATCGTGCGCACCTGGGACGACAGCGATATCGAGCGGCTGCGCCAGGCCGGCGCCGACGAGGTGGTGGCCGAGATCATGGAGGGCAGCCTGATGCTGGCCTCGCACGCCATGATGCTGCTCGGCATTCCGCTCAACCGGGTGCTGCGCCATATCCGCGACGCGCGCGAAGAGCGCTACAGCCTGTTCCGCGGCTTCTTCCGCGGCGCGACCGACGACAGCCTGGAAGAGCAGCTGCAGCCGCGCCTGCACTCGGTCCAGCTCGACGCCGGCGCGGCCGCGATCGGGCTGCGCATGGATCAGCTCGAGCTGGCCGACGACGGCGGCGTGACGGTCAAGAGCCTGCGCCGCGGCGGCCGCCGGCTCGACGAGCCGCAGGCCGACGAAGTGCTGGCGGCCGGCGACGTGGTGGTGCTGCTCGGTGCGCCCGCGCTGATCGCCAAGGCCGAACGGCGGCTGCTCAAGGGGGAGTGAGCGGCGCAGTGGGCATCGGCATGGCCTGTGGATCGCCGCGACTTGGTTCCTGCCGTCGATTTTTCCCTTGCGCATGGCTCCGCGTTCGCTGTTTGTAGGAACGGCTTCAGCCGCAAACACCGAGGGCCGCGTCCAGCCCGTTCCTGGCGAAAGCAGCGGACGCTGTTTGTTCCAGTCGATATTTGCTTCTCGCTGCATTTCGCTGCGTACCAATCGTCTCCCTGCGCGTACTTTGTAGGAGCGGCCGCCTGCCGCGCCAGGTCGGCTTGCCCCGTTCGCAGCTGAGGCCGCTCCTGCTGCGTTCCGCCGCGTCATCCGACTTGAAGGGCCTCGCCGATCGGCTGGCGCCTGGGCCCGCAGGCACTGGCCGCGCTCAGGCCGTCCGGCACACCGAATACTGGCTGTCCTCCGAGTAGCTCGTCGGCAAGGTCGCGGCGGCCGCGGTCGGCGCCGCATTGCCGTTGCCGGCCATGGCGCGGACGCTGCCGGTATTGGGCTGGCCGTCGTCGAGCTGCACGTCGATCGCTGCCGCGGCTTTGCCCGGTACGCTGCCCATGCACAGCACGGCGCCGCCGAGGCCGTAGACCTCGGTGGTGATGCCGGTGAGGCCGCCGAAGGCGTTGCGCGGCAGCGAGGTGATGCCGGCGTCGGCCGGATTGCCGCTGATCAGGCCGGCGGCGCGCAGATGGCGGAAGTAGTTGTCGTTCTCGCCGCCGCCGCTGAAGGTCTGCGCCGCCGTGATATTGAGCACGCCGTCGTTGTTGCCCGCCGGGATCGCCGCCCAGATCGCGCCGCGCGCCTGCACCGCGGCGGCCGGGCCGTCGTCCCCCGGCATGCGGCGATAGCGGTCGCGATAGGCGCTGGTCGCGGCCGTGATGCCGTTCAGGTCGTTGACCGCGTTCTTGACCTTGCCGCTCTCGATCATTTCCTGCCCCTTGAGCACGCCGCCGAGCAGAAGGCCGATGATGACCAGCACGATGGCGATCTCGATCAGCGTGAAGCCGGCCGCGCGACATGGTGTTGCGATACGGCGATGGGATCTTGCTTGTGGTGTTTGCATGGTCCGCCCCTCCTAGGCGAATGCTCGAATTTGAGCCGGAGCTGGTTAGCAACCGATGTGCCTGCAAGCGTGGCGCAGCGGGGCCGGGTCGATCCGCCGGTCGCGACGGCGGTGCAACGGATCGATCTGTCGAGATGTCGACAACTTCGACGAGAGTTCGACAATCGTTGATGCAACGCTGCCATGGCCGCGTGCGCGACCTGGTGCCGACCGCGGGGCCGGTCGGTGGTCTGGATTGGCGATGGGAATGGAGTGTCCGGCCGGGGTGGCTCGACCGGTCGGGCGAGGGAATAGGTGCGCCCGGGCCGCTGCCTGACTGGTCCAGGGCTGGAGATGAAATGCCGAGAAGGGCCGTGGTGGCCGTCAGGGAAGCTGTCCGGCCATCACCATCCGGTTGTAGAGGATCACCGGTGGAAGCCAGACCAGCTGGTCGTCGAAGCGATTGCCGGCCGTTTCGCGGGGCTCGTGCGCGACGAAATCGGCATCGCCGTCGAGATTGGCCGCCTCGTCGATACCGTTCGCACCCGGCCCTTCGGCGCCGGTCGACAGCAGGACGGCCACCAGGCCCTTGCCCTGGATATCGCTGCAGGCAAGGTCGCTGCATACGCGCAGGCCGGTGAACGGCATGCCCAGCCCGGCCTGGCGCATGCCTTCCGCGGTCGAGAACCGATGGCTGCCGTGATCGCTGGCCAGCGCGTAGCGGATCGGCCGATCCCAGCCATCGGTGTAATGCGCCTCGGCGTCGAGGCGGTCGAGCCCGAGCGTCCGACCGGGCAGCAGGCCGTCGTTGCCGGCGCAGTGGCCGCCGCCGCCCGGTACTTCGTCGCCGTGGCTCGACGCGGTAGCCGGGCAGGGCAGGCGGCCCTGGCTGACGGCAAAGCCCAGCAGCGCCTCGCGCGCCAGCTCGAGACGCGAACGGGTGAGATCGGCCCGGCGCTGCGCGATCTGCTGCGGCAGCGTAGTCATCAATCCGCCGAGCAGCAGGCCGACGACGACCAGCACGATGGCGGCCTCGGTCAGGGTGAATCCGGATGCGTGGCGGATGCGCATGGTCGACTCCTCTTTCAGCAGACTTTGTCCCGTCCCAGTCGCAGCGAGCCGTCGCGCAATTGCAGCGTGAACAGGCTGGCGCAACCCTCGATGCTCAGTTCGGCCTGGCCTGCGTCGATGCGGCGGTAGCGCATCGCCCGGAACCAGCCTTGCGGATCGGCGGGATCGTCCCAGGCCGGCCATGGCGATGGGCCGGCCTGCAGCAGGCCCGCGCAGCCTTCGCCGTTGCCCGCGGGCAGCATGCCGAACACCGCCGCCGGCCAGGCGGGATCGCAGCGAAGCATCGCGTCGGCCGGGTCGGCTGGATCGGGCAGGGCGCCGCCATGTGCGGCGGCATGCGCTGCGACGATCGCGCGCAGCGACTGCATCGTGCGCAGCACGAGGCGGTCTAGATAAGCGTCGCGGCTCAGGTAGCGGATCCGGTCGTTGAAGCCGGCCGACCGTGGCGCCAGTACATAGGTATTGGTCGCCCCGGCATGATCGACCACCGGGCCGCAGGGGGCGGGCAGCGTGATCGCGTCGAGGAACTGGCGTGCAGCCGGCGCCGCGCCGCCGCGCCGTTGCTCGCCGAGCGGCGCGCCGGGCGCGATGATGACCAGGGCGGCCCGGTCGGCCAGGATCTGGCCGTCTGCACCGCATACGCGCAGCCAGTGTGGATCGGCAGCCGTGGATCGAAGCGCGGCCGGCGTCAGGAAGCGGTGGCCGGCGACGATGTCGGCGTAGTCGGCGAAGACCCGGTTGTCGATCACGTTGCGCGACACCGCCAGCCACAGTCGGCTGCCGCTGGCGTCGAACGGCGGCGTGCCGACGTCGTCGGTGCGCGCGGTGTTGTCCGTCCTGCCTTCGCAATTGCTGTTGCCCGCCGATTCAGGCTCGCCGCGCCAAGGCAGCATGCCGATGCGCAGCAGGTTGTTGTCGAGGTCGGTAACGACGCAATCGGATTGGCCGTCGTAGTCGCCGTCGTTGGCGCGATCGGTATAAGGCATCAGGCCCGGTGGCGCCCGCTGGGTGTCCGGGCGAGCCATCGACCAGGCCAGCAGCGCCTCCTGCGCATCGGCGAGCGCCTGATTGGTGGCGTCGTCGTCGAGCCGCGGCGGCGCATGGGCGCCGACGATCAGCGCCAGCATGGCGGCCATCGTCATGAAGAGGAAGATCAGCAGCGCGAGGCCGTTTTGCCGATACGGAACAAGGGGATGGATGAGCATGCCCATCGCTCAAGCAACGTTGATGCCGGAGGTGGGCGAAAGTATTTTGAAAAAAGTTGCACGAGGTGTTTGACAGGTGGGGCGACCCTCTCCATAATGCGCGGCTCTCACGGAGGGGTTCCCGAGCGGTCAAAGGGATCAGACTGTAAATCTGACGGCTCTGCCTTCGAAGGTTCGAATCCTTCCCCCTCCACCAAATTCAGTAGTAGGTAGCGTCCGCGGTGGCTGTGTTGGCCGCGTGTAAGTGGTTCGAAGCCTGTCGTGCGGGTGTAGCTCAATGGTAGAGCAGAAGCCTTCCAAGCTTACGACGAGGGTTCGATTCCCTTCACCCGCTCCATCTGGTTTGTTGTGTGGAAGCCCATGTAGCTCAGGGGTAGAGCACTCCCTTGGTAAGGGAGAGGTCGGCAGTTCGAATCTGCCCATGGGCACCAGCACCAACGCTTGATCCGTCTTTATCGCAATCAAGGAATCCATCATGGCTAAGGAAAAGTTCGAGCGGACCAAACCGCACGTAAACGTCGGCACCATCGGCCACGTTGACCACGGCAAGACCACCCTGACGGCTGCCATCACCACGATCCTGTCGAAGAAGTTCGGCGGCGAAGCCAAGGGCTACGACCAGATCGACAGCGCGCCGGAAGAAAAGGCCCGCGGCATCACCATCAACACCGCGCACGTCGAGTACGAGACCGAAAACCGTCACTACGCGCACGTCGACTGCCCCGGCCACGCCGACTACGTCAAGAACATGATCACCGGTGCCGCCCAGATGGACGGCGCGATCCTGGTGGTGTCCTCGGCCGACGGCCCGATGCCGCAAACCCGCGAGCACATCCTGCTGGCTCGCCAGGTGGGCGTGCCCTACATCATCGTGTTCATGAACAAGGCCGACATGGTCGACGACGCCGAGCTGCTCGAGCTGGTCGAAATGGAAGTCCGTGAACTGCTGAGCAAGTACGACTTCCCGGGCGACGATCTGCCCATCGTCAAGGGTTCGGCGCTGAAGGCGCTGGAAGGCGACCAGTCGGAAATCGGCGAGCCGGCGATCTTCGCCCTGGCCGCTGCGCTGGACAGCTACATCCCGACGCCGGAGCGTGCTGTCGACGGTGCCTTCCTGATGCCGGTGGAAGACGTGTTCTCGATCTCGGGTCGCGGTACCGTGGTGACCGGTCGCGTCGAGCGCGGCATCGTCAAGGTCGGCGAAGAAATCGAAATCGTGGGCCTGAAGCCCACGGTCAAGACCACCTGCACCGGCGTGGAAATGTTCCGCAAGCTGCTGGACCAAGGTCAGGCTGGCGACAACATCGGCGCGCTGCTGCGCGGCACCAAGCGTGAAGACGTCGAGCGCGGCCAGGTTCTGGCCAAGCCGGGTTCGATCACTCCGCACACCAAGTTCTCGGGTTCGGTCTACGTGCTGAGCAAGGACGAAGGCGGCCGCCACACCCCGTTCTTCAACGGCTACCGTCCGCAGTTCTACTTCCGTACCACCGACGTGACCGGTGCGGTCGAGCTGCCGGCCGGTACCGAAATGGTGATGCCGGGCGACAACGTCGAAGTGGTCGTGTCGCTGATCGCTCCGATCGCCATGGAACAAGGTCTGCGCTTCGCGATCCGTGAAGGCGGCCGTACCGTTGGCGCCGGCGTCGTCGCCAAGATCATCGAGTAATTGGAATGACCGGCCGCGAAGCGTGAGTTTCGCGGCCGTTGCAAGTACAGGCGAGTAGCTCAATTGGCAGAGCACCGGTCTCCAAAACCGGGGGTTGGGGGTTCGAGACCCTCCTCGCCTGCCAAAGATCAAGTGTTGTCGGCGTTGATCAAGGCAGCCGTTTTCCGGTAGGGAAACGGCTATCTTTTATTTTTCGGGCATCGAGCCAAGTCATGGAAAACCAGGACAAATTGAAGCTGGGTGCGGCGCTGCTGCTGGTTGCGGCGGGTGTGGCCGGTTTCTATCTGCTGCCGGCGGATCAGAATGCATTGCGCGTGGCGGCCGTCGTGGCCGGCGTGCTGCTGGCTGCGGCCGTGATCTGGTTCTCGGCTCCGGGTCGCCAGTTCGTCGATTACGCGCGCGATTCGGTCAAAGAGGCCGAGAAGGTGGTCTGGCCGACCAAGAAGGAAACCTGGCAGATCACTGGCGTGGTCTTCCTGTTCGCCTTCGTGCTGGCCTTGTTCATGTGGCTGGTCGATTCCGGTCTGACCTGGTTGTTCTACGACGTGCTGCTCAAGCGCGGCTGATCGACCACTCGGAGAGAGCTAGATGGCAGCAATGCGTTGGTATGTGGTCCACGCCTACTCGGGTTTCGAGAAGAGCGTGCAGAAGGCCCTCAAGGAACGGATCGAGCGCGACGGGATGGGCCATCTGTTTGGCCAGATCCTGGTTCCGGTCGAGGAAGTCATGGAGATGCGCAACGGTCACAAGGCGTTGACCGAGCGCAAGTTCTTCCCGGGCTACGTGCTGGTCGAGATGGAAATGACCGACGAAACCTGGCACCTGGTGAAGAACACGCCCAAGGTGTCGGGCTTCATCGGCGGTTCGGGCATGCGTCCGACGCCGATCTCGCCCAAGGAAGTCGACGCGATCATGCAGCAGATGCAGGAAGGCGTCGAAAAGCCAAAGCCCAAGGTGCAGTTCGAAGTCGGCCAGGTGCTGCGCGTGACCGAGGGTCCGTTCGCCGACTTCAACGCCACCGTGGAAGAAGTGAACTACGACAAGAGCAAGCTCAAGGTGTCGGTGCTGATCTTCGGTCGCGCCACGCCGGTCGAGGTGGATTTTTCGCAGGTCGAGAAAGTCTGATCCGGTTGGGTCGGGCTGGCGCGGCCAGCAAAGCGTCCGGAGCGATCCGGGCAGTATGAACGGGGAGCGGCGTCGCCGCGCTAGTACCCAAAACAGGAGCACATCGTGGCTAAGAAGATTACAGGCTACATCAAGCTGCAAGTCCCGGCCGGCAAGGCCAACCCGTCGCCGCCGATCGGCCCGGCGCTCGGCCAGCGCGGCCTCAACATCATGGAATTCTGCAAGTCGTTCAACGCGCAGACCCAAGGTGTCGAGCCCGGCCTGCCGATCCCGGTGGTGATCACCGCCTACGCGGACAAGTCCTTCACCTTCGTGATGAAGACCCCGCCGGCCACCATCCTGATCAAGAAGGCTGCCGGCATCACCAAGGGCAGTTCGAAGCCGCACGCCGACAAGGTGGGCACCATCACGCGCGCCCAGCTCGAAGAAATCGCCAAGACCAAGACCCCCGACCTGACCGCTGCCGACCTGGACGCCGCCGTGCGTACCATCGCCGGTTCCGCGCGTTCGATGGGTCTCAATGTGGAGGGCGTGTAAATGGCCAAGGTTTCCAAGCGCGTCGCGGCCCTGAAGGCCAAGATCGACCGCAACAAGCTGTACTCCATCGACGAAGCGCTGTCGCTGGTCAAGGAAGGCGCCACCGCCAAGTTCAACGAGTCGGTCGACGTCGCCATCAACCTCGGCGTCGATGCGCGTAAGTCCGACCAGGTCGTCCGTGGCTCGGTCGTGCTGCCCAAGGGCACCGGCAAGACCGTCCGCGTCGCCGTGTTCGCCCAGGGTGCCAACGCCGAAGCCGCTCGCGGCGCCGGTGCCGACATCGTCGGTTTCGAAGACCTCGCCGAACAGATCAAGGGCGGCATGATGGACTTCGACGTGGTGATCGCCACGCCGGACGCCATGCGTATCGTCGGTCAGCTCGGTACCATCCTCGGCCCGCGCGGCCTGATGCCGAACCCGAAGGTCGGCACCGTGACCCCGAACGCCGCCGAAGCCGTGAAGAACGCCAAGGCCGGTCAGGTCCAGTACCGTACCGACAAGAACGGCATCATCCACACCACGCTGGGCCGCGCTTCGTTCGAAGCCGCCGACCTGCGCGCCAACCTGGCCGCGCTGATCGAAGCCCTGCAGAAGGCCAAGCCGGCTTCGTCCAAGGGCATCTACTTCAAGAAGATCGCCGTCTCCAGCACCATGGGTGCCGGTGTGCGCGTCGATGCCGCTTCGGTGCTGGGCGCTTAAGCATCAGTTGTATCCGGATGCGGTTCGCGCCGCGTCCGAAACGGACTTTGGGCCGCCTGGCCGGTAACGATCGGGCGGATTATCAAAGACCGTAGGGGGCGACCGGCAGCGATGCCGGTGCCTTAATCGGCAAGCGATACGGGGTGGTGGTACTGCCCGCGTCGTCCCGCCCTACGCAGATGGTGTACCCAAGAACAGGATTTCCCCCGTCTCGATCGAGCCGGGTCCCTCCTGATGATTGGTCGCCATTTCTTTAGGTTCCGTCGGGTGACTGACGGATTTTCCAGGAGGGTAGACCTTGAGTCTCAATCTCGACGATAAAAAGGCTGTAGTGGCCGAGATCTCCGCCGAAGTGGCGAAGGCTCAAGCCATCGTGGTGGCCGAATATCGTGGCATCCAGGTGAGCGCCATGACCAAGCTGCGTGCGGAAGCGCGTAGCAAGGGCGTGTACCTGCGCGTGTTGAAGAACACGCTGGCTCGCCGCGCTGTTGCGGACACCCCGTTTGCCGATCTGGCCAACCACATGGCCGGTCCGCTGGTGTACGGCATTTCCGCCGACCCGGTGGCCGCTGCCAAGGTGCTGGCCGACTTTGCCAAGACCAACGACAAGATCGTGGTCAAGGCGGGTTCGTTCGACGGCAAGACGCTGAGCGCCGCGGAAGTGGTCCAGCTCGCTTCGATCCCGAGCCGCGAAGAGCTGCTGTCCAAGCTGCTGTTCGTCATGCAGGCCCCGGTTTCGGGCTTCGCCCGTGCCCTGGGCGCGCTGCTCGAGAAGCAGGGCGGCAGCACCGCCCGGCGGAAGAAGCTCCGGCCGAAGCCGAAGCGGCTGCTTGATCCCGCTCAGCCTTTCAAACGATTTTCGACTTATCCGTATTCAGGAGTAAACAAATGGCTCTGACCAAAGAAGACATCCTCGACGCCGTTGGCGCGATGACCGTGCTGGAACTGAACGACCTGGTGAAGGCGTTCGAAGAGAAGTTCGGCGTGTCCGCCGCTGCCGTGGCCGTTGCCGGTCCGGCTGGCGCCGCCGCCCCGGCTGCCGAAGAAAAGACCGAATTCGACGTGATCCTGACCGGCGCCGGCGCCAACAAGGTCGGCACCATCAAGGTGGTGCGCGAACTGACCGGCCTGGGCCTGAAGGAAGCCAAGGACCTGGTCGACGGCGCGCCGAAGCCTGTCAAGGAAGGCATCGCCAAGGCCGACGCAGAAGCCATGGTGAAGAAGCTGGTCGAAGCCGGCGCCACGGCCGAGATGAAGTAAGTCTCCTTCGGGAGATGCAGGCCAGGCTGGCGACTCAGGTCGCCGGCCTGCTTGCGTTTGTAGCAAATCGCAGCATATCTCTGGGCGGCCAAACCGGAAGGCCTGTACGGCGGACCTTGCGGTTTGGTTTAGCGCCCCCACTCGATCGGAGACTCTATGAGTTACTCGTTCACTGAGAAGAAACGCATTCGTAAAAGCTTTGCGAAGCGAGCGAACGTTCTCGACGTTCCTTATCTGCTCGCCACCCAAATCGATTCCTATACCGAGTTTCTTCAGCTGGGCGTGACGGTAGAACAGCGCCGCAGTATCGGCCTGCAAGCAGCTTTTTCCTCGATTTTCCCGATCGTTAGCCACAACGGTTACGCCCGGCTCGACTTCGTCAGCTACCAGCTGGGCGAGCCGCCGTTCGACGTGGTGGAGTGCCAGCAGCGCGGCATCACCTTCGCCGCCCCCTGCGCGCCAAGGTGCGCCTGACCATCTTCGACCGCGAGTCGTCCAAGCCGGTGGTCAAGGAAGCCAAGGAGCAGGAAGTCTACATGGGCGAAATTCCGCTCATGACCGAGAACGGCTCGTTCGTCATCAACGGTACCGAGCGCGTGATCGTCAGCCAGCTGCATCGTTCGCCCGGCGTGTTCTTCGAGCACGACAAGGGCAAGACGCACAGCTCGGGCAAGCTGCTGTTCTCGGCGCGGATCATCCCCTACCGCGGTTCCTGGCTCGACTTCGAGTTCGATCCGAAGGATCTGCTGTACTTCCGGATCGACCGCCGCCGCAAGATGCCGGTGACCATCCTGATGCGGGCGCTGGGCTACAACAACGAGCAGATCCTGGCCGAGTACTACGAGTTCGACACGGTGCGCCTGTCCAAGAGCGGCGTATTCCTCGAAGTCGTGGCCGACCGCCTCAAGGGCGAAGTCGCCAAGTTCGACATCGTCGGCAACGACGGCAAGGTGCTGGTCCAGAAGGACAAGCGCATCACCGCCAAGCACATCCGCGACCTGCAGACCGCCGGCGTGAAGGAGCTCGAGATCCCGACCGACTTCCTGGTCGGCCGCGTGCTCGGCGCCAACGTGGTGAACCCCGAGACCGGCGAGCTGGTGGCGCGCGCCAACGAGGAAGTCACCGACGACCTGCTGATCAAGTTCGAGGCCGCCGGCGTCAAGGAAGTGAAGCTCCTGTACGTCAACGACCTGGACCAGGGCGCCTACATCTCCAACACCATGCGTCTGGACGAAACGCCGGACCGCCAGGCTGCGCGCGTCGCGATCTACCGCATGATGCGCCCCGGCGAGCCGCCGACCGAAGACGCGGTCGAGGCGCTGTTCAACGGCCTGTTCTTCTCCGAAGACCGCTACGACCTGTCAGCCGTGGGCCGTATGAAGTTCAACCGTCGCGCCTATCCCGACCGCCTCGACGACAAGGCGCCGGGCTGGCAGAAGCGCTTCTACGAGCGCGTCGGCCCGCAGGGCGTGACCGGTGCCGGCGTGCTGAACACCGACGACATCATCTCGGTGATCGGCATCCTGGTCGAGCTGCGCAACGGCCGCGGCGAAGTGGACGACATCGATCACTTGGGTAACCGCCGCGTGCGTTCGGTGGGCGAACTGGCCGAGAACCAGTTCCGCGCCGGCCTCGTCCGCGTCGAGCGCGCCGTCAAGGAGCGCCTGAGCCAGGCCGAATCCGAAAACCTGATGCCGCACGACCTGATCAACGCCAAGCCGGTCAGCGCCGCGATCAAGGAATTCTTCGGTTCGTCGCAGCTGTCGCAGTTCATGGACCAGACCAACCCGCTGTCCGAGATCACGCACAAGCGCCGCGTCTCGGCCCTCGGCCCGGGCGGCCTGACGCGCGAGCGCGCCGGCTTCGAAGTGCGCGACGTGCACCCGACCCACTACGGCCGCGTCTGCCCGATCGAAACGCCGGAAGGCCCGAACATCGGCCTGATCAACTCGCTGTCGGTCTACGCCAAGACCAACGAGTACGGCTTCCTCGAGACGCCGTACCGCAAGGTGATCGACCAGAAGGTGACCGACGAGATCGAATACCTGTCGGCCATCGAAGAAGGCAAGTACGTGATCGCCCAGGCTAACGCCAAGCTGGACGACGACGGCCGCCTGATCGACGAGCTGGTGACCTGCCGCGAACACGGCGAAACCATCGTGGCTCGGCCCGAGCGCGTCCAGTACATGGACGTGGCTCCGTCGCAGATCGTGTCGGTCGCAGCCTCGCTGATCCCCTTCCTCGAGCACGATGACGCGAACCGCGCGCTGATGGGCGCCAACATGCAACGCCAGGCCGTGCCTTGCGTGCGTGCCCAGAAGCCGCTGGTCGGTACCGGCATCGAGCGCACCTGCGCGGTCGACTCGGGCACCGCGGTGAAGGCCCTGCGCGGCGGCCGCGTCGACTACGTCGATGCCAACCGCGTGGTGATCCGCGTCAACGACGATGAAACCAGCGCCGGCGAAGTCGGTGTGGACATCTACAACCTGACCAAGTACACGCGTTCGAACCAGAACACCAACATCAACCAGCGTCCGATCGTGAAGGTCGGCGACGTGATCGCCGCGCATGACGTGATCGCCGACGGCGCCTCGACCGACCTGGGCGAGCTGGCGCTCGGCCAGAACCTGCTGGTCGCCTTCATGCCCTGGAACGGCTTCAACTACGAAGACTCGATCCTGATCAGCGAGAAGGTGGTGGCCGACGACCGCTACACCTCGATCCACATCGAGGAACTGAGCGTGGTCGCCCGCGACACCAAGCTCGGGCCGGAAGAAATCACCCGCGATATCTCCAACCTCAGCGAGCGCATGCTGGGCCGCCTCGACGAGGCCGGCATCGTCTACATCGGCGCCGAAGTGGAAGCCGGCGACGTGCTGGTCGGCAAGGTGACGCCGAAGGGCGAAACCCAGCTGACGCCGGAAGAGAAGCTGCTGCGCGCGATCTTCGGCGAGAAGGCCAGCGACGTGAAGGACACCTCGCTGCGCGTGCCCTCGGGCATGAGCGGCACGGTGATCGACGTCCAGGTGTTCACCCGCGAAGGCATCGAGCGCGACAAGCGCGCCCAGTCGATCATCGACGACGAGCTCAA
Organism: Chitinimonas koreensis; assembly: GCF_014353015.1. Lineage (NCBI taxonomy): Bacteria > Pseudomonadati > Pseudomonadota > Betaproteobacteria > Neisseriales > Chitinibacteraceae > Chitinimonas > Chitinimonas koreensis. The sequence continues at coordinate 544,599 of NZ_CP060704.1, forward strand.
GCGCTACCGCCTCGACCTGAACGACCAGCTGCGGATTCTCGAGAACGACGCCTTCGAGCGGCTCGAGCGCCTCCTGATCGGCAAGAAGGTCAACGGCGGTCCGAAGCGCATCGCCAAGGGCACCGCGCTGGACAAGGAATACCTCGACAGTCTGCCGCGTCACGACTGGTTCGACATCCGCCTGTCGGACGAGGACGTCGCCAAGCAGCTCGAGCTGATGAAGGACAACCTGTCGCAGAAGCGCGCCGAGTTCGACCTGCGCTTCGACGACAAGAAGCGCAAGCTGACCCAGGGCGACGAACTGCCGCCTGGCGTGCAGAAGATGGTCAAGGTCTACGTCGCGGTGAAGCGCCGCCTGCAGCCCGGCGACAAGATGGCCGGCCGCCACGGTAACAAGGGCGTGGTGTCCAAGATCCTGCCGGTCGAGGATCTGCCCTTCATGGCCGACGGCACCCAGGTCGACATCGTGCTGAACCCGCTCGGCGTGCCGTCGCGGATGAACGTGGGCCAGATCCTGGAAGTCCACCTCGGCTGGGCGGCCAAGGGCATCGGCCGCCGCATCGACGCGATGCTGCGCGAAGAGCGCGCCAACCGCGCCGCCGAGATGCGCGCCTTCCTGGGCGAGGTCTACAACACCCGCGGCAAGCCGGAGGACCTGGCTTCGATGACCGACGACGAGATCATCGAGCTGGCCCACAACCTGCGCGATGGCGTGCCGTTCGCCACGCCGGTGTTCGACGGCGCCAAGGAAGAAGACCTGATGGCCATGCTCGAGCTGGCCTACCCGACCGACGATGCCAAGACCAAGCGCCTGGGCTTCAACAACTCGAAGACCCAGGTCACGCTGTACGACGGCCGCACCGGCGAGAGCTTCGAGCGCCTGGTCACGGTCGGCTACATGCACGTGCTGAAGCTGCACCACCTGGTCGACGACAAGATGCACGCGCGTTCGACCGGCCCGTACTCGCTCGTTACCCAGCAGCCGCTCGGCGGTAAGGCGCAGTTCGGCGGCCAGCGCTTCGGTGAGATGGAAGTGTGGGCGCTGGAAGCGTACGGCGCGTCCTATACGCTGCAGGAAATGCTGACGGTGAAGTCGGACGATGTGAACGGCCGGACCAAGGTCTACGAGAACATCGTCAAGGGCGACCACAAGATCGACGCCGGCATGCCGGAATCCTTCAACGTGCTGGTGAAGGAAATCCGCTCGCTGGGGATCGATATCGATCTGGAACGCTACTAAGCCTGAACGGCGCGCGGGACGAGGCAGTGAGGCCGCGTCCCGCAGTGCGCCGGAAGGTAGGGCCTCACTCGGCAACACGAGGAAAATGACATGAAAGCTTTGCTCGACTTGTTCAAGCAGGTGACGCAGGAAGAAGAGTTCGATGCGATCCGCATCGGCCTGGCGTCGCCCGACAAGATCCGTTCCTGGTCGTACGGTGAAGTCAAGAAGCCCGAAACCATCAACTACCGCACCTTCAAGCCCGAGCGCGATGGCCTCTTTTGCGCCCGCATCTTCGGGCCGGTGAAGGACTACGAGTGCCTGTGCGGCAAGTACAAGCGCCTCAAGCACCGCGGCGTCATCTGCGAGAAGTGCGGCGTCGAAGTCACGCTGTCCAAGGTGCGCCGGGAGCGCATGGGCCACATCGAGCTGGCTTCGCCGGTCGCCCACATCTGGTTCCTGAAGTCGCTGCCGAGCCGCCTGGGCATGGTGCTCGACATCACGCTGCGCGACATCGAGCGCGTGCTGTACTTCGAAGGCTTCATCGTCATCGAGCCGGGCATGACGCCGCTGCAGCGCGGCCAACTGCTGAGCGAAGACGACTACCTGGCCAAGGTCGAGGAATACGGTGACGAATTCGTCGCCATGATGGGTGCCGAAGCGGTGCGCGAACTGCTGCGCACGCTCGACATCCACTCGGAAATGGACACCCTGCGCCACGAGCTGCAGACCACCGGCTCCGAAGCCAAGATCAAGAAGATCGCCAAGCGCCTCAAGGTGCTCGAGGCCTTCCACAAGTCGGGCATCAAGCCCGAGTGGATGATCATGGACGTGCTGCCGGTGCTGCCGCCCGAACTGCGTCCGCTGGTGCCGCTCGACGGCGGCCGCTTCGCGACCTCGGACCTGAACGACCTGTACCGCCGCGTCATCAACCGGAACAACCGCCTCAAGCGCCTGCTGGAGCTGAAGGCGCCCGAGATCATCGTGCGCAACGAAAAGCGCATGCTGCAGGAAGCCGTCGATTCGCTGCTCGACAACGGCCGCCGCGGCAAGGCCATGACCGGCGCCAACAAGCGTCCGCTGAAGTCGCTGGCCGACATGATCAAGGGCAAGGGCGGCCGCTTCCGGCAGAACCTGCTGGGCAAGCGCGTCGACTACTCGGGCCGTTCGGTCATCGTGGTGGGCCCGACGCTCAAGCTGCACCAGTGCGGCCTGCCGAAGAAGATGGCGCTCGAGCTGTTCAAGCCCTTCATCTTCCACAAGCTCGAAGTGCTGGGCCTGGCGACCACCATCAAGGCCGCCAAGAAGCTGGTCGAGCAGGAAGTGCCGGAAGTCTGGGACATCCTCGAAGAAGTCATCCGCGAGCATCCGGTGCTGCTGAACCGCGCCCCGACGCTGCACCGCCTCGGCATCCAGGCTTTCGAGCCGGTGCTGATCGAAGGCAAGGCGATCCAGCTGCACCCGCTGGTCTGTACCGCCTTCAACGCCGACTTCGACGGTGACCAGATGGCCGTCCACGTGCCGCTGTCGCTCGAAGCGCAGATGGAAGCCCGCACCCTGATGCTGGCCTCCAACAACGTGCTGTCGCCGGCGCACGGCGAGCCGATCATCGTGCCGTCGCAGGATATCGTGCTGGGTCTCTACTACATGACCCGCGAGCGCATCAACGGCAAGGGCGAAGGCCTGCGCTTCGCCGACCTGGAAGAGCTGATCCGCGCCTACGAGACGCGCCAGGCCGAACTGAGCGCCCGCATCTCGGTGCGCCTGAAGGAATGGGAGAAGGACGAGAACGGCGAGTGGCAGTACAAGCTGGTGCGTCGCGAGACCACCGTCGGCCGCGCCATCCTGTCCGAGATCCTGCCCAAGGGCCTGCCGTTCGAGAACATCAACAAGGCGCTCAAGAAGAAGGAAATCTCCAAGCTGATCAACGCGTCGTTCCGCCGCGTCGGCCTGCGCGAGACCGTCATCCTGGCTGACCGCCTGATGTACACCGGCTTCACCTACTCGACCCGCGCCGGCATCTCGATCGCCGTCGACGACATGCTGGTGCCGGCCGAGAAGGTCAAGCTGCTGGCCGAGGCCGAGCGCGAAGTGAAGGAAATCGAGGCCCAGTACACCTCGGGCCTGGTGACCCAGGGCGAGCGCTACAACAAGGTCGTGGACATCTGGGGCCGCTGCGGCGACCAGGTCGCCAAGACCATGATGGCCCACCTCGGTAAAGAGAAGACCATCGACCGCGAAGGCAAGGAAGTCGATCAGGAATCGTTCAACTCGATCTACATGATGGCCGATTCGGGCGCCCGGGGTTCCGTGGCCCAGATCCGCCAGCTGGCCGGCATGCGGGGCCTGATGGCCAAGCCGGACGGCTCGATCATCGAGACGCCGATCACCACCAACTTCCGCGAAGGCCTGACGGTTCTGCAGTACTTCATCTCGACGCACGGCGCCCGTAAGGGTCTGGCCGATACCGCGCTGAAGACCGCCAACTCCGGTTACCTGACCCGTCGCCTGGTCGACGTGACGCAGGATCTGGTGGTGACCGAGGACGATTGCCACACCAAGAACGGCGTGGCGATGAAGGCCGTGGTGCAGGGCGGCGACGTGATCGAAGCGCTGCGCGACCGGATTCTCGGCCGCGTGGCCGCCATCGACGTGATCGATCCGGCCAGCCAGGAAACCGTGTTCGAAGCCGGCACGCTGCTGACCGAAGACATCGTCGAGCGCATCGAAGCCTTGAGCATCGACGAAGTGAAGGTGCGCACGCCGCTGACCTGCGAAACCCGCTACGGTCTGTGCGCCCAGTGCTACGGCCGCGATCTGGGCCGCGGCCAGCGCGTCAACGTCGGCGAAGCGGTCGGCGTGATCGCGGCCCAGTCGATCGGTGAGCCGGGTACCCAGCTGACCATGCGGACCTTCCACATCGGTGGTGCCGCGTCGCGAGCCGCCGCGGCGAGCCAGGTCGAATCGAAGTCGAACGGCAAGATCGGTTTCGCCGGCACGATGCGCTACGTCACCAACACCAAGGGCGAGCAGATCGTCATCACCCGTTCGGGCGAGCTGGTGGTGTTCGACGACAACGGCCGCGAGCGCGAGCGTCACAAGGTGCCGTACGGCGCCACCATGCTGGTCACCGACGGTCAGGCCATCAAGGCCGGTACCGTGCTGGCCACCTGGGACCCGCATACCCGTCCGATCATCACCGAGTACGCCGGTCTGGTCCGCTTCGAGAACGTCGAAGAAGGCTCGACCGTGGCCAAGCAGGTCGATGAAGTGACAGGCCTGTCGACCCTGGTCGTGATCGATCCGAAGCGCAAGGCCGGCGCCACCAAGAGCGTGCGCCCGCAGGTCAAGCTGCTCGACGAGAACGGCGTGGAAGTGAAGCTGGCCGGTTCCGATGCCTCGGTCAACATCACCTTCCAGGTCGGCGCCATCATCACGGTGAAGGACGGCCAGCAGGTCGGCGTCGGCGAAGTGCTTGCCCGTATCCCGCAGGAATCGGTCAAGACCCGCGACATTACCGGTGGTCTGCCGCGCGTGGCCGAGCTGTTCGAAGCGCGTTCGCCGAAGGATGCCGGCATGCTGGCCGAAGTCACCGGCACCTCGTCGTTCGGCAAGGACACCAAGGGCAAGCAGCGCCTGATCATCACCGACCTCGACGGCACGCCGCACGAGTACCTGATCCCGAAGGACAAGCACGTGCTGGTCCACGACGGCCAGGTGGTGAACCGCGGCGAAACCATCGTCGACGGCCCGGCCGATCCGCACGACATCCTGCGCCTGCAGGGCATCGAGACGCTGGCCCGCTACGTGACCGAGGAAGTGCAGGAGGTGTATCGACTGCAGGGCGTGAAGATCAACGACAAGCACATCGAGGTGATCGTTCGCCAGATGCTGCGTCGCGTGGTCATCTCGGATGCCGGCGATTCGGACTTCATCCTCGGCGAACAGGTCGAGCGCGCCGAAGTGCTGGAAGCGAACGACAAGCTGAACGCGGAAAACAAGCAGCCGGCCCAGTTCGACAACATCCTGCTGGGTATCACCAAGGCGTCGCTGTCGACCGATTCGTTCATCTCGGCCGCGTCGTTCCAGGAAACCACGCGCGTGCTGACCGAAGCCGCCATCATGGGCAAGCGCGACGAGCTGCGCGGCCTGAAGGAAAACGTGATCGTTGGCCGCCTGATCCCGGGCGGTACCGGTCTGGCCTACCACAACAACCGCCGTCGTCGCGGCACCGGTTCGGGCGATGGCCCGATGGTGCTCGACGCGCCGGTCGAAGCGGTCGGCGAAGTCGCGTCGAGCCAGGAAGAAGCCTGACCCGGCTCATGAACCAGCGGTCCGGCCGAAAGGCCGGATCGTGAAGCAGTCGACAGCCCTTCCGTCGCCCTATCGCCACCCCGGTGATAGGCGGCGGAGGGGTTTGTTGACATTAAGCGCTTGATTTACCTATAATCCGCGCTCTTTTTGGGGCGGCCCCTCGTGCGTCTTGCGCGAGGCACGCCATTTTTACTTTTGGGAAACGATATAGATGCCAACCATCAACCAGCTCGTCCGTAAGGGACGTGAAGCGGAAAAGGCCAAGAGCAAGGTTCCCGCGCTCGAAGCCTGCCCGCAGAAGCGCGGTGTTTGCACCCGCGTGTACACGACGACCCCGAAGAAGCCGAACTCGGCCCTCCGTAAGGTCGCCAAGGTGCGCCTGACCAACGGTTTCGAAGTGATTTCGTACATCGGCGGTGAAGGCCACAACCTGCAGGAACACTCGGTCGTGCTGATCCGCGGTGGTCGTGTGAAGGACTTGCCGGGTGTGCGTTACCACACCGTGCGCGGCTCCCTCGATACCGCCGGTGTCAAGGACCGCAAGCAGGCCCGTTCCAAGTACGGCGCCAAGCGTCCGAAGGCCTAAGGCCCGGATGCGGGCAGGGTCGCGAGCCCGGTCTCGATCGTTCGAGACATTCGCGACGACGGCGAGTCGCCCGGGTGGGCGCCGTCGAGTAAGTGACCAGTCCCTTTGGATGGTCGAGAGCGCGTAAGCCGCGCTCAACTGAATACTACTGAGGTTGAAACATGCCGCGTCGTAGAGAAGTCCCCAAGCGCGAAGTACTGCCGGATCCGAAATTCGGTAGCGAAGAACTGTCCAAGTTCATGAACGTCGTCATGCAGGACGGCAAGAAGTCGGTCGCTGAGCGCATCGTTTACGGTGCCCTCGAGATCGTCGAGAAGAAGACCGGCAAGGCCCCCTCGAGGTGTTCTCCCAAGCCCTCGGGAACGTGAAGCCGGTCGTCGAAGTGAAGAGCCGTCGTGTCGGTGGCGCCAACTACCAGGTTCCGGTCGAAGTGCGTCAGACCCGCCGTATGGCCCTGGCCATGCGCTGGCTGCGCGAAGCGGCCCGCAAGCGCGGCGAGAAGTCGATGGGTCAGCGTCTGGCTGGCGAACTGCTCGATGCGGCCGAAGGCCGTGGCGGCGCAATGAAGAAGCGCGACGAAGTGCACCGTATGGCCGAAGCCAACAAGGCCTTCGCTCACTACCGCTTCTAATACATCCTTTTATCAAAGGTACTGGCTGTGGCTCGCAAGACACCCATTGAACGTTACCGGAACATCGGTATCAGCGCGCACATCGACGCGGGTAAAACCACGACGACCGAGCGTATTCTTTTCTACACCGGCGTGAACCACAAGATTGGTGAAGTGCACGACGGCGCCGCCACCATGGACTGGATGGAGCAGGAGCAGGAGCGTGGCATCACCATCACCTCCGCCGCCACCACCACGTTCTGGAAGGGCATGGCGAACAACTTCCCGGAACACCGTATCAACATCATCGATACCCCGGGCCACGTCGACTTCACTATCGAAGTTGAGCGTTCGATGCGCGTGCTCGATGGCGCGTGCATGGTGTATTGCGCCGTGGGTGGCGTGCAGCCGCAGTCGGAAACCGTCTGGCGCCAGGCCAACAAGTACAAGGTGCCGCGTCTCGCGTTCGTGAACAAGATGGACCGTCAAGGCGCCAACTTCTTCCGCGTGGTCGAGCAGATGCGCGTGCGCCTGAAGGCCAACCCGGTGCCCATCGCGATCCCGATCGGCGCCGAAGACACCTTCACCGGCGTGGTCGACCTGATCAAGATGAAGGCGATCATCTGGGACGAAGCCTCGCAAGGCATGAAGTTCGACTACGTCGACATCCCGGTCGAGCTGCAGGCGACTGCCGACGAGTGGCGCGAAAAGATGGTCGAGGCTGCGGCCGAGGCTAACGAAGAGCTGATGAACAAGTACCTCGAAACCGGCGAACTGTCGGAAGAGGAAATCGTCGGCGCGCTGCGCCAGCGCACCATCGCCTGCGAAATCCAGCCGATGCTGTGCGGTACCGCCTTCAAGAACAAGGGTGTGCAGCTGATGCTGGATGCCGTGATCGAGCTGCTGCCCTCGCCGGTCGACATCCCGCCGGTCAAGGGTACGGACGAAGACGGCAAGGAAGACCATCGCGAAGCGTCGGACGAAGCGCCGTTCTCCGCCCTGGCCTTCAAGCTGATGAACGACCCCTACGTCGGTCAGCTGACCTTCTTCCGCGTCTACTCCGGCGTCGTCAATTCGGGCGACTCGGTGCTGAATTCGGTGAAGGGCAAGAAGGAGCGGATCGGTCGTATCGTGCAGATGCACGCCAACAACCGTGAAGAAATCGAAGAAGTGCGTGCCGGCGACATCGCCGCCGGTATCGGCCTGAAGGACGTGACCACTGGCGAAACCCTGTGCTCGCTCGACAAGGTCATCGTGCTCGAGCGCATGGAATTCCCGGACCCGGTGATTCACGTCGCCGTCGAGCCGAAGACCAAGGCCGACCAGGAAAAGATGGGCGTCGCCCTGAACCGCCTGGCCAAGGAAGATCCGTCGTTCCGCGTGCGGACCGACGAAGAATCGGGCCAGACCATCATCTCCGGCATGGGCGAGCTGCACCTGGAAATCCTGGTCGACCGGATGAAGCGCGAATTCGGCGTGGAAGCCAATGTCGGCGCGCCGCAGGTTGCCTACCGCGAAACCATCACCAAGACGGTGACGGACGTGGAAGGCAAGCACGCCAAGCAGTCGGGCGGTAAGGGTCAGTACGGTCACTGCGTGATCACGCTGGAGCCGGCCGGCGAAGGCAAGGGCTACGAGTTCCTCGACGAGATCAAGGGCGGCGTGATTCCGCGCGAATTCATCCCGTCGGTGGACAAGGGCATCCAGAACACGCTGAAGGCTGGCGTGCTGGCCGGCTTCCCGGTGGTGGACGTCAAGGTTCGCCTGACCTTCGGTTCGTACCACGACGTCGACTCGTCGCAGATCGCCTTCGAATTGGCCGGCTCGCTGGCCTTCAAGGAAGCCATGCGTCGCGCCAGCCCGGTGATCCTCGAGCCGATGATGGCCGTCGAAGTCGAAACGCCGGAAGAGTACATGGGCGACATCATGGGCGACATCTCGTCCCGTCGCGGCATGCTGCAAGGCATGGACGACAATCCTGCCGGCGGCAAGATGATCAAGGCGGAAGTGCCGCTGTCCGAGATGTTCGGCTACTCGACCACGCTGCGCTCGATGTCGCAAGGTCGCGCCACCTACTCGATGGAATTCAAGCACTACTCCGAGGCGCCGCGTAACGTCGCCGAAGCGATCATCAACAAGAAGTAATTCGGATGCTGCCGGGCCTGGCCCGGCGGCTTTCGACACTCATTCAAGACTAAGGAATTGAGCAATGGCTAAGGAAAAGTTCGAGCGGACCAAACCGCACGTAAACGTCGGCACCATCGGCCACGTTGACCACGGCAAGACCACCCTGACGGCTGCCATCACCACGATCCTGTCGAAGAAGTTCGGCGGCGAAGCCAAGGGCTACGACCAGATCGACAGCGCGCCGGAAGAAAAGGCCCGCGGCATCACCATCAACACCGCGCACGTCGAGTACGAGACCGAAAACCGTCACTACGCGCACGTCGACTGCCCCGGCCACGCCGACTACGTCAAGAACATGATCACCGGTGCCGCCCAGATGGACGGCGCGATCCTGGTGGTGTCCTCGGCCGACGGCCCGATGCCGCAAACCCGCGAGCACATCCTGCTGGCTCGCCAGGTGGGTGTGCCCTACATTATCGTGTTCATGAACAAGGCCGACATGGTCGACGACGCCGAGCTGCTCGAGCTGGTCGAAATGGAAGTCCGTGAACTGCTGAGCAAGTACGACTTCCCGGGCGACGATCTGCCCATCGTCAAGGGTTCGGCGCTGAAGGCGCTGGAAGGCGACCAGTCGGAAATCGGCGAGCCGGCGATCTTCGCCCTGGCCGCTGCGCTGGACAGCTACATCCCGACGCCGGAGCGTGCCGTCGACGGCGCCTTCCTGATGCCGGTGGAAGACGTGTTCTCGATCTCGGGTCGCGGTACCGTGGTGACCGGTCGCGTCGAGCGCGGCATCGTCAAGGTCGGCGAAGAAATCGAAATCGTGGGCCTGAAGCCCACGGTCAAGACCACCTGCACCGGCGTGGAAATGTTCCGCAAGCTGCTGGACCAAGGCCAGGCTGGCGACAACATCGGCGCGCTGCTGCGCGGCACTAAGCGTGAAGACGTCGAGCGAGGCCAGGTTCTGGCCAAGCCGGGTTCGATCACCCCGCACACCAAGTTCTCGGGTTCGGTCTACGTGCTGAGCAAGGACGAAGGCGGCCGCCACACTCCGTTCTTCAACGGCTACCGTCCGCAGTTCTACTTCCGTACCACCGACGTGACCGGTGCGGTCGAGCTGCCGGCCGGTACCGAAATGGTGATGCCGGGCGACAACGTCGAAGTGGTCGTGTCGCTGATCGCTCCGATCGCCATGGAGCAAGGTCTGCGCTTCGCGATCCGTGAAGGCGGCCGTACCGTTGGCGCCGGCGTCGTCGCCAAGATCATCGAGTAATGCGAATCCGGGCGGGCCTCAGGGCTCGCCCGTCCGTTCTTTATCATCCAGGCGGTCTGCCGATCGCCCTGTTCTTTGGAATACATCATGCAAAACCAGAAGATTCGCATCCGCCTCAAGGCCTATGACTACGCCCTGATCGACCGCTCCGCTCAGGAAATCGTCGACACCGCCAAGCGGACCGGCGCCGTCGTCAAGGGCCCGGTTCCGCTGCCGACCAAGATCGAACGTTTCGACGTGCTGCGTTCGCCGCACGTGAACAAGACTTCGCGCGACCAGCTCGAGATCCGCACCCACCTGCGCCTGATGGACATCGTCGATCCGACCGACAAGACGGTCGATGCGCTGATGAAGCTGGACCTGCCGGCCGGTGTTGATGTCGAGATCAAGCTGCAATAAAAATCTTGCATTAACTCAAGACGTTGCATTATCATCGCGGGCTCGCCTATATCAGGCGGGCCCGTTTTGTATACGGCCGCCTCGTGTGGCGTATGTGTGCGGGTAGTTTCGTTCGATGCAGGCCGCCCTGCGCGGCCCGCGAAATATCGCCGGCCAATCGTAGCTGGCCCTTCTAAAAGGAAAGAACGATGAGCTTAGGACTTGTCGGGCGCAAGGTCGGCATGACCCGCGTGTTCTCCGATGATGGCGTGTCCATCCCGGTGACCGTGCTGGATCTGTCTGCCAATCGCGTCGCACAAATCAAGACGCCGGAAACCGATGGCTACTCTGCCGTCCAGGTTGCTTACGGCGAACGTCGTGCAAGTCGTGTGAACAAGGCTGAAGCCGGTCACTTCGCTAAAGCGGGTGTCGAGGCTGGCCGTGGTCTGCACGAGTTTGCGCTCACGGCTGACGAGCTGGCCAAATTCCAGCCGGGCAGTCAGATCAGCGTCGAAATCTTCGCCGTGGGTCAACTGGTCGACGTGACCGGTACCTCGCAAGGTAAGGGTTTCTCGGGCGCGATCAAGCGTCACAACTTCTCGTCGCAGCGCGCGTCGCACGGTAACTCCGTGTCGCACAATGCCCCTGGTTCGATCGGTATGGCGCAGGATCCGGGTCGCGTTTTCCCGGGTAAGCGCATGGCCGGTCAGCTCGGTAACGTCAAGAGCACGGTGCAGAACCTCGAAGTGGTTCGCGTCGATGCAGAGCGTGGCCTGTTGCTGGTCAAGGGCGCCGTTCCCGGCTCCAAGGGCAACGACGTGGTCGTGCGTCCCAGCGTGAAGGCAGGTGCGTAATGGAACTGAAAGTCATCAATGCAAGCGGCCAGCCGGCCGCCGGCGTGAGCGCTTCCGACGCCCTGTTCGGTCGCGACTACAACGAAGCCCTGGTGCACCAGGTCGTCACCGCCTATCTCGCCAATGCCCGTAGCGGCAACCGTGCGCAGAAGGGTCGCAGCGACGTGGCCAAGTCCACCAAGAAGCCGTGGCGTCAAAAGGGTACGGGCCGCGCCCGTGCCGGTATGGCGTCGAGCCCGCTGTGGCGTGGCGGCGGCAAGATCTTCCCGAGCTCGCCCGACGAGAACTTCACCCAGAAGGTGAACCGCAAGATGTACCGCGCCGGCGTTGCGACTATCCTGTCGCAGCTGGTGCGTGAAGAGCGTCTGGTGGTCGTCGACGAATTCGTGGTCGATACGCCCAAGACCAAGGCTTTCGCTGCCAAGCTGGCTGCCATGGGCCTGAACGAGCGCACCCTCATCGTCACCGGCAACCTCGACGAGAACCTGTACCTGGCTTCGCGCAACCTGCCCAACGTGCTCGTGCTCGAGCCGTCGCAGGCCGATCCGGTCAGCCTGGTCCGCTTCAAGAAGGTTCTGGTGACCCGCGAGGCCCTCAAGCAAATCGAGGAGATCCTGGCATGACTCAACTGAATCAAGATCGCCTGCTGCAAGTGCTGCTGGCGCCGGTGATCTCCGAGAAGAGCACCTTCGTTGCCGACAAGTACGAGCAGGTCGTGTTCCGCGTGGTGAGCGATGCCACCAAGCCGGAAATCAAGGCTGCGGTCGAGCTGTTGTTCAAGGTGCAGGTCGAATCCGTCCAGATCACCAACGTGAAGCCGAAGCAGAAGCGCATCGGCCGCAGCACGGGTTGGCGCAAGGGCTGGAAGAAGGCCTACGTTGCCCTCAAGCCGGGTCAGGAAATCGACCTGCAAGCCGCGCAGTAAGGAGAACGACGATGCTGGTTAAAGTAAAACCTACTTCCCCGGGTCGCCGCGCGGTCGTCAAGGTCGTGAGCCCCGAGCTGCACAAGGGTCGTCCCCACGCAGCGCTGGTTGAATCGCAAAGCAAGAACGCCGGTCGCAACAACCGCGGCGTGATCACCGTCCGCCACCAGGGCGGCGGCCACAAGCAGCACTATCGCCTGATCGACTTCCGTCGCAACAAGGATGGCATCGTCGCCACCGTGGAGCGCCTGGAATACGATCCGAACCGCACCGCGCACATCGCGCTGCTGTGCTACGCCGACGGCGAGCGCCGCTACATCATCGCCCCGCGTGGCCTGAAGGCCGGCATGCAGGTGGTGAGCGGCTCGGAAGCGCCGATCAAGGTGGGCAATACGCTGCCGCTGCGCAACATCCCGGTCGGTAGCACCATCCACTGCATCGAGATGCAGCCTGGCAAGGGCGCCCAGCTGGCGCGTTCGGCCGGTGCCTCGGTTCAGCTGCTGGCTCGTGAAGGTGCCTACGCTCAGCTGCGTCTGCGTTCCGGTGAAATCCGCAAGGTGCACGTCGATTGCCGCGCCACCATCGGTGAAGTCGGCAACGAAGAGCACAGCCTGCGCAAGATCGGCAAGGCCGGTGCTCAGCGCTGGCGCGGTATCCGCCCGACCGTCCGCGGTACGGCGATGAACCCGATCGATCACCCGCACGGCGGTGGTGAAGGTCGTACCGGCGAAGGCCGCGTGCCGGTCAGCCCGTGGGGTACCCGACCAAGGGTTACCGTACCCGCAGCAACAAGCGCACCGACAACATGATCGTGCGCCGCCGGTATTCGAATAAGGGGTAATCAGACATGGCTCGTTCCGTTAAGAAGGGCCCGTTCGTCGACGCCCACCTGCTCAAGAAGATCGAAGCAGTGCGCGCGACCAACGACAAGCGCCCGGTTAAGACCTGGTCCCGTCGCTCCACGGTGTTGCCCGACTTCGTCGGCCTGACCATCGCGGTGCACAACGGCAAGCAGCATGTTCCCGTGTACATCAACGAGAACATGGTTGGTCACAAGCTCGGCGAATTCTCGCTGACCCGGACGTTCAAGGGTCACGCCGCCGACAAAAAAGCCAAGAAGTAAGGTGCTGCCATGCAAACTTCCGCTATTTTGACTGGCGCTCGCCTGTCGGCTCAGAAAGCTCGCCTGGTCGCTGACCTGGTGCGCGGCAAGCCGGTCGAGCAAGCCATCAACATCCTGACCTTCAGCCCCAAGAAGGGCGCGGTCATCATCAAGAAGTTGTTGCTGTCGGCGATCGCCAATGCCGAACACAACGACGGCGCCGATATCGACGCCCTCAAGGTGACGACCATCTATGTGGACAAGGGCACTTCGCTGAAGCGCTTTACCGCACGTGCCAAGGGCCGCGGCAATCGCATCGAGAAGCAGACCTGCCACATCACCCTGACCGTGGGCGAGTGAGGACGATATGGGACAGAAAATTCATCCGACGGGCTTCCGTCTTGCCGTCAACAAGAACTGGGCTTCGAAGTGGTACGCGAGCAGCAAGAATTTCCCGGCCATGCTCGCCGAAGACATCAAGGTCCGTGAGTTCCTGAAGAAAAAGTTGTCGCATGCCTCGGTTGGCCGCATCGTCATCGAGCGTCCGGCCAAGAACGCCCGCATCACCATTCACAGCGCCCGTCCGGGTGTCGTGATCGGCAAGAAGGGCGAGGACATCGAGCTGCTCAAGCGTGACCTGGTCAAGCTGATGGGCGTGCCGGTGCACATCAACATCGAGGAAATCCGCAAGCCGGAAACCGATGCTCAGGTGATCGCCGACTCCATCGCTGCCCAGCTCGAAAAGCGCGTGATGTTCCGCCGTGCCATGAAGCGTGCGATGCAGAACGCCATGCGTCTGGGTGCCCAGGGCATCAAGATCATGTCGTCGGGCCGCCTGAACGGCATCGAAATCGCGCGTACCGAGTGGTATCGCGAAGGCCGCGTGCCGCTGCATACGCTGCGCGCCGACATCGACTACGCGACGTCCGAAGCCAAGACCACCTACGGCATCATCGGTATCAAGGTCTGGGTCTACAAGGGCGAAGTGAAGGCTGGCCAGGAAGTTGCCGTCCAGCCGGAGCAAACCGAACGCAAGCCGCGAAAGGGGCCTCGCAATGCTGCAGCCAACTAGACTCAAATACCGCAAACAGCAGAAGGGTCGTAACACCGGCATCGCGACCCGCGGTAACAAGGTGAGCTTCGGCGAGTGGGGCCTGAAGGCGATCGGCCGTGGTCGTCTGACCGCCCGCCAGATCGAAGCCGCTCGTCGCGCCATGACCCGCCACATCAAGCGGGGCGGTCGCGTCTGGATCCGCGTGTTCCCGGACAAGCCGATCTCTTCCAAGCCCGCCGAAGTCCGGATGGGTAACGGTAAGGGTAGCCCCGAGTACTACGTCGCTGAAATCCAGCCGGGCAAGGTGCTGTACGAGATGGACGGCGTGGACGAGACGCTCGCCCGCGAAGCCTTCCGTCTGGCTGCCGCCAAGCTGCCGATCGCGACGACTTTCGTAACCCGACATGTGGGGCAGTGAGATGAAAGCGACTGAACTGCGTAACAAATCGGTCGACGAGCTCAAGCAAGAGCTCACCTCGCTCCTGAGGGCCCAGTTCGGCCTGCGCATGCAGCTGGCTACCCAGCAGCTTGCCAAGACCAGCGAACTGAAGCGCGTCCGCCGCGATATCGCGCGCGTCCGCACCATCCTGGCCCAGAAGGTGGCGTAAATGACCGAGACCAAACTGAAGCGTTCGCTGACCGGCGTGGTGGTCAGCAACAAGATGGACAAGACGGTGACCGTGCTGGTCGAGCGCAAGGTGAAGCATCCGCTCTACGGCAAGATCATCCGCCTGTCGAAGAAGTACCATGCGCACGACGAAGCCAACACCTACGGTGAAGGCGACGTGGTGACCATCGAGGAAACCCGCCCGCTGTCCAAGACCAAGTCCTGGATCGTGACCGGCCTCGTTGAAAAGGCGCGCAACGCCTAATCTGCGAATTTAATTCGCTTTTTTGGTGTTGCATGCTTGCCAGGGCATTCTACGCATCGTAGAATGCCCTGCTTTTCATCTCTCGCCTGTTTGGCTGTTCGGTTGGGCAGGGCTTGAGAGTTTTCTCCCCTTTCGGGATCCAAAACTAGCCGTCGTGCCGTGGCTTGCTGCGGCGCTGCCGCGTACGTCGGCGGATGTGACGGGTTAAGTTGGAGGTTTGTCTACATGATTCAAATGCAATCCATGCTGGAGGTTGCTGACAACACCGGTGCGCGTACCGTTATGTGCATCAAGGTGTTGGGTGGCTCCAAGCGTCGTTACGCCTCGGTGGGCGACATCATCAAGGTGAGCATCAAGGATGCTGCTCCCCGTGGCCGAGTGAAGAAGGGTGACGTCTACAACGCCGTCGTCGTTCGCACCGCCAAGGGCGTGCGCCGTCCCGATGGCCAGCTCATCAAGTTCGATGGCAACGCTGCCGTGCTCCTCAACAACAAGCTCGAGCCGATCGGCACCCGTATCTTCGGACCGGTCACCCGTGAGCTGCGCACCGAACGATTCATGAAGATCGTCTCGCTTGCGCCGGAAGTGCTGTAAGGAGCGCGCAGATGAACAAGATTCGCAAAGGCGACGAAGTCGTCGTCATCACCGGCAAGGACAAGGGCAAGCGTGGCACCGTGACGCGCGTCCTGGTTGGCGACAAGGTGGTCGTTGAGGGCGTGAACGTCGTCAAGAAGCACCAGAAGCCGAACCCGGTTCGCGGCGTTGCTGGCGGTATCGTCGACAAGACCATGCCGATCCACGTGTCCAACATCGCCATCTTCAACAAGGCCACCGGCAAGGCTGATCGCGTCGGCTTCAAGCTGCTCGACGACGGCAAGAAGGTTCGCGTGTTCAAGTCGAACGGCGAAGTGGTCGGGGGCTAAGGGGTAGAACATGGCTCGTTTGCAAGATTTCTACAAAGAAACCGTCGTTCCGCAACTGACTGAAAAGTTCGGCTACAAGTCGAGCATGGAAGTCCCGCGGATCGAAAAGATCACGATCAACATGGGCGTGGGCGAAGCGGTTGCCGACAAGAAGGTCATGGAGCACGCCGTTGGCGACCTGACCAAGATCGCCGGCCAGAAGCCCGTCGTCACGCTGTCGAAGAAGTCGATCGCCGGCTTCAAGATCCGTGACAACTACCCGGTGGGTTGCAAGGTCACGCTGCGCCGTGAACGCATGTACGAATTCCTGGATCGCCTGGTGACCGTCGCCATGCCGCGCATCCGCGATTTCCGTGGTGTGTCCGGCAAGTCCTTCGACGGCCGCGGCAACTACAACATGGGTGTGAAGGAACAGATCATCTTCCCGGAAATCGAGTACGACAAGATCGACGCGATCCGCGGGATGAACATCACCATCACCACCACCGCGAAGTCCGACGAAGAAGCCCGCGCGCTGCTCGCCGCCTTCAAGTTCCCGTTCAAGAACTGAGGTTTGCCATGGCCAAACTCGCTTTGATCAACCGTCAAGAGAAGCGCGAAAAGCTGGTGGCGAAGTTCGCTGCCAAGCGTGAAAAGCTGCTGGCAATCATCAACGACCAGAACGTGAGCGACGAAGAGCGCTTCGAGGCTCGTCTGAAGCTGCAAGCTCTCCCGCGCAATGCCAATCCCACCCGCCTGCGTAACCGTTGCTCGGTGACCGGTCGTCCGCGTGGCGTCTTCCGCAAGTTCGGCCTCGGCCGCAACAAGTTGCGTGAAATCGCGATGCGCGGCGAAATCCCGGGCGTCGTCAAGGCCAGCTGGTAAAGGAGATCACGAATGAGTATGCATGATCCCATCGCCGATATGCTGACCCGCATCCGCAACGCCCAGCGCGCGGACAAGCCGTCGGTGAGCATGCCCTCGTCCAAGCTGAAGGTGGCCATCGCCGCCGTGCTGAAGGATGAAGGCTACATCGAGAACTTCGCCGTTTCGGGCGAAGAGAAGAAGCCCCAGCTCGACATCGAGCTGAAGTACTACGCCGGCCGTCCGGTCATCGAGCGCATCGAGCGCATCTCGAAGCCCGGCCTGCGTATCTACAAGGGCGTCAACGATATCCCGAAGGTCATGAACGGCCTCGGTATCGCCATCGTCTCCACCTCGCAGGGTGTGATGACCGATCGCAAGGCTCGCGCCCAGGGTATCGGCGGCGAACTCCTGTGCATCGTGGCGTAAGGAGTGAACGATGTCCCGCGTAGCTAAGAACCCAATCGTTCTGCCCGCCGGCGTTGAAGTGACGCTGGCCGGCGGCGAGATCGTCGTCAAGGGCCCGCTCGGTACGGCCTCGCGTCCGCTGAACAGCGCCGTCGAGATCGCGCTCGAGAACAATGCCCTGACTTTCAAGGCCGTTGATGAGAGCAAGAACGCCCGTGCCATGTCCGGCACCATGCGCGCTCTGCTCAACAACATGGTGATCGGTGTCTCGAAGGGTTTCGAGCGCAAGCTCAACCTGGTCGGCGTGGGTTACCGCGCTCAGGCCCAGGGCGAGACGCTCAACCTGACGCTCGGTTTCTCCCACCCGGTGGCGCACAAGATGCCCGCTGGCGTGAAGGCTGAAACCCCGACGCAGACCGAGATCATCCTCAAGGGTGTGGACAAGCAGCAGGTCGGTCAGGTCGCCGCCGAAATTCGCGCTTACCGCGCGCCGGAACCCTACAAGGGCAAGGGCGTTCGCTACAGCGACGAAGTGGTGGTCCTGAAAGAGACCAAGAAGAAGTAATCGAGGCTGAACATCATGGACAAGAACCAAACTCGCTTGCGCAGGGCCCGCAAAACCCGTGCCCGCATCGCAGGGTTGAAGGTGGTGCGCCTGTCGGTGCATCGCTCCAACAGCCATATCTACGCCCAGATCATCGACGAGACGGGCAGCAAGGTGCTGGCCAGCGCGTCCACCCTGGAAGTCGAGGTCCGCAAGGACATCGCCAACGGTGGCAACGTCGCTGCGGCCGCGGCTGTCGGCAAGCGTATCGCTGAGAAGGCGAAAGCGGCCGGCATCACTGCCGTCGCCTTCGACCGTTCGGGCTTCCACTACCACGGTCGCGTCAAGGCCCTGGCCGACGCCGCTCGTGAAGCCGGCCTCGAATTCTAAGGAGTAATCATGGCTAAGTCTGATATCGAAGATCGCGGCGATGGCCTGCGGGAGAAGATGATCAGCGTCAACCGCGTCACCAAGGTGGTGAAGGGTGGCCGGATCATGGGTTTCGCCGCGCTGACCGTGGTCGGTGATGGTGATGGCCGCGTCGGCATGGGCAAGGGCAAGTCGAAGGAAGTGCCCGTGGCCGTGCAGAAGGCGATGGAAGAAGCTCGCCGCAAGCTGGTCAAGATCAGCCTGAAGAACGGTACCGTGCAGCATGCGGTGATCGGCAAGCACGGCGCCACCACGGTGCTGATGCAGCCGGCGCCCGAAGGTACCGGCATCAAGGCCGGAGGCCCGATGCGCGCTGTATTCGAGGTGATGGGCGTGACCAACATCTCGGCCAAGTGCCACGGCTCCACCAATCCGTACAACATCGTGCGCGCCACGCTGGACGGTCTGTCCAAGCTGCGTACGCCGTCGGACATCGCTGCCAAGCGCGGCAAGTCCGTCGAGGACATCCTGGGGGTAGAGGCAAATGGCTGAAGCTCGCACGATCAAAGTGACGCTCGTCAAGAGCCTGATCGGCCGTCTCGAGGCGCACAAGGCGTGCGCCCGTGGCCTGGGTCTGCGGAAGATCAACCAGTCGGTTGAAGTCATCGATACCCCGGCCAATCGCGGCATGATCAACAAGATCAGCTACCTGCTGAAAAGCGAGGGCTAAATGGAACTGAATACGATCAAGCCGGCCGACGGCGCGACCCACGCCAAGAAGCGTGTCGGTCGTGGCATCGGTTCCGGTCTGGGCAAGACTTGCGGCCGTGGTCACAAGGGTCAGAAGTCGCGTTCGGGTGGTTTCCACAAGGTGGGCTTCGAAGGCGGTCAAATGCCGCTGCAACGTCGCTTGCCGAAGCGTGGCTTCAAGTCGCTGACCAAGGGTCTGACGGTTGAAGTGCGTACGGGCGACCTGAACCGTCTGCCGGTGGAAGAAGCTGACCTGCTGGTTCTGAAGCAGGCTGGCCTCGTTCCGCATGGTGCCCGTGGCGTGAAGCTGATCCTGGCTGGCGCGGTCGAAAAGGCCGTCAAGCTGCGTGGCGTGGTGGCGACCGCTGGTGCCAAGGCTGCTCTCGAAGCTGCCGGCGGCAGCATCGTCGAGTAATTGAGATAGGGCGATATACGTGGCGAATCCCGCGATGGCCAGTACCGCGAGCAAGTTCGCGGATCTGAAAAAGCGCATCTGGTTCCTGATCGGTGCCTTGATCGTTTATCGCATCGGCGCGCACATCCCCGTGCCGGGTATCAACCCGGCGGAGCTCGCACACCTCTTCGATACGTCGAAGAGTGGTGCGGGCCTCCTGAACATGTTCAACATGTTCTCCGGCGGCGCGCTGTCTCGGTTTACGGTCTTCGCGATCGGCATCATGCCGTACATCTCGGCCTCGATCATCCTTCAACTCGCTTCCGAGGTCATTCCTGCCCTCAAGGAGCTGAAGAAGGAAGGCGAGTCCGGTCGTCGCAAGATCACGCAGTACACGCGCTACGCGACCGTGCTGCTCGCCACGTTCCAGAGCTTCGGTATTGCGGTGATGCTGCACCGCCAGCCCAACCTGGTGCTGACGGGGCAGATCGAGTTCTACTTCACCACCGTCATCACGCTGGTGACCGGAACCATGTTCTTGATGTGGCTCGGCGAGCAGATCACTGAACGTGGCCTCGGCAACGGTATCTCGATCCTGATCTTCTCGGGCATCGCCGCGGGTCTGCCGAATTCGATCGGCCAGACCCTCGAGCTCGCCAGCAAGGGTGCCTTGCCGATCCTGCTGGTGCTCGGTCTCGGCGCCGGCGTGGTGTTGATTACCGCTGCAGTGGTCTTCGTCGAGCGTGGTCAGCGCAAGGTGCTGGTCAACTACGCCAAGCGCCAGGTCGGCAACCGGATCATGCAGGGCCAGAGCACGCATCTCCCGCTCAAGCTCAACATGGCCGGTGTGATTCCGCCGATCTTCGCCTCGAGCATCATCCTGTTCCCGGCTACCGTGCTGTCCTGGACCGGAAACTCCGAGTCGTTCTCCTGGCTCAAGCGTGTCGGCGACATGCTGCATCCGGGTCAACCGCTCTATGTACTGCTGTACGCGGCTGCGATCATCTTCTTCTGCTACTTCTACACGGCCCTGGTGTTCAATCCCAAGGAGACCGCGGACAACCTGAAGAAGAGCGGCGCCTTCATCCCGGGCATCCGCCCCGGTGATCAGACTGCCAAGTACATCGAGCGCGTGATCCTGCGTCTTACCCTGATCGGCGCGATCTACATCGCAGTCGTATGCCTGATCCCTGAATTCCTGCTGTTGCAATGGCAGTTGCCGTTCTACTTCGGTGGCACTTCGCTGCTGATCGTGGTGGTGGTGACGATGGACTTCATGGCGCAGGTTCAGTCTTACCTGCTGTCGCACCAGTACGAAAGCTTGTTGAAGAAAGCCAACTTCAAGGCCGGTTGAACCGCTTGTCGGTAAACGATAGGTAATCCAACGAGTCATGTCGAAGGAAGATGTCATCCAGATGCAGGGGGAGGTGTTGGAAAACCTCCCCAACGCGACTTTCCGCGTGAAGCTGGAAAATGGCCATGTGGTGCTTGGCCATATCTCCGGAAAGATGCGGATGCACTACATCCGCATCCTGCCTGGTGACAAGGTGACCGTGGAGCTGACGCCCTACGATCTGTCCCGTGCACGGATCGTGTTCCGCGCCAAGTGACGCGGGTTTATTTTTGAAAGGATAGAGCGATGCGAGTCCAAGCTTCGGTCAAGAAAATCTGCCGCAACTGCAAGATCATCCGCCGCAACCGCGTTGTGCGCGTGATCTGCACGGATCCGCGGCACAAACAGCGTCAAGGCTAAAGCTGAGCGGCATTGCCGCTAGCAGGTCTTGGTGCTAGAATCCACGACTTTTTAAATTTGGGGTAACGCAAATCATGGCCCGTATTGCTGGGGTTAACATTCCCAATCATCAGCATACCGTGATTGGCCTGCAGGCCATTTACGGAATCGGACAGACTCGCGCCAAGGCCATCTGCGCAACCGCCGGTGTTCCCACTGATCGCAAGATCAAGGACCTGACGGATACGGAGATGGACAAGCTGCGTGAGGAAGTCGGCAAGTTCACGGTCGAGGGTGACCTCCGTCGTGAAATCACGATGAACATCAAGCGTCTGATGGATCTCGGTTGCTACCGCGGTCTGCGCCATCGTCGGGGCCTGCCCTGCCGTGGCCAGCGCACCCGTACGAACGCCCGCACCCGCAAGGGCCCGCGTAAGGCGATCGCCGGGAAGAAGTAAGCACTTAAGGAATCGCAATGGCTAAAGCAAACACAGTGCGTGTACGTAAGAAAGTCAAGAAGAGTGTTTCGGAAGGCATCGTGCACGTGCACGCTTCCTTCAACAACACGATCGTGACCATCACCGATCGCCAAGGGAATGCATTATCTTGGGCTACCTCGGGCGGTGCTGGTTTTAAAGGCTCTCGGAAAAGTACACCGTTCGCAGCCCAGGTGGCTGCGGAGCACGCTGGTAAAGTTGCCCAAGAACACGGTGTCAAGAACCTCGAAGTCCGCATCAAGGGTCCCGGCCCCGGCCGCGAATCCGCTGTGCGTGCGTTGAATGCGCTGGGATTCAAGATCACCAGCATTTCCGACGTTACCCCCGTACCGCACAACGGCTGCCGCCCGCCGAAGAAGCGTCGTATTTAATCCCGGAGACCCGAGATGGCACGTTATATCGGACCGAAATGTAAACTTTCGCGCCGTGAAGGCACTGACCTGTTCCTGAAGAGCGCCCGTCGCGCCCTGGACAGCAAGTGCAAGCTCGACAGCAAACCCGGTCAGCATGGCGCCAAGCAACCGCGCCTGTCTGACTTCGGCGTTCAGCTGCGTGAGAAGCAAAAGATTCGCCGTATCTACGGCGTCCTGGAACGCCAGTTCCGCCGCTACTTCGAAGAAGCGGCCCGCCGCAAGGGCTCGACCGGTGAGAACCTGTTGAAGATCCTGGAGGCCCGCCTCGACAACGTGGTGTATCGCATGGGCTATGGCTCGACCCGCTCGGAAGCGCGTCAATTGGTCAGCCACAAGTCCATCACCGTGAATGGCCAAGTGGTCAACATCCCGTCCTACCAGGTCAAGTCTGGCGACGTGGTGTCGGTGCGCGAGAAGTCGAAGAAGCAAGTCCGCATTCAGGAAGCGCTTGCGTTGGCCGAGCAGATCGGTCTCCCGAGCTGGGTCAGTGTCGACAGCAAGAAGATGGAGGGCGTGTACAAGAGCGCTCCCGAGCGCGGCGACCTCTCCAGCGACATCAACGAGCAGCTCGTCGTCGAGTTCTACTCGAAGTAATTGAGCTTATTGGTTCGTCGCTCGTTTCGATAAAGGGATTGATTGTTTATGCAAAGCAACGCGAATGACTTGCTGAAGCCGCGCATCGTCGATGTGCAGGCAGCGTCGTCCAACCAGGCGCGTGTCGTGATGGAGCCGTTTGAGCGTGGCTATGGCCATACGCTCGGCAATGCGTTGCGTCGCATCCTGTTGTCGTCGATGCCGGGCTACGCGCCGACCGAGGTCAAGATCGACGGCGTGCTGCACGAGTACTCGGCGCTCGATGGCGTTCAGGAAGACGTGGTCGACATCCTGCTCAACCTGAAGGGCGTGGTGCTCAAGCTGCATGGTCGCAGCGAAGCGCTGCTCACGCTGAAGAAGGATGGCGAAGGACTGGTTCGTGCCCGGGATATCGAAGTCCCGCATGACGTCGAGATCGTCAACCCTGATCACGTGATCGCCAATCTGTCCACCGGTGGCAAGCTTGCCATGGAAATCAAGGTCGAAAAGGGCCGTGGTTACCAGCCGGCGGTCGTGCGTGTTGACAAGGAGGAAGGCCGTAATATCGGTTCCATCCTGCTTGACGCCTCGTTCAGCCCGATCCGTCGCGTCAGCTACGCGGTCGAGAGCGCTCGCGTCGAGCAGCGCACCGACCTCGACAAGCTGGTGATGGAAATCGAAACGAACGGTGCCATCGACCCGGAAGAGGCAGTACGTTATGCCGCCCGCGTTCTGGTCGAGCAACTGGCCGTGTTCGCCGATCTGAAGAGTACCGAAGTCGAAGCCGAGGCGCCGCGCGCGCCGCAGGTCGACCCGATCCTCCTCCGTCCGGTCGACGACCTTGAGCTCACCGTGCGTTCGGCCAATTGCCTCAAGGCTGAAAACATCTATTACATCGGCGACCTGATCCAGCGTACCGAGACCGAGCTGCTGAAGACCCCGAACCTGGGCCGCAAGTCCTTGAACGAGATCAAGGAAGTGCTGGCTTCGAAGGGTCTGACGCTCGGCATGAAGCTGGAAAACTGGCCGCCGGTCGGCCTGGAAAAGCCTTAATCCGGGCAGGAAAGACAAGGGATAAAAACCATGCGTCACCGTCAAAGTAACCGCAAGCTGAATCGTACGACGTCTCACCGTCTGGCGATGTTGCGCAACCTGGCCAACGCACTGCTGAAGCACGAAGTCATCAAGACGACGCTGCCGAAGGCCAAGGAACTGCGTCGCGTTGCCGAGCCGTTGATCACTCTGGGCAAGCAGGAGCGTTCGGTCGCCAACCTGCGTTTGGCTTTCGATCGCACCCGCGATCGCGAGCTGACCCTGAAGCTGTTCGACGTGCTGGGCCCGCGCTACAAGAACCGCAACGGCGGCTATCTGCGTATCCTCAAGTACGGCTTCCGCCAGGGCGACAATGCGCCGATGGCGCTGGTCGAGCTGGTCGATCGCCCCGAGCACGCCGACGTCGTCGAAGCTGAATAAGCCAAGCGACTGCGTTCTACAAAAGAGCCAACCTTCGGGTTGGCTCTTTTGCTTTGTGTGTGCGCTATTGATCGATGTCGTCGCCCGGAAGCCGCAATTCCGGCGGCGGCGCGAGCGCGATATCGCCGTACCAGGCCCTGTTCTCGAAGGCTTTGCGGCAGGCCTGCAGCGTCACATGCTCGGCCTTTTCCAGGCCGAGGCCGGTCAGCGACGCGATGGCCTGGAGGTCTGCGGCCAGCTCGGGTTCGTTCCATCCTCGCGCCGCGTGGCGCGCATACGCCGTGGCGAGCAGGACGGTCCGGGCGCGCGGATGCTCCGCCTGCTGCTCGTCCATCAGCAGCTTGAGCACGTTGGGCAGTTTCCAGCGCGCGATCAGCGCCAGCTGCAGTTCCTGTAGCGGAAAGCCGAAGACGGCCTTCTGCACCACGTGATCGTCCAGCTGCGGCGCGCGTTGCTGCATGGCGCGGATGCGCAGGATCAGCTTGGGTGCGAAGCAGCAGACCAGGATCTCGGCGACGTCCTTCAGCAGGGCGGCGGTCACGACCTCGCCTTCGTCTATGTCGTGGCGGAAGCCCGCCCAGGTGGCCGCGCACAGTGCGGCATGGTGCGAGCGGAACAGCATGCGGCGGACTTCGGACAAACCATGTGGATGAGGGGTTAGTGCCGATTCGATGGTGCCGTTGCGAGCGAACCGGTTCAGCAGCGGCGTCACGCCGAGCATCAGGATGGCGCGCTCGACCGTGGCGACGTCGGTGACCTGGTGCGAGGAGCGGTGTTGCTGTAGGTGGCGCAGCGTCTGCAGGACCAGCAGGGCGTCGTGTGCGGCGATCTGGCCCAGTTCGCGCGCGGTGAGGTCCGCATCCCGCTCGGCGAGGTCGGCAAGCGATCGTTGGGTGTGTTGCAGGATGGGGATTTCGGCGGACTCGAACGCATTCATCCACGCGTCGATGCTGCCTAGCGGCTGATCGATCATCGATTTGCTCCTCGCTGCAGTCTAGTGCCACTGCGGGCGCGCTGCCAGCGATGGCTATAATCCGGGCTCTTGCATCAGGGGTGATGGCAAATGGCGCGTTACGTGGTGGGCGATCTGCAGGGCTGTGGCGAAGAGCTGCAGGCCTTGCTGGCGGAAATGGCGTTCGATACGGAGTGCGACGTGCTTTATCCGGTCGGCGACCTGGTGAATCGCGGCCCCGAATCGCTGGAAGTGCTGCGTTGGGCCTACGAGAACCGCAGCTGTGTGAAGCCGGTGCTCGGCAATCACGATCTGCACCTGATCGCCGTGCATGCCGGCTGCGCCAAGCTCAAGAAGGGCGACACGCTGACCGCGCTGCTTGAGGCGCCGGACGCCGACGTCCTGATCGGCTGGCTGCGCAGCCTGCCGCTGGTACGGCGCGACGAGCGCTACCTGATGGTCCACGCCGGCCTGCTGCCGGCCTGGGATGCCGAGCAGGCGCTTGCGCTGTCGGGCGAGGTCGAGGCGGCACTGCAATCGGCGCGCTACACCGAATTCCTGGCCCAGATGTACGGCAACCAGCCCGACCGCTGGCGCAAGGGGCTGACCGGCTGGGATCGGCTGCGGGTGATCGTGAATGCCTGTACCCGGATGCGCGTGCTCGACGGCGACCGGCTCGAGATGAAGTTCAAGGGCGAGCTGCAGGATGTGCCGCCGCCGGCGACGGCCTGGTTCGACGCGCCGGGGCGGCGGTCTGGCGATGCGGTCGTGGTCTGTGGCCATTGGTCGGCGCTCGGCCTGCTGCGCCGGCCGGACCTGATCGCGCTCGATACCGGCTGCGTATGGGGCGGTGCCTTGAGCGCAGTCAGCCTGGACGATGGGAGACTGTTCCAGGTTCCGTCGCGGCAGCCGCGACAGACTGACTGGAGTTAGGCAGGTCGCTGCGGATCTTTTCGCCGATCAGCGCTTCTGCGGTCCGGGCCAGATCGCGGCGATGCAGGCCGCTAGCCGGGATCGGCTCGAAGAAATGCAGCTCGGCCTCGAGGCGCGGCTCGACCAGCAATTGCAGCAGCGAATCCAACAGGCTCATCTCGCCGACATAGGCGGCTGCCTTGCTGCGCATGCGTGTCCGGTCGTAGTAGCGCAGCGCGACCGGAACGATCTCGGCGCCGGCGTCGACGGCGGGTTGCAGCAGCGAGGCGTTGAAGCCGGCCAGGGAGAAGCCGTCGGTAGTACTGCCTTCGGGAAAGACGGCGATGCAGCTGCCTTCCGCCAGCGCATCGGCGATGCTGCGGTTGACGCGCGCAGTATCGTGCCGACGCTCGCGAGTGACGAACAGCGTGCCGGTCCGCACGCACAGCCAGCCCACGATCGGCCAGTTACGCACCTCGGCCTTGGCGACGAAGCGAGACACGCTGACGGTGTTCATGACGAAAATGTCGAGCCAGGACACGTGGTTGGCTACCAGCACCGTATTGGCGGGCAGGAAGGCCGGGCGGCTGCCGTTGACGACGACCTCGACGGCCAGGATGCGGCAGAGCCGGCGGGCCCAGCGCGAGATCGCCGCGGCGCGGCCGGCGGCATCGCGGAATTTGAAGAGCAGGGCGATTTCGAGCACGCCGAGCACGAGGTGAAGCAGCAGGCGGCCGATGCGCCAGGCGCGGATGGGCAGGGCGGTCTTTTTCATGGCAAGCCGCGAGTGTAGCGTCGTGCCCCGCGGCTTGTCAGCGAATCCGAACGATCGGACCGCTCGTGCGGCCCTCATTCGGCGGCCAGGAAGTGCTTTGCGTAGCGGCGATTGATCCGGCTCATCGGTAGCAGGATCAGCACGTCGGCGGTGTTGAAGTCGGGATCCCAGGCCGGATCGCCGCAGACATAGGCGCCGGCCTTGAGGTAGCCGCGGATCAGTGGCGGGATCTCGGCCTGCTGGCGCGTGTCGAGCGCGTCGAGTGGCAGCGGGCAGCGGGGGAAGACGCGCCATTCGACCGGCGACAGCGCCTGCGCCTTCAGCTCGCGGTGGATGCTGGCCGCCATGTGGCCGCCGTCGGCCATGCTGATGCTGGCGCAGCCGACCAGGTATTCGTAGCCGTGCCTGCCCATGTAGGCAGCGAGGCCCGACCATAGCAGCGAGATCGTCGCGCCGGTACGGTAATCCGGGTGTACGCAGGAGCGGCCGACCTCGACCATGCGCGACTTGATGTGCTGCAGCCGGGTCAGGTCGAATTCGGTGTCGGAGTAGTAGGTGCCGAGCTTGCGGGCGCGCTCGGGCGGCAGGATGCGGTAGGTGCCGACCACTTCGTTGCTGTCGTCGTCGCGGACTAACAGGTGATCGCACCAGGCGTCGAACAGGTCGATGTCGAGCCCGGGCTCGCGGCTGTTCAGGCGGGCGCCCATCTCTTCCGCGAACACCTTGTAGCGCAGCGCTTGGGCGGCGCGGACGTCGTCCGCATGGGTGGCAAGGGATACGGAAAGCGTGCGGCGCTGTTCTCGGTGCTCGCGACGGTCTGCTTGCAGCATGGCGCTGATTCTCCTGATGAGTTCGCAAATCTCAGGAGGCACCTTAGAGCGAGGGAATGACTGCCCGGTGACGCGGCGATGACGGATTGATGAAGGCGGCTCAGTGGCTGCCGTCGTCGTCCTCGGTCGGCGTATCGCCTTCCACGCGGTAGCGTTCGGTGGCCCAGTGGCCCAGATCGATCAGCTTGCAGCGCTCGGAGCAGAAGGGCCGCCACGGATTGTCGGTCGACCATGGGGTGAGCTTGCCGCAGCCGGGGCAGGCGACCTTGCGTGGGGATTGGGACATCAGAGGTTGCAGAAGGCCAGGATGAAGTCGACGTCGTGCTCGCACTGGCGTGGCCGGTCGGAGCCGACCGCGGGCGAGACGAAGCGGATGTTGATGGCGTACTTGTTGGCTGACAGCTCGGGCACGAAGGGCAGGTTGGCCGGTACCGACACCTTGAGCAGCTGGACCACCTTGCCGCCCGACATCTGCTGGAAAGCGCCGCCGCGCGCGGTCAGGTGGACCACCTTGGCGCTGTTGCGCAGGATGCGCAGCACGATGTCGATACCGTCCTTGATCGACCACATCGGCGACAGCCAGCCGTTCAGGTCGTGCTGACGGTCGGCGACCGGCTTCTGCTGCCAGTAGTAGTAGGAGGGCAGGTCGAATTCGCAGACGCCGCCCGGAATGCCGGAGCGCTGCTTGATGGCCATCAGCCATTCGTTTTCGCGCAGGTGCTGGGCGAACTTGCCGGTCGGCTCGAGCAGGCGGCTGTGGGTGTGCTCGATGTCGGCCAGGACCATGTCGAGCGCTTCTTCGGAGATCTGCGGGTTGTCGCGCAGGCCTTCGAGCGACTGGCGCTGCCGTTCGAGCTCCTGCAGCAGATCGGATTTGAGGTCGGCGCGGCCGGCCACTTCCATGATCTCGAACAGGCACAGCAAGGCGGAATGGTGCTCGAGCGCATGTTCGCGGCTGGCGAAGAAGGTCGCACGGTCGTACAAATCCTCCAGCCGCAGCAGGGTGCGGATGCGTTCGTTGACTGGGAATTCGTAACTGATCACGGTGGCCAGGCCGGGTGCTGGAGCATTGTCAGCGCCCGATTGTGCAAGATTCACACCACTTTGACAAATCATTAAGATGAATCTTGTTGTGATTCAGAAGCTTGCGTGTACTTCTTGTGCAAGTTCCTCACCTCGACCCCGAGCTTTTCCATGTCGCCGTCATTGACGATGATGTCGTCGGCCTGGGCGAGCCGCTTTTCGCGCGGCAACTGGGCCGCCATGATGGCGCGCACCTCGGCTTCGGTCAGCTTGCTGCGCGCCATCACGCGGGCGACCTGGAGCGGCTCCGGGCAGTCGACCACCAGCGCCCGGTCGATCGCGTCGCGGTAGGCGCCGGTCTCGAACAGCAAGGGGACTGCCAGCAACGTATAGGCCGTATTGGCCGGCAGGGCCGCGAGCTGGCGTTGCGTTTCGGTGCGGATCCGCGGATGCAGCTCGGCTTCCAGGGCTGCCTTGGCGCCGGCGTCGGCGAAGATGCGTGCGCGCAGCTTGGGCCGGTCGATCGCGCCGGCGGCGTCGAGATAGTCCGCGCCGAACAGCCGGGCGACCGCCGCGGCGCCGGGCTGGCCGGGCTGGCTGAGGGCGTGGGCGATCAGGTCCGTATCGACGACCGGTACGCCGAGCGCACCGAACAGGTTGGCGACAGTGCTTTTGCCCGAGCCGATCCCGCCTGTGAGCCCGATGACGCGCATGCTCAGCCGTGCCAGATCAGCCGGGCCAGCTGCGGGCCCCAGACCATGGTGGCGAGGCCGGCCAGCGCCAGGTAGGGGCCGAACGGCAACGGCTTGCTCCAGCCGCGCCGGGCCAGCACCGTCAGGCCGATGCCGATGAGCGCGCCGGCGACCGAGGAAGCCAGGATGACGATCGGCAGCGCCTGCCAGCCGAACCAGGCGCCGATCGCGGCGAGCAGCTTGAAGTCGCCGTGACCCATGCCTTCCTTGCCGGTCACCAGCTTGAAGATCCAGTACACGCTCCACAGGCTCAGATAGCCGGCCACGGCGCCGATCACCGCCGACGGCAGCGAGGTGAAGGTGCCGTCCAGATTGAACAGCAGGCCGAGCCACAGCAGCGGCAGCGTCAGGCTGTCGGGCAGCAGGTAGGTGTCGGCATCGATCCAGAACAGCGCGATCAGGTACCAGGCGAACACGATCGCGCCCAGCGTCGCCATGCTGAAGCCGAACTGGGCGGCCAGGCCGGCCGTGACCAGGCCGGTGAGCAGTTCGATCAGCGGGTAGCGGATCGAGATCGGCGTCCTGCAATGGCGGCAGCGCCCCCGCAGCAGCAGCCAGGACAGCACCGGGACGTTGTCGTAGGCGGCGATCTGCTGGCCGCAGCAAGGGCAGGCGGAGCGCGGCAGGAACAGGTTGTAGACCGGCCGGCTCGGCGGCTCGGCGTCGTCCGGCTGGTCGAGCAGCG
Source organism: Chitinimonas koreensis (assembly GCF_014353015.1). Classification (NCBI taxonomy): domain Bacteria; kingdom Pseudomonadati; phylum Pseudomonadota; class Betaproteobacteria; order Neisseriales; family Chitinibacteraceae; genus Chitinimonas; species Chitinimonas koreensis. Next base: position 574,761 of record NZ_CP060704.1, read on the forward strand.
CGCATTCCTGGCGGAACTCGGCCTCCATCATCTTGGGCAGCCGGTGGATGACGACGTTGAGGAAGCTGCCGACGATCAGGCCGAGCAGCAAGGCGTAGGCGACGAGCAGCAGCGGCTGCTCGCCCAGCAGGTACAGCGCAGCCATCGAGGTCTAGCCGCCGATCGCCGAGCCCATCTTGAAGATGGGGAGGTACATCGCGATGATGATGCCGCCGATGATCGGGCCCAGCACCATCATGATCATCGGTTCCATCAGGCTGGTCAGCGCGTCGACCGCCTCGTCGACTTCCTGTTCGAAGAAGTCGGCGATCTTGCTCAGCATCGAGTCGAGCGCGCCCGATTCCTCGCCGATGGCGACCATCTGCATCACCATCGAGGGGAATACTTCGCTGTTCTGCATCGCGACCGTGAGGCTGGTGCCGGTGCTGACCTCGGTCTGGATCTTCTTGGTGGCTTCGACGTAGACGACGTTGCCCGAGGCGCCGCCGACCGAGTCGAGCGCCTCGACCAGCGGGACGCCGGCGGCAAACATGGTCGACATGGTGCGGGTCCAGCGCGCGATGGTCGCCTTGCGCATGATCTCGCCGAACAGCGGCAGCTTGAGCGCCGTGCGGTCGATCCAGTGCTGGAACGGCTTGGAGCGCTTCTTGAGCTCGAGCAGGCCGTAGATGGTGCCGCCCGCGATGCCGAAGATCGCCCACCAGTAGGACACGAAGATTTCCGACAGCGTGATGACCAGCTGGGTCGGGCCGGGCAGGTCGGCACCGAAGCCCGAGAACAGGTCCTTGAACGCCGGGATCACGAAAATCATGATCACCGAGATGATGATCACGGCGGCCACGATGATGGCGGCCGGGTAGAACAGTGCGGACTTGATCTTGCCCTTGATGGCGAGGATCTTTTCCTTGTAGGTGGCCAGGCGGTCGAGCAGGCTGTCCAGGATACCGGCCTGTTCGCCGGCCTGGACCAGGTTGCAGAACAGCTGGTCGAACTGCAGCGGGTGCTTGCGGAAGGCCTGGGTCAGGCTGGAGCCGGTCTCGACGTCGTTCTTGATCTCGAGCAGCAGCTTGGTCACGCTCGGATTGCTGTGGCCCTTGGCGACGATGTCGAAGGCCTGCAGCAGCGGCACGCCGGACTTCATCATCACCGCCATCTGGCGCGTGAAGAAGGTGATGTCCTTCTCGGTGATGCGCTTGCCGCGCGAGGTCGACTGCTTCTTGACCTTGATGACGTTGATGCCCTGGCGGCGCAGGTTGGTGCGGACCAGCGCATCGCCGGGCGCGCGCATCTCGCCCTTGATGGTCTTGCCCGTACGGTCCTTGCCCTCCCAGGCGAAGTTGAATTCCTTGAGCTGTGTCTTCTTGTCGACGGCCATGCGTGAGCTCCTCGGTCGGTGACCTATTCGTTCGTTACGGCTTCGACTTCGGTCAGCGAAGTGAGCCCTTGTTTGACTTTCAACAGCCCCGACTGACGGAGGTCACGGATGCCTTCGCGGCGCGCCTGGTCCGCGATGTCGATGGAATTGCCCTGTTGCATGATGATGCGCTGCATGTCTTCGGAGATCGGCATGACCTGGTAGATGCCGAGCCGGCCCTTGTAGCCGCTGCCCTTGCAGATGTCGCAGCCGACCGGGCCGTAGGGCTGCCAGCTGCCGTCCAGGTCTTCTTCCTTGAAGCCGGCTTGCAGCAGGGCCTCGGTCGGGATGTCGACCGGCTTCTTGCAGGCGCTGCACAGCCGGCGGGCCAGCCGCTGGCCGGTGATCAGGATCACCGAGGAGGCGATGTTGAACGGCGCGATGCCCATGTTCAGCATCCGCGACAGCGTGGCGGGGGCGTCGTTGGTGTGCAGCGTGGAGAACACCATGTGGCCGGTCTGGGCGGCCTTGATCGCGATGTCGGCGGTTTCCAGGTCGCGGATTTCACCGACCATGATGATGTCGGGATCCTGCCGCAGGAAGGACTTGAGCGCGGCGGCGAAGGTCAGGCCGGCCTTGTCGTTGACATTGACCTGGTTGATGCCGGGCAGGTTGATTTCGGCCGGGTCTTCCGCGGTCGAGATATTGATGCCGGGCTCGTTGAGGATGTTGAGGCAGGTGTAGAGCGACACCGTCTTGCCCGAGCCGGTCGGGCCGGTGACCAGCACCATACCGTAGGGCCGGTGGATCGCGTCGAGCAGCGCGGCGCGCTGGTCGGGCTCGTAGCCGAGCGCGTCGATGCCGAGCGTGGCGGAGCTCGGATCGAGAATCCGCATACAGATCTTTTCGCCGAACAGCGTCGGCAGCGTCGAGACCCGGAAATCGATCGCGCGGTTCTTGGACAGCACCAGCTTCATCCGGCCATCCTGCGGGATGCGCTTTTCCGAGATGTCGAGCTTGGAGATCACCTTGATCCGGGAGGCGATCTTTTCCTTGATGGCCAGCGGCGGCTGGGCGATTTCGCGCAGCACGCCGTCGATGCGGTAACGGATGCGGTAGAACTTCTCGTACGGCTCGAAATGGATGTCCGAGGCGCCGCTGTTGATCGCATCCATCAGCATCTTCTGGATGTACTTCACCACCGGCGCGTCGTCGACTTCGATCGACGGGCCTTCCTGCTCGGTCTGGATGTCGTCGCCGCCGGCCATCTCCAGGTCTTCCTGGTCGATGACGAGGTTCTTCAGGTTGGCGCCGGTGGCTTCGACCAGCTTGTCGATCAGCGCGCCGAGCTTCTGGTCCTCCACCACGATCGGCTCGATCATGGCGCTGGTCTGGAACTTCGCGTCTTCCAGCGCCTGCATGTTGGTGGGGTCGGAAATGGCGATGAACAGCTTGGTGCCGCGCTTGTACAGCGGCGCGATCCGCCGCGTCTGCATCAGCTTGGGGTCGAGCGCGCCGGCCGGGATGTAGGCCGAGTCGAACTGGGCGAGGTCGAACAGCGGATAGCCGAAGGTGCTGGAGGCGAACTCGGCGATCTGCAGGCCGTTCATCTTCTTGCTGGCGATCAGCGCCTGGACGAAACCGGTGTTGCTGCTGTGGGCCTGCGACTGGATCGCTTCGACGTCTGCTTCCAGCAGCCGGCCTTGCTGGATCAGTGCACGGCCGATGCCGGAGAGGGAGGGCGGGGATTGCGCCATGCTTGCAAGCTTTCGGGAAGCGCGGCGCGAAGTGCGCCGTTATGTCAAAACTGGCATAAATAATGCCTTTGTCAAGTTTGGCTGTAAAGCTGCAAAGCCTTGTCGCGATTGGCTTTGCGGTGCGAACCGAGGGGCTGGGCGGGCATGCGAGGCTGATTTGACGAGGGTTTCGACTTATTCCGATGTCATTGTCCGGCGGCGTGCCGGAGCACGGTGTCGAGCACGAAGCGGCTGCCGATATAGGCCAGCAGCAGCAAGGCGAAGCCGGCGAGCGTCCAGTTCACCGCGATGCGGCCGCGCCAGCCGCGCGTGCGGCGTCCCCACAGCAGGATGGCGAAGACGGCCCAGGCGGTCAGCGAAAACACCGTCTTGTGATTGAAGCTCAGCGGCCGGCCGAACAATTCCTCGGAGAACACCGCGCCGGTCAGCAGCGTCAGGGTGAGCAGCACGAAACCCAGCGTCAGCGTGGAGAACAGCAGCCGCTCGAGCGCCAGCAGCGGCGGCAGCTGGCGCAGCAGGCCGCGCGCGGGCTGGTGCAGCTGGCGATCGGCCAGTCGCATCAGCAGGGCCAGGCCGGCGGCGACCGCGAAGAATCCGTAGGCCAGCATGGCGATGGCGAAGTGGGCCTGCATCAGCGGCGCGGCCAGCCATGGCGTGGCATGGCCGCCGGGCAGCAGCAGGCTGATGCCCAGGCTGACCGCCGCGACCGGCAGCAGCACGGTCTGCAGGCCGTCGAGCCGGATCAGGAAGGCTGCGGTCCAGTAGATCAGCACCGCCAGCCAGGTCAGCAGGCCGAGCGCTTCGCGCGCGCCGAAATGCGGCACCGGGCCGGCCACCGGCAGGAAGACCAGCGGCGCGTGGGCCAGCAGCAGCAGGCCGAGCGCGAGGTGCTGGCTGCGCTGCTCGCCCGTGCTCGTGGCATCGAGCGGCTGGCGCCGGCGATAGCTGAGCCAGCAGGCGAGCAGGGCGTAGCCGAGCCAGATGGCGATGCTGTAGGGCGGAAATGAGGTGGGCATCGGATAGGAAGGATGGGCAAGTCGGGTAAACTTACGCGTTCGAGTTTAACAGAGCGCTGCCTGGCGCCCATTGAGAATCGCTCCCATGTTCGACAACCTGCAAAGCCGCCTTTCTTCCGTGGTCAAGACCCTGCGGGGCCATGCCCGGCTGACCGAGGACAACATCGCCGAGGCCATGCGCGAGGTGCGCATGGCGCTGCTGGAGGCCGACGTCGCGCTGCCGGTGGTGAAGTCCTTCGTCGCCCAGGTGAAGGAGCGCGCCCTGGGCCACGAGGTGATGGGCAGCCTGACGCCGGGCCAGGCGGTGATCGGGGTGGTGCACGACGAGCTGAAGAAGCTCATGGGCGATCACAACGACGCGCTCAACCTGGCCGCCGTGCCGCCGGCCATCGTGCTGATGGCCGGCCTGCAGGGCGCCGGCAAGACCACCACCACCGGCAAGCTGGCCAAGAAGCTCAAGGAAGAATCGAAGAAGAAGGTGCTGGTGGTGTCGGCCGACGTCTATCGGCCGGCCGCCATCGAGCAGCTGAAGACGCTGGCCGGCCAGGTCGGCGTCGAGTGCTTCCCGTCCGATCCGAAGCAGGCCCCGGTCGAGATCGCGCGCGCCGCGCTCGATCACGCCAAGCGTCATTTCTTCGACGTGCTGATCGTCGACACCGCCGGCCGTCTCGCCATCGACGAGGCGATGATGGCCGAGATCAAGCAGCTCCACGCGGTGCTCAACCCGATCGAGACGCTGTTCGTGGTCGACGCCATGCAGGGCCAGGACGCGGTGAACACTGCCAAGGCCTTCAGCGAGGCGCTGCCGTTGACCGGCGTGATCCTGACCAAGCTCGACGGCGATGCGCGCGGCGGCGCGGCGCTGTCGGTGCGCGCGGTGACCGGCAAGCCGATCAAGTTCGTCGGCGTCGGCGAGAAGGTCGGCGGCATCGAGCCTTTCCACCCGAGCGGATGGCCTCGCGCATCCTCGGCATGGGCGACGTGCTGTCGCTGATCGAGCAGGTGCAGCAGACGGTCGACGTCGAAGAGGCGCAGAAGCTGGCCAAGAAGATGAAGACCGGCAAGGGCTTCGACCTGGAGGACTTCAAGGCGCAGATGCAGCAGATGAAGAAGATGGGCGGCATGTCCGGCCTGCTCGACAAGCTGCCCGGCATGGGCCAGATGGCGCAGCTCGCCCAGAGCGGCGAGGCCGAGAAGGCGATGCGCCGCGTCGAGGGCATCATCGACTCGATGACGCCGCAGGAGCGGCGCAAGCCCGAGATCCTGAAGGCCAGCCGCAAACGCCGCATCGCGGCCGGCGCCGGTGTCTCGGTGCAGGAAGTGAACCGCCTGCTCAAGCAGTTCGAGGACATGCAGAAGATGATGAAGCAGTTCTCCGGCAAGAACATGTTCAAGCTCATGAAGGGCATGAAAGGCATGCTGCCCGGCATGTGATGCGGTCATGCGCGCATTCCTGGCGCTAATCGCTTGTAGTTGAAAGAATTTCTTGCTGCCTGGGCGGAGGGTGCGCTAACATCTTCGCCTTTTCCGCCAACCGATTTTCAGGAATACAACAAATGGTCGTGATTCGTCTTGCCCGTGGTGGCGCCAAGGATCGTCCGTTCTACAACGTGGTCGTTGCCGACAAGCGCAGCCGTCGTGACGGTCGTTTCATCGAGCGCATCGGCTTCTACAACCCGGTCGCCAAGGACGGTGAAGAAGGCCTGCGCATCGCCGCCGACCGCCTGAACCACTGGATCGGCAACGGCGCCCAACTGGCCGACAGCGTCAAGAAGCTGGTCAAGCGCCTGCCCGCTTAAGCTCCGTGCCTGCCGACATGAAGCCGGCGACGACCTCCGAGCCCATCGTGCCCCAGTCCGGCCAGCCGGACGACCTCGTGCCGATGGGCTTTGTCGTGGGCGCCTCGGGCGTGCGCGGCTGGGTCAAGGTCGTGGCCAATACCCAGTACGCCGACAGCCTGTTCGACTACGACAGCTGGTGGCTCGGCCGCGACGGCAAATGGCGCGAGTACCGCGTCGAGGACGGCTCGGTGCAGCCCAAGAGCCTCAACGCCAAGCTCGAAGGCATCCATGACCGCGACGTCGCTTTCGCGATGAAGGGCATGACTGTGGCGGTGCCGCGCTCCGCCATGCCGGCCGCGGGCGAGGACGAGTACTACTGGAACGACCTGATCGGCCTGACCGTGGTGAACCGCGACGGCGCGACGCTCGGGGTGGTCGAGAAGCTGCTCGAGACCGGCGCCAACGACGTGCTGGTGCTGAAAGACGGTACGGTCGAGCGCCTGGTGCCCTTCGTCGGCCCGGTGATCGATGCGGTCGATCTGGCGGCGAAGCGGATCACGGTCGACTGGGGTCTGGATTACTGACGTGCGTTTCGACGTCGTCACGATCTTCCCCGCGATGTTCGATGCGATCGCCGAGCACGGCGTGACGCAGCGGGCGCGCGAGCAGGGCATCTTCGCGCTGCAGTGCTGGAACCCGCGCGACTTCGTCAGCGACAACTATCGGCGCGTCGACGATCGTCCCTACGGCGGCGGGCCCGGCATGGTGATGCTGCCCGAGCCGCTCGAGGATGCGATCGCCGCGGCGCGCGTAGCCCAGGCCCAGGCCGGGGTGGCACGTTCCAGGGTGGTCTACCTGTCGCCGCAGGGCGCGCCGCTCGATCACGCGGCGGTGATGCGGCTGCTGCAGGAGCCTGGCCTGATCCTGCTGGCCGGGCGGTATGAAGGCATCGACGAGCGCGTGATCGCGCGCCAGGTCGATGAAGAGATTTCGATCGGCGACTACGTGCTTTCGGGTGGCGAGTTGCCGGCCATGGTGCTGATCGACAGCATCGTGCGCCACCTGCCGGGCGTGCTGAACGACGCGACCTCGGCGGTGGAAGACAGTTTCGTGGACGGGTTGCTCGATTGCCCGCATTACACCCGTCCAGAAGAATATCGCGGCGTGCGGGTGCCGGACGTATTGCTGTCCGGCAACCATGCGGCGATCAGGCGCTGGCGGCTCAAGCAGGCGCTGGGGCGGACGTGGATGCGTCGCCCCGGTTTGCTGGAAGGCCGTCAGCTTACGAAAGAGGAGGCTCGGCTTCTCCGCGAATTCCAGTCCGAACAGGATGGGGATGCGCGTACCGAGGCGCCTTGATGGCGCCGGAGAAGGAACAAGCCTCGCACAAGGAGTCGTGCAAATGGATCTGATCCAAAAGCTGGAACAAGAAGAAATCGCCCGCCTGGGCAAGACCGTCCCCGAATTCGCTCCGGGCGACACCGTGATCGTCCAGGTGAAGGTCAAGGAAGGTAACCGCGAGCGTCTGCAGGCTTACGAAGGCGTGGTCATCGCCAAGCGTAACCGCGGTCTGAACAGCTCCTTCATCGTGCGCAAGATCTCGTCGGGCGAAGGCGTGGAACGTACGTTCCAGACCTACTCGCCGCTGGTCGCAGCGATCGAGGTGAAGCGCCGTGGTGACGTGCGTCGCGCCAAGCTGTACTACCTGCGCGATCGTTCGGGCAAGTCGGCCCGCATCAAGGAAAAGCTGCCGGCCCGCAAGGTCGCCGTGGCTGCCGCGCAGTAAGCGGTTTCCTCGAAGCGAAAAGAACGCGGAGATTTTTCTCCGCGTTTTTTTACGCCCGTACGTCCCGGTCTCGACGCGGGGTCAGGTCCACCAGGCCAACTGCAGCGGGATCGTCAGCATCGCCCCGAGCGTGGTGGCGGTGATGGTGGCGGCGACCAGCTGCGCGTCGCCGCCGAGCCGCACCGCCAGGATGTAGGCGGTCGAGGCGGCCGGCAGCGAAGCCAGGATCAGCGCCGCGTCGAAATACAGCCCGCGCACGCCGAGCAGATGGCCGATGCCGGCCGCGAGCAGCGGCACGGCCAGCAGCTTGACGGCGCTCCAGTAGGCGACCAGCCCCGGCGCGCGCCGCCAGGCGGCGAAATGCAGGCCGCCGCCGACCGCGATCAGGCCCAGCGGCAGCGCGGCGCCGCTCAGCAGGCCCAGCAGGTGGTGCAGCCAGCCGGGCAGGCTCCAGCCATTGAGATTCCACACCAGCCCCAGCACGATGCCGCCGATCAGCGGATTGCTGGCCAGCTCCTGCCACAGCCTGGCGCCGATGCTGCGCGTCATCAGCAGGATGGCGACCAGGTTGACCAGCGGGATCAGCAGGCCGGCCAGCACGCCGAAGGCCGCGATGCCCTGCTGGCCGTGCAGGCCGCCGGCGATGGCGAGACCGATATAGGTATTGAAGCGGAATGCGCACTGCACGCCGCCGTTGAGCGCGGCCGGCCCGGGCCGGAACAGCCAGCGCGCCGCGTAGCCGAGCGCCAGACCGCCGAGCGTGAACAGCACGCCCATCGCCAGCATCGGCGCGCTGGCCTGCCAGTCGAGGCTGGCGCGCGCCACCGCGTTGAACAGCAGCGGCGGGAACAGCACGTAGTAGATAAACTGCTCGAGCCCGGCCCAGAAGCCGGCCTCGTAGGCCGCCAGCCGCTTGAGCGCATAGCCGAGCAGGATCAGCAGAAAGTCGGGCAGCAGCAGGGTGGTGGTGTCCATGGCCGCCCATTCTTCCCGATATCGGCGCGCCCGCGCCACTTGGAACATCCCCCATGCCCGCCGCGCCGAGCGACGATACCGACCGCATCGACACCTTCATCGACGCCGTGCTGTTGAGCGACGGCTGGAGTGAACACACCGCCGACAGCTACCGGCGCGACCTGCTGCAATGGGCGGCCTGGCTGGCCGGGCACGGCGGCGATAGCCTGGCGGCCGATGCCGAAGACCTGCGCGATTTCATGGCCGAGCTGGCGGCCGCCTACGAGGCCACGCAGGGCCTGGCCGAGGACGAGAAGCGCCAATTGGCGCCGCTGGCGCGCGGCAAGAACGCCGCTTCGCGAGCGCGCCTGCTGTCGGCGCTGCGGCGCTACTACCGCTACTGGCTCGAGGAGGAGGCGATCGCACTCGATCCGAGCGCCGAGCTCGACGGACCCAAGCTGGTGCGGCCCTTGCCCAAGACGCTGGCGGAAGCCGAGGTCGAGGCGCTGCTGGCGGCGCCCGACGACAGCCCGCTCGGCCTGCGCGACCGCGCCATGCTCGAGCTGATGTACGCCACCGGGCTGCGCGTGTCGGAGCTGGTGGCCTTGCCGCTGGCGGCGGTCGGCCTGAACGAGGGCGGCATCCGCATCGAGCGCGGCAAGGGCGGCAAGACCCGCATCGTGCCGATGGGCGAGCCGGCGCAGCTGGCCTTCCGCCGCTACCTGGTCGAGGCGCGGCCGGTGCTGCTGAAGGGGCGCGCCCATCCGGTCGCCTTCCTCAACCCGCGCGGCGAGCCGCTGACGCGGCAGGGCTTCTGGTACATCGTCAAGCAGTACGCGCTGCGCGCCGGCATCGCCGCCGAGCGGCTCAGCCCGCATGTATTGCGCCATGCCTTCGCCACCCACCTGGTCAACCACGGCGCCGACCTGCGCGTGGTGCAGCTGTTGCTGGGACACGCCGACATCACCACCACCCAGATCTATACCCACGTCGCCAAGGCGCGGCTGGCGCAGCTGCATGCCGAGCATCATCCGCGCGGTAACTGAGCCGGATACAGGCTGGTGTACGAGTGTTTCGCCGGCGAGCGCTAGCGAGGCTCCCTCGCGGCGGCGAGGGCGGGGGAGTCGGAATGAAGCAGGGAAAGCCGATGGTTCAGTGCACACCAAACGAAAACGCCCGGCTTTGCCGGGCGCTGCATTGCGGGACGACGACCTGCTGAAGCACCGAGCTTCAATCAGGCTTTCAGGCACTGGCTCATGAACGCCTTGCGCTCGTCGCCCTTGAGTGCCTTTTCGCCGGCTTCCTTGTTGCAGGTCTTCATCTTGTCCTGCTGGGTGGCGGCCTTGGCTTTCAGGCAGCCGGACATGAACTGCTTGCGCTCGTCGCCCTTCTTGTCGCCGGCTTCCTTGTTGCATGCGGCCATCTTGTTCTGCTGCTTGTTGGGCGCATCGGCGGCGTGGGCCGCGCCGAAGGCCAGCATGGCGGCGAGGATCAGCATCTGTTTCATGGAACGACTCCTGTGGACGTAGGTTGGCGGGGATCGCCGCCCGATTATGCTCGGCCGCGGCGTGCTCGTGTAGCGGCCGCGGGCGAATCCGGCCCAGGTGGCCGTGTGATAACATGCCCGCCTTCTTTCGATCTGCCATTCCCGGAGTCTGAACATGGCCGGCCATTCCAAGTGGGCGAACATTCAACATCGCAAGGGGCGCCAGGACGCCAAGCGCGGTCAGCTGTTCACGCGGCTGATCAAGGAAATCACCGTCGCCGCCAAGATGGGCGATCCTGATCCGGCCACCAACCCGCGGCTGCGGCTGGCGGTCGACAAGGCGCTCGGCGCCAACATGCCGAAGGACAACATCCAGCGCGCGATCGACCGCGGCGCCGGCAATCTCGAAGGCGTCGACTACATCGAGACCCGCTACGAGGGCTATGGCATCGGCGGCGCGGCGGTGATGGTCGACTGCATGACCGACAACAAGACCCGCACCGTGGCCGACGTGCGCCACGCCTTCTCCAAGTACGGCGGCAACATGGGCACCGACGGCTGCGTGGCCTTCCAGTTCAAGCACTGCGGCTACCTGATCTTCGCGCCGGGCACCAGCGAGGACGCGCTGATGGAAGCCGCGCTCGAGGCTGGCGCCGACGACGTGGTCACCCACGAGGACGGCTCGATCGAGGTGGTCACCCCGCCCTACGAGTTCGTCAACGTCAAGGAAGCGCTGGAAAAGGCCGGCTTCAAGGCCGAGATCGGTGAAGTGACGATGAAGGCGCAGACCGATACCGAACTGAGCGGCGACGACGCGGTGCGCATGCAGAAGCTGATCGACGCGCTCGAGAGCCTCGACGACGTGCAGGAGGTCTACACCTCCGCCGTGATGGACGAGTGATCGCGTCCTGCCGCCGAAAGGGCCGGGTTTCCGGCCCTTTTGCATTTGCGGCGCCGTTTCCTGCGCCGCGCGGCTGGAGATCGGCCGGCCCAGCTGCTAAACCTTGAGCTGTCCCCGCTGCTCGCTCCCATGGCCGCCCTGTTCCGCTTCTTCCGGCAGTTCTCCTACTGGCACTGGCTCGTCCTGGTGCTGGCGCTGGTGGCGCTCGACTACCTGGTGCTCGACGCCAGCCGCGTGGTCGACCAGCGCGCCGGCGACCTGCTGCTGCGCCAGCATGCCGCCGGCCGGCCGGTATCGGACACGGTGACGGTGATCGACGTCGACCAGCGCTCGCTCGAGGAGATGGCCGCGGTCGCCGGCAGCTGGCCCTGGCCGCGCTCGGTGCACGGCGAGCTGGTCGCCCACCTGGCCAGGCAGAAGCCGCGCGCGATCGTGTTCGACATCATGTTCAACGAGCCGGACGTGTACCGGCCCGAGCACGACGCGCTGTTCGCCGACACCGTGGCGGCCTATCCCAACGTCTACCAGCCGCTGCTGCTGAGCGGGCAGGGCGGCGGCGCGGCTGGCGCGATGCCGCCGGCGCTGGGCTTCACGCCGCTGCCGGGCGCCTCGCCCGCCGCGCGGTTGCCGGTGCTGCTGCCGCTGGTGCTGATCCGCCATCCCGAGGCCATGCGCGGCGGCCTGATCAATTTCGTCGAGGACAGCGACCGCGTCGGCCGCCACTACTATCTCTACCGCGATCACGCCAACTGGCGCCTGCCGGCGTTGCCGGCCGGCTGGCGCGCGACTTCGGCTGGCCGCAGCCGGCCGCCGACCGCATCCTGCTCAACTGGCGCAGCGGCTGGCGGCACGTCTCCTATGCCGATCTCTACGCCGACGCCCAGCGCGAGCATCCGCTGCGGCCGGCCGACGAGTTCCGCGACCGCATCGTGGTGATCGGCACCGCGGCGCCGGGCCTGCAGGACCTGCGCGTCACCCCGCTGGCGGCGACCTATCCCGGCGTCGACATCCTGGCCACCGCGATCGACAACCTGCGCGCCGGCGACTGGCTGCGCGAGCCGCCGCGCGCCGCCGCGCTGCCGCTGGCCGCGGTGCTGCTGATCGTGCTGGCCCGCGCCTTCAGCCGCGGCCTCAGCGCCACCCGCATCGCCTATGCGCTGCTGGCGGCCTCGCTGGCGGTGGTCGCGCTGGCCTGGTTCGCGCTGCGGCAGGGCTGGTGGCTGCCAGTCTATGCGCCCTTGGCCTGCGCCTGGGTGTTCTACTGGCTGTGCGCGCTGCAGGCCTATCTGGGCGAGCGGCGCCAGCGCGAGCGCGCCATCGGCATGTTCCAGCGCTTCCTCGATCCGCGCGTGGTCGGCGACCTGGTGGCGCGCGGCGAGATCGACACCGGCGCGATCGCCGAAAGCCGCGAGATCACCGTGCTGTTCTCCGACATCCGCGGCTTCACCACGTTGTCCGAGACGCGCTCGCCCGAAGCCATCGTCTCGCTGCTCAACCGCTATTTCTCGACCCAGGTCGAGATCATCTTTCGCCACGGCGGTACCCTCGACAAATTCATCGGCGACGCCATCATGGCCTTCTGGGGCGCGCCGGTGCACGATCCCGACCATGCCCGCCACGCCGTCGCCGCGGCCATCGAGATGTCGCAGGCGCTGGTCCGCTTCAAGGCCGAGCTGACCGACCTGGGCCAGGATTTCGACATCGGCATCGGCCTCAATTCCGGACCGGCGGTGGTCGGCTTCGTCGGCTCGAACGACCGGCTCGACTACACTGCGATCGGAGACACGGTGAACCTCGCCAGCCGCATCGAGGGACAGACCAAGGGCGTCGCCCGGGTGCTGGTGGCCGAGTCGACCCGGCTCGCGGCCGGCGAGGCTTTCGCCTATCGCGACTGCGGCCTGCACCACGTCAAGGGGCGCGAGCAGGAGGTCCGCCTGTTCGAGCCCATCCCGCAACCCGAGGAGTAAGACCCGATGAGACTGTACCCAGCACTGTGGCTGCTGGCCGCGCTGGCGGCCGGCGCAGCCGAGACCGGGACCGTGCTGCGGCCGACCGAGCTGCGCGCCAAGCCGTTCGCCGACGCCGCCAAGGTGGCCGACCTGCCGGCCAGCGCCGCGGTCGAGATCGTGTCGCGCCAGGGCGCCTGGATGCAGGTGAAGGCCGGCGGCCAGCAGGGCTGGGTCAAGCTGCTGGCGGTGCGCACCGGCGGCGGTTCGAGCGGCAGCGGCAACGCCAGCGGCGTGCTGTCGGCGGTCAGCCTGTTCAAGACCGGCAGCTCGGGCACCACGGTGGCCACCGGGGTCAAGGGCCTGGACGAGGAAAGCCTGAGGAACGCCCAGCCCAACCCGGCCCAGCTGGCCAAGCTCGGCAGCTATGCGGTGTCGGCCGGCGAGGCGAGCCGCTTCGCCCGCGCCGGCAAGCTGACCGCGGTCAGCGTCGACTACCTGCCGGCCGGTGCGCCGGCCGCCGATCCATCCGGCAGCGGCCGGACCGATCGCTGAGGAGGCCCGCCATGCGCAAACTGATGCTGCCCCTGCTGCTGTCGCTGGCCCTGCCGGCGATGGCGCTCGATCTCGATTTCAACAAGCTGTTCAAGGGCGTCGAAACGCTGAAGAAGGCCGTCGACGCCAACCGCGACATTCCCGAGGCCGAGGAGGTCCAGCTCGGCGGCGACCTGGCCGCCACGCTGCTCGGCGCCTCGCCGCTGGTCGACGACGCCGAGCTGCAGCGCTACGTCAACCACGTCGGCATGTGGCTGGCGCAGCAGACCGAGCGGCCCGGCCTGCCGTGGAAGTTCGGTGTGATCGATCATCCGAACGTCAATGCCTTCGCCACGCCGGGCGGCCATGTCCTGATCACGCGCGGCCTGTTCCAGCGGCTGCGCAGCGAGGCAGAACTGGCCGGCGTGCTGGCGCACGAGATGTCGCACGTGCTGCGCAAGCACCAGCTGAAGGCGATCCAGAAGCAGATGGGGTCGGCGGTGTTCTCCGACATCGCCGACGCCTATGCCGCCAATACCGGCAAGCGGAGCGCCGAGAACCTGGCCAAGGTGGTCGGCGGCGGCAAGGAGCTGTTCCTGCGCGGCCTGGACAAGGACGACGAATACGAGGCCGACCGGATGGGCGTGGTGATCGCCGCGCGCGGCGGCTACAACCCCTACGGCCTGGTCGGCGTGCTGCAGACGCTGGCGGCGGCCAGCCCGGGCGATCCGGGCCTGTCGCTGCTGTTCAAGACCCATCCGGCGCCGAACGAACGGCTCGACCGGCTGGGGCGGCGATGGGCGAGCGGCTGGACGGCTACGCCGACGCGGTGGACGACCTGCCGCGCTTCGCGCATGCCAAGCGTTGAGCGCGTTCCCGTCCGGCGCGATCGGAAGGTGAAGGACCAAAAAAGATGGCGCGGGTGCATCGGCCGAAGCCGCTGCAACTCACGCGCCAGAGAGGAGTGAACTGGTATGCAAGGAGCGGATTATCGCTCCTTGCCTTGCCGGATGGTTAGTTGGGGCAGTTGGCCCGGGCCGTGATGCACACGGAGTTGGTCGAACCCTGATCGCATACGCGATGCTTGATTTCGCACCAGAGCGATTCGGCGAACACCGATTGCGAGACGGTGATGCTCATGCCGAAGCCGATGACCAGTGCAGCGAATTTTTTCATGAAATCCTCCGGGGTTGGTTGATACGCTGGGTTACCTACCGATTGGTAGCGCTTGTTTTTCTGAATGCCTGACATTGAATTTCTGAATACGGAAGCCGGCCTGGCTTCCTTTCATTTCATTTCTGCTTTATTTGCGCCAGGGCGCTGTCGATGACTTCCTGGTCGAAACCTTTTATCAGCCGATCGCCGATCAGGATCAGCGGCACATTTTCGCCACCGAGCTGCTGGAATTTTTCCTTCGCCTCTTTCGACGTCTCGATATCGACATCGGTAAATGCGATGCCGAGTCGATTCAGATGGGCGCGCGTCTGCTTGCAGAAGCGGCACCAGCTGGTGCCGAAGACAAGCACCTGCTTCGTATCGTTTTCATAATATTTTCGATAATTGCCCGTTTCGTAGCGCGGCGTGAATTGATGAACCAGGCGGTTGACGCCGAGGCCCAGGATCAGGCCGACGCCCAGGAATGCGGCGAGCAGCAGAATGTCTTTTAACGGTTTTCTCATGCGGATCAATCGCAACTCGATAAAAACGGCCCCCGCCCGGGGACGAGGGCCGTGTCCAGCTTAGAACTTGGCGCTGAGACCGAGCTTGAAGGTCCGTTCGCCTTCGAACGACCAGGCCGGGTAGCCCGCCTTGAGCGGGTCCTTGATGGCCGGGTTGCTGGCTTCGGCGGCGCCGTACTGCACGTCGTCTTCTTCCAGCAGGTTGGCGATTTCGAACGACAGACGCAGGTTGTCGTTGATGTTCCAGCCGAAGCTTGCATCCAGGGTGCCGTAGGCATCGTGCATGCGGTCGCCGTACCAGAAGGCGCCTTCACGGATCATGTACTTCGAACGCCAGTTGTAGGCCAGGCGGGCGGAGTAGCGATCGTTTTCCCAGAAGCCGACCAGGTTGGTGTTGTGCTTCGAAGCCTGGGTGAACACGCCGAGCTTGTCGTTGTAGCTGTCGGCCGGAGCGTTGCCTTCGGTGAGCGTGTAGTTGGCCAGCACGCCGAAGCCATTGTCGAACGAATGGTTGACCTGCAGCTCGATACCGCGGATGGTGCCGCCGCCCGCGTTGGCATAGGTCTGCACCGTCCAGTTGTCGACGCCCGAGCGCGGATCGACCAGGCCGACCTTCTGGTTGGCCAGGGTCTGGGTCGTGACGAAGTTGCTGATCTCCTTGGTGAAGAAGGTCGCCGACGCCAGGTTGCCCTTGCCGTAGTAGTACTCGATGCCCAGATCGGCCTGGCTCGACTTCATCGGCTTCAGGTTGATGTTGCCGGTGGTCCAGGTTTCGTTGCCGACGCGGTCGTCGTTGTAGCCCGCAACGGTCACGCCGAACATGTTGGCGAAGTTCGGGCGGGTGATCGCTTGCGAGGCGGACGCGCGCAGGACCAGGTTCTTCTTCAGGTCGAAGGCGACGTTCACGCTCGGCAGCACGTCGTTGTAGCTGGCCTTGGTCGAAGCCGTGCCGCGGCCCCAGTTGGCGTTGCCCGAGTAGTCGCCGGCGGCCAGCGGCGTGCCGTCGAAGGCGTAGGTGGTGCTGGTCGCCTTGGTCGCGATGTAGCGCAGGCCGAAGTTGCCGCGGACGTTCTCGGCTTCGAAGGTGAACATGCCGTACAGCGCGGTGTTGTCTTCGTTGAGCTCGCCGTAGGCCGAACGATCCTCGATCCAGCCGGTAATGTTCTTGCTGGTGTTGGACAGCATCGCGTCGATGTTCGGACGCGGGATCGACCAGCTGGCGACGTCGACTTGGCCGTCGAACAGGCTGCCGGTCGAAACCGGGGCGATCGCCGTGCTCCAGATCGGGCGATAGGCACGCTTGGTGAAGGTGTGGTCGGCCTTGCGCACGCCGGTCTTGAACGAGTTGATCGCACCCCAGTCAAGGTTCAGCGTCACGTCGGCCTGGCCGTACTTCTCTTCGTCTTCGTTCGGGCCGCGGGAGGTGGCCCAGGTTTCCGGCGAGCTGTTCGGGGCCAGATTGCCGACGGTGATCGTCTGGTTCGACGACGGGCTGATCACGATCTGCTTGCCGGTGGCGTCGATCGTGCCTTGCCACTTCGGCAGGTTGTTGCCTGCGCCCCACGAGCCGTAGGAGTAGTTGGTGGTGATGTCGGTACCGCCGTCGGCCTTGGTCGTACCGGCCACGAAGTCGACCTTGACCACGTCGCCCTTGTAGTGGGCGTCGAACGTCAGGCTGTCCGACGACATCGACGCGCCGCGAGCCCAGACCTGCATGAACTCGTTGGCCAGCGGGTTGCTCGCGGTGGTCGAGCTGCGCAGGCAGATGCCGTTCGGGTTGAAGTCCGACTTCACCGCCGTATTGCGCTGCGTGCAGTTGGCGTCGTGGAAGATGTAGTGGCTGGAGTTCGAGTTGTTGGCCTCGAGGTCCAGGCCGAGGAACTGCACGCCGAGATCCCAGCTCGAGTTCGGACGGGCCTGCAGCGCGATGTTGTAGGCCTTGCGCTTGCGTTCCTGCACGAAGGTGGTCGGCGCGACGTCGCCCGACCAGCGGCTGTCGGCTTCGACGCCGCGGCGGATGTAGTCGCCTTCGGACTGCGAGGCGGCGACCAGGAAGCCGAAGGTCCGGGCTGCGTTCTTGAAGTTGTAGAGGCCGGAGACGTCGAGGCTGCTGTCGCTGATGCTGCCGTCGCCGTAGCTGACGCTGCCGAAGAGGCTGGTCTTGTCGGCCGACAGCGGCTTGCGGGTCTTGACGATGACCGTGCCGCCGATGCCGCCTTCGGTCAGGTCGGCCTGGGGCGACTTGTACACTTCCATGCCGCCGATCATTTCCGACGGCAGCAGGGAGTAGTTGAACGAACGGTCGACGTTCATCTGGTCGTACCAGCCGGTCGAGGCGACGGTCTGGCCGTTCAGCGTGGTGTAGGTCATCTGCGGATCGGAACCGCGCACCGAGACCGAGGAACCCTGGCCGAAGGCACGGCCCACCGACACGCCCGGAATACGGCCGAGCGATTCGCCGACGTCGTTGTCGGGCATCTTGCCGATGTCTTCGGCCGACACCGCGTCGACGATCGCGGTGGAGTTCTGCTTGAGACGCACCGAGTTCTGCAGTGCGCTGCGGATGCCCTTCACCTGGATGATTTCGGCGGGCTGTTCCGAGGTCGGAGCAGGCGGCGCATCCGCTGCGAACACGGGCAGCGAACCTGCGCCCAGGAAGGCCAGTGCCACGGCGGCGGCCAAGGTGGTGGGCTGAATCTGGCCCTGTACTTGCTTTCTCATTGTCGTCTCCAGCGTTGATGTAGCGTTCTATAAGCGAGGTTTATGGGACAGGTAAAACATTTACGCAGCGGTTCGAGTCCCTGGATTGGCCTTTCGGCCGGACCGCTTGCGTTGAACACGTGCGGAAACATCGACGGATCGGGCCGGATATCGACCTGTCCGAAATAGGGCCGGCTTTCGGCCGAATGACGTCATGGCTCTTTGGCTGCCTTTGCCTCCCGGCGCACCATGGATTCGAGTGCGCACAATCCGACTGCCCCCACGGCTGGCGGCCCGCTGTGCCATGCGTACGGCGAACAGAACCCCGCCGGCGATTTCGCCCTCGGGAATTGCATTGCCACGCTCACTCGCATGCGCACCCCAAACCTCCCCTCTCATTCCATTTGTGTGCAGCATTTGGAAATTCGAATCTGTGTTCTTGTGCATGGCCGGCTCAGAAGTCATAAAAGGTATTGACGGTCAGCCGACCGGCGCGCGGATCGGTTTCGACGCTGCGCGCGGGATTGACGATGGCGGTATGCAGCAGGCTGCCGCGATACAGCACCAGGCGGTTGTATTTGGCCGGGATCATTCCCAGGCGGGTGAATTGCTCGTCGGATTCGTCGTAATAGCGGCGTTGCGGACGGCGGGCGTTGATTTCCTCGTAATACACGTCGAGATAATGCTCGCGCGTGTCCGCGGTGATCTGCTGCAGGCCGGTCGAGTTATGGCGGTAAAAGGCCGTGCCGCCATGTTCCTCGTTGCACAGATAAAGCAGGGCGGCCATATGGTGCGGCGTACTGGCGTCGAAATGCGGCGTCCGCTGCAGCGGGCCGAGTTCGTCCGGCTGCATGGTGGTGAGCGAAATCGCGCATACGCTCTTGCGGATGTCGAGCTCGACCGGCGCGCCGAAATACTGCTTGATCACCGGCTCGAGAAACATCGTGATGTTGTAGGAGTAATCGTCCGGCGCGACCGCGCGAATGCCGGGATAACCTTTCCGCTCCGCGTAGCCCGGATAGCGGCTGAATGAGCTTCGGACAGCGAAGTCCACCAGCGCATCGGGCTCTTGCAGGAAATCGTCGATCAGCAGCACCTGGTGATCACCCATGGTGATCGCCTGGATTGCGGCGGGTTGACGAAGCGAATAAGCGGAGGTCATGTCGGTTCTGTCTAAAGGTGCGTATGCGTGCGTTTCAAATCCGGCAATTGATCGAATCGGGTCGGCGTCGAGTTTCCCGGCCGTTCAGCTCGCGCTGGCCCGGCTGGGCAGCGCCCGGCCATCGGCGGCGAACAGGTGGCAGGTCTCGAAGCGCGGTTGCAGCCAGACGCGGTCGCCGCGGTGCGGCGTGGCGGCCTGGCCGGCCAGGGTGAAGGCCACCTGGTGGTCGCCGCCTTCGGCGCGGGCGTAGACGATCTGCTCGCCGCCGAGGTGCTCGATCAGGTCGACGCTGGCCGGGATCGCGTTGTTGCTGGCTTCCTTGCTCCAGCCGATGTGCTCGGGCCGCAGGCCAAGGGTGATCTTGTCGCCGGCCGGCAGCGAAAGCTGGCCCGGCAGCGTCAGGCGGGTCTGGCCTGCCAGCAGGATGTCGCTGCCGCCGGCGTGGTGGCCGGCCAGCTGGGCGGGCAGGAAGTTCATCTTGGGCGAGCCGAGGAAGCCGGCCACGAACTGGTTGGCCGGTTGCTCGTACAGCTCGAGCGGCGTGCCGACCTGCTCGATGCGGCCGCCGTTGAACACCGCGATGCGATCGCCCAGCGTCATCGCCTCGACCTGGTCGTGGGTGACGTAGATCATCGTGGTGCCGAGCTCCTGGTGCAGCCGGGCCAGCTCGATCCGCATCTGCACGCGCAGCGCGGCGTCGAGGTTGGACAGCGGCTCGTCGAACAGGAACACCGCCGGTTTGCGTACAATGGCGCGGCCGATGGCGACGCGCTGGCGCTGGCCGCCCGACAGGGCCTTGGGCTTGCGGTCGAGCAGGTGGGTGATCTGCAGGATCTCGGCGGCGCGGTCGACCGCGGCGTCGATCTCGGCGCGCGGCTTCTTGGCCAGCTTGAGGCCGAAGGCCATGTTCTCGCGCACCGACATGTGCGGGTACAGTGCATAGCTCTGGAACACCATGGCCACGCCGCGCTTGGCCGGCGGCACGTCGTTGACGACGTCGCTGCCGATGCGGATCTCGCCGCCGCTGATCTCTTCCAGCCCGGCGATCATGCGCAGGGTGGTCGACTTGCCGCAGCCCGAGGGCCGACGAAGACCATGAATTCGCCGTCGCGCACCGCGAGGTCGATGCCGTGGATGACGGCGGTGCCGTCGTCGTAGGTTTTCTGCAGCTGGTTCAGTTTCAGTTCGGCCATGGCCGGGCATCCTTGGTTGAAACCTCCCCGTCCTGGGGAGTGCCGGAGGGCGTCTTCCGGAATTCCGGGCAAACACCATCCCTGCCCGCCTTCAACAGCGAAGGCGGGTTCGGTTCGTTCATTCGGTCGGAGAGGGCTTGCGCCCGTGGTCGTCTCTCGCCCTAGTCGTCGTTCTCCAGTGGTGCCGGCAGGCTGCCGGTCGCTTCCAGTTCACCCTTGAGCCAGGCCACCACCGCGTCGAGCGCGGGGTCGGCGAAGCCGTAGGTCACCAGCGCCGGGCACGGCAGGTCGGCCGCAGCGTAAGGGTTCCACAGCGCCAGGTGCAGGTCCGGCCGCCAGCTGTCGCGCTCGCGCGCGTCGTAGCGTTCGCGGGTATTGGAGGCCACGATCACGAAGGCGTCGTCGCGCGCGGCGTCGCGCCAGTCGATGTCGCTGCGCTGCGGGTAGGCGATCACGTCGAGTTCGTACAGGGGCTTGAGCCGCTCGATCAGCACGCGGGCCGGCAGGCCGGGCTCGGACACGCCGTCGGACGGCGCGTCGGCCTGCACGATCAGCCGCACCTTGCTGCCCAGCACCGGCCGGCGGGCTTCGCCGACCAGGGTCAGTGCGCGGGCCCAGGCGTGGGCGAACAGCGCGCGGTCGTCGGCTTCCTGTTCCGCGCCGTAGTCGCGGCGCACGGCCGGGTAGCGCTGCGCCATCGCGGTGACGCGCGCATCGGCCTCGGCCAGCCGCGCTTGCGCGATGCGGCCGCTGCCGACGGCGTCGATCAGCGCCTGGCGCGAGGCGACCATCTCGTCGGCGAACTGCAGCACCAGCGACAGGTCGGCGCCGGCGCCGATCGCCATCGCAGTGCCTTCGGCCTGGCCCCAGCGCTCGCGGATGGCTTTCATGTTCATGCCGTCGGTGATGGTGACGCCCTCGTAGCCCCACTCGTCGTGCAGCAGCGTCTGCAGGATCGCCGGCGACAGCGTGGCCGGCAGCTCGGCGTCGAAGGCCGGGAACACGATGTGGGCGCTCATCAGCCCCGGGGTCTGCTTGATCAGCGCGTGGAACGGCGACAGTTCGTACTGCTCGATCGCGGCGCGCGACTTGTCGACCACCGGCAGGTCGAGGTGCGAATCGGTATGGGTGTCGCCGTGGCCGGGGAAGTGCTTGACGCAGGTGGCGACGCCTTCGCTCAGATGGCCGGCCATCCAGGCACCGGCCAGCCGCGCGGCCTTGGCCGGATCGGCGCCGAACGAGCGCTCGGCGATCACCGGGTTGCGCGGGTTGTTGTTCAGGTCGAGCACCGGCGCGTAGTTCCAGTTGATGCCGAGCGAGGCCAGGCCGCGGGCGATGGCGGCGCCGACCCGGTAGGCCAGCGTCTCGTCGCCGGCGGCGCCGAGGGCCATGGCGCTCGGGGCGGCCGGCATGAACAGCGTGCGCATCACCGCGCCGCCTTCCTGGTCGATGCCGATCAGGGCGTCGTCGCCGATGGCGGCCTTGAGGTCGTCGACCAGCTTGCGGGTCTTCTCGGCGCTCGAGACGTTGCGGCGGAACAGGCAGATGGCGCGGAAGCCGTTGCTGCGCAGGAACTCGGCATCCTCGGCGGTCAGTTCGTCGCCGGGAACGTCGACCATCAGGGCGCGGCCGGCAAGGGTATGGAGATCGTGGGTCATGGTCGGTCTACTTCACAGCGCCGTCGAAGCCACGCAGGAAGAAGCGCTGCGTGAACAGGAAGACGATCAGGATCGGAAGGATGGTCAGCACGGCGCCGGCGGCCACCACGCGGGTCTTGAAGCTGAAGGCGCCGGACAGGTATTTCACGCCGACGGCGAGCGGGAAGTTGTCGGGGCTGGTCATCACCACCGACGGCCAGATGTACTGGTTCCAGGCGGTCACCATGGTGAGGATGGCGAGCGCGCCGAGCGCGGGCTTGGCCAGCGGCAGCATGATCTTCCAGAAGATGGTCCATTCGTTGGCGCCGTCGACGCGGGCGGCGTCGATCAGGTCGCCCGGCACCGCTTCGAAGGCCTGCTTCATCAGGAAGATGCCGATCGCGCCGGCCAGGTTGGGCAGCACCACGCCGGTGACGGTATCGGCCAGCTGCAGGCGCGAGACGGTGATGAAGTTGACCAGGAAGTTGATCTCGGCCGGCAGGATCATGGTGGCGATGATGGCGCCGAACACCCACTTGCGGCCCGGGAACTGCATGCGTGCCAGCGGGTAGGCCGCCAGGCTGCAGATGACCAGCGTGCCGGCCACGGTGGCGGCCGAGATCAGGATCGAGTTCTTGAAGAAGGCCAGCAGGTTGATGGTGCGGAACACTTCGATGAAGTTCTCCAGCCCAGGATCGCTCGGCAGCAGCGGCGGCGGGAAGCTGTAGACATCGCCAGTGGTCGACAGCGCGGTGACCAGCGTCCACCAGAACGGGTAGACGGTGAGCACGGCCAGCACCGACAGCAGCAGGTAGTGGGGCAGGTGGCGGGCGACCCGGCGCAGGCGGGCGGCAAGCCGCGTGCCGGCCGGAACGGTCGTCTGCAGGGTGGGGGCGGTGGTCGCCGACATGGTCTGGGCTTCGCTCATGATGTTCTGCGCGTGGCTCACGGGTTCTTGGGTTGCAGGTAGCGGAAGTTGAGCCAGGCCAGCACCACGCAGACGCCGGACATGACCAGGCTGGCGGCCAGCGCGCGGCCGAAGTTGAGCGACTTGATGCCGAATTCGTAGGCGTAGTACAGCGCGGTGTAGGTCGACTGGAACGGTCCGCCCTGGGTCATGATCTGGACTTCCTCGAAGGCCTTGACCGCGGCCAGCACCGACATCACCGAGCACAGCAGGATGGTGGGCAGCAGCAGCGGCACGGTGATGCGCCAGAACTTCTGCCAGGCGTTGGCGCCGTCGAGCGTGGCGGCCTCGTAGACGTCCTGCGAGATGGCTTGCAGGCCGGCGAGGTAGAGCACCATGTACCAGCCCAGGCCGCGCCAGATGGTGACGAACATCACGGCGAACAGCGCGATGCGGTCGTCGGTGAGGAAGCCGACCGGGTCGTCGATCATGTGCAGCCAGCGCAGGATGGCGTTGAGCGCGCCGTCCTCGTTGTACATGAAGTTCCAGATGATCCCGACCACCGACACGGTGGTGACCACCGGCAGGTAGTAGGCGGCGCGGAAGAACTTGATGCCGGGCAGCTGGTTGTTGACCAGCACCGCCAGCAGGATGGCCAGCACCTGGATCGCCGGCACCACGATCAGGTAGAGCGCCGAGTTCTTCAGCGAGATCAGGAACAGTTCGTCGCCGAACAGCTCGCGGAAGTTGTCGAGCCCGACCCACTGCGGCGCCTCGATCAGGTTGTACTGGGTGAAGGCGATGTAGGAGCCGAAGCCGACCGGCCAGAACGAGAACACCAGCAGCAGCGCGATGGCCGGTGCCAGGAACAGGTAGGCGGTCAGGGTGGCTTTACGTGACTGGGCCACGGTCTTCTCTCTCGTTGCGTCTGTCTGCGCCATCCGGCGGGATGGCCTCGTACACGGTTCGCCCGGGGTTGCCGGGACGGCTCGCGTTGGGGATGGGCACGCTTCGCAGGCATGCACATCCCCAACGCCGCTCCACCGTGGTGGAGCGAGCGCACTGCTTGCGTCGGGTCTGAGGCTGGGTCGGCTTACTTGCCGAGCTTCTGGTTCCAGAACGCCGCGGCTTCGTCGAGCGCGACCTTGGCGTCCTTGCGGCCGGTGACGGCCTGTTCGATCGCCGCCGAAAGCTTGGTCGACAGCAGCTCGGCGTCCTTCACCCCGGCCAGGAAGATGGTGCGGGTGACGTCGAGGTTCTTGGCTGCCGCGACCAGGCCCTTCTCGACCGCGCCGGCGTTGGCGGGCAGGGTCTGGAAGTGGGCGTCCATCGCCGCGCGCTTCGAGGTCGGCAAGGTGCCGGCGAACTTGGAGAAGGCGAGCTGGTTCTCGGCGTTGGTCAGGTAGCTGCCGAGCTTGGCGACTTCGGGCACCAGCTTGGGGTCGACGTTGCGCGGCACCACGAAGGTGAACTGCCAGCCGCCCGAGGCGATGCCGGACTTGCCCAGCGGCGCGCCGGCCGCGTCGGTGACCTTGTAGATGTTGGGCGCATCGTCGCGCACCCGGGTCAGCGCCGCCGGCACCGTCACCAGCATGGCCATCCGGCCGCTGTTGTAGGCCGCCATCGAGACCTGGAAGTTGTCCTGCGCGAACAGGTTGTCCTTCAGCAGCGCGCCGGCCTTGTAGGCGTCGGCCAGCTTGCGGACGAAGGCGACGTGCTCGGGCGAGTTGAACACCGCGCGGCCGTCCTTCATCACGTCGAGGCCTTCCTGGATCAGCAGGCCCTCGATCTTGGTCGGGCCCAGCGTCGGCGCGAAGCCCGCCACGCCGGTCCTGGCCTTGATGGTCTTGGCGTAGGAGAGCTGCATGTCGAACGACTTCGGCGGCAGCTTGGGATCGAGACCGGCCTTCTTGAACAGCTCGGTGTTGTAGGCGATCACGTTGGCGCCGTTGTAGAACGGGATGGCGTAGAGCTTGCCGTCGAAGGTGACGTCCTTGACCGCGCCGGCGACGTACTGGTTCTTGTCGATCAGGTTGTCCAGCGGCAGGATCAGGCCCGACTGCTTGTACTCATAGGCCCAGGGCACGTCCATGTTGGCCAGCGCCGGCGGCTTGCCCGAGGCGATGGCGGCGGTGAACTTGGTGCGGATCACGTCCCACGGGTAATCGACCCAGACCACTTCGACGTTGGGGTTGGCGGCGTTGTACTTGGCCACCAGGTTCTTGAAGTAGGGGTCGAACTTGGGCGCCAGGCTCTGCGTCCAGAATTCGAGCCGCTGCTTTTCGGCCAGAGCCTGGCCCGACAGGGCGAGGCCGGCCAGCAGCAGGGCAGCGTGGGCGATACGTTTGAGTTGCATGTCGTGATCCTCGTTTCTATTCACTGCATCCACCCGGGCACCGGTCCCGGTCCTGGATCGCCCCGCGCGTCTGATGCGCACGTAGGCGAGCACTGCAAGCTCTCGGCGTGCGGCGACGCTCAGCGCGTCATCGTCACCTTGTTCAGATGGCGCGGTTGATCGGGATCGAAGCCGCGGGCGCGGGCCAGCGCTTCGACCATCGGGTAGAACGCCGAGACGGCGGCGATCGGGTCCAGTTCGGGCGTCGGGCCGAGCGGCAGGGTCAGCTCGCGCGAGGCGACGTCGGCCGGGGCGGCCAGCAGCACCTTGGCGCCGCGGCCGCGCATTTCCTCGGCCAGCTTGACCAGGCCGGCCTGGGCCGGGCCGCGCGGGGCGAAGATCAGCAGCGGGTAGCCCTCGTCGATCAGCGCCATCGGGCCGTGCTTGATCTCGGCGCCGGAGAAGGCCTCGGCCTGGATCGCGGCGGTTTCCTTGCACTTGAGCGCGGCTTCGAGCGCCACCGGCAGGGTCAGGCTGCGGCCGACCACCATGATGCGGTCGGCGTCCTTGAGCACCTCGACCGCGGCCGACCAGTCGCTTTCCTGGGCTGCGCGCAGCGACTCGGGCAGCGCCTTGAGACCGTCGATCAGCGCGGCATCCTCGGCCCAGTGGGCGACCAGGCGGGCGCCGGCCGACAGGCTGGCGATATAGCTCTTGGTGGCGGCCACCGCATATTCGGGGCCGGCTTCGAGCGGCAGCGTCCATTCGGCGGCCTCGGCCAGCGGCGAGGCGGCGTCGTTGACCAGGGCGACCGTCTGGGCACGGCCCTGGCGGAAGCGCTTGATCGGCTCGACCACGTCCGGGCTGCGGCCCGACTGCGAGATGGCCACCGCCACCGTGCCGGCCACGTCGAGCGGCGCGTCGTACATGGTCACCAGCGACATCGGCAGCGACACCGACAGGCGGCCGAGCTTGAGCATGGTCAGGTAGGCGAGGTAGGCCGAGGCGTGGTCCGAGCTGCCGCGGGCCACGGTGACCAGCGCGTGCGGATCGGTGTGGCGCAGCAGCGCGCCGAGTTCGGCGAAACGGGCGTCCTGGCGTTCGGCCTGACGGGCGACGGCCTCGGGCCTTCGCGCATCTCCTTCCACATGCAAGTGCTCACTTATTGCTCCGTATTCAGATTGACCGGCTCGCCTTCGACGAAGACGGCCTTGAGTTGCAGATTGCGGTCGAACACCACGATGTCGGCGTAGGCGCCGACCTTGAGCAGGCCACGGTCGGTGAGTCCGAGCATCTCGGCCTGGAAGGTCGACAGCCGCCGGGCGGCATCGTCGAGGTCGAGGCCGAGGCTGACCAGATTGCGCAGCGCCACGTCGAGCGTCAGCGTCGAGCCGGCCAGCGTGCCGTCGGGCAGGCGCACGCCGCCGAGGCACTTGGTCACCGTGTGGCGGCCGAGCTTGTAGTTGCCGTCGGGCATGCCGGCCGCGGCGGTCGAATCGGTCACGCAGTAGAGCTTGGGGATCGCCCGCAGCGCGGCCTTGATGGCGCCCGGATGCACGTGCAGCAGGTCGGGGATCAGTTCGGCGTACTCGGCGTGGGCCAGCGCGGCGCCGACGATGCCGGGTTCGCGGTGGTGCAGGCCGGTCATCGCGTTGAACAGGTGGGTGAAGCTGACCGCGCCGTGGCGCATCGCTTCGACGCCGTCCTCGTAGCTGCCCAGCGTATGGCCGAGCTGGATGCGGATGCCGCGACCGACCAGCTCGCTGATCAGTTCCATATGGCCCTGCACCTCGGGTGCCAGCGTCAGCACCTTGAGCGGCGCCAGCGCATCGAAGCCGGTGATCTCGTTCAGCACTCCGTCGCGGGCGAAGTTCGGCTGGGCGCCGAGTTTGCCCGGATTGATGTAGGGGCCTTCGAGGTGGGCGCCGAGCACCCGCGAACCGCCGGAGGCGCGCTCGGCGATCGCGCGCTGCACGCCCTGCAACGCGGTCTCGATCTCGCGCTTGGGCGCGGTCATGGTGGTGGCGAGCAGGCTGGTGGTGCCGTGGCGGGCATGGGTACGGGCGATGGTGTCGAGCGCGTCGCCGCCTTCCATCACGTCGCGGCCGCCGCCGCCGTGCACATGCAGGTCGATGAAGCCGGGCAGCACGATGTCGTCGGCGTTGCCGACCGGATCGCGCGGGTTGCCGGTGATCGCGGCGACGCGGGCATCGAACTGCATCGAGCCGTGCTGCCAGCCTTCCGGCGTGAGGATGTTGCCTGTCAGGGTACGCATTGCTTGTGCTGTTGTTTCGCGGCTATTCGTGATCGGTGCTTGGGGCGACTCAGCGGCGCAGTTCGGCGACGAAGTCGTAGTAGTCGTTGCGGCAGTACGAGTAGGTCAGCTCGACCGGCAGCCCGCTGTCGAGATAGCCGATGCGGGTGATCATCAGCATCGCCGTGCCCGGCGGGATGCCGGCCAGCTGGGCGATCTCGTCGCTGGCGTTGACCGCCTTGATGTGCTGCAGCGCGCGGGTGACCGGCGAGCTGTGGTTGTCGAGGTAGCTGTAGAGCGAATCGCCGACCGCGCCGGGATCGGCCAGGTAGCGGCTGGGCAGGGTCGAGGTCTCGACCGCCATCACCGTGTCGTCGGCCATGCGCAGGCGCTTGAGCCGCGCCACGGTCGACGCCGGCGACAGGCCCAGGCGCAGCACTTCCTCCTGGCTGGCGATGCCGATCTCGCGGCTGAGCCAGCGCGAGGCCGGCGCGAAGCCGCGGCTGCGGATCTCCTCGGAGAAGCTGGTCAGGCGCGACAGCGGTTGCACCAGGCGCGGCGCGATATAGGTGCCCGAGCCCTGGCGGCGCACGATCAGGCCCTGTTCGAACAGGATGTCCATCGCCTTGCGGGCGGTGACGCGCGAGATGTCGAGCATCTCGCACAGCACGCGTTCGCTCGGCAGCGCCTCGTCGGCCTGCCACAAGCCGGTCGCGATGGCGTTGGAAAGCTTGTTGGCGACCTGCAGGTAGAGCGGTGTGCTGCTCTCCGCGTCGGGTTTCAGCGCGAGCAGCGCGGCTTCGCGTGCCTTATCCATGTAGACGACCCCGAATCAGGTGCAGCGCGCCATCGGCCGAATCGCCCTGTGGCTGGCGCGCGCGGTTGAGCAACGCTGCGGGCAGCCACGGACGGAGCGCTTCCGCCAGGCCGCCGCACAGCGCGAGAGGCAGGCGGTGGACTGGATCGAGCGCATCGGCGATCGCCGCGATCTCCAGGCCTGCTTGGGTCAGAATGGTATCAGCGGCAGCATCGTCGGGTGCGTGGCGTATTACCAGTGGCGTGAGTTGTGCGTAAGTGGTCTGAGTGGCCTGGCCGAACCAGGCGAAGGCGGCGTCGATGTCGCCGCCGAGGTGGGCGATCACCGCCTCGGCCAGCTTGCTGCGGGCGACGCGGCCGTCGAGCGCCTTCTGCGCCAGCTGGGCTGCCCTGAGGCCGATCCAGGCGCCGCTGCCTTCGTCGCCGCTGGGGAAGCCCCAGCCCGAGACGGTGCGCTTGTCGCTGCCGCCGAACCAGGCTTCGCCGATGCTGCCGGTGCCGACCGCGACGATCGCGCCGTGCTGGCCGGCATGGGCGCCGAGCAGGGTGGTGAAGCCGTCGGTGTCGAGTGCGATCCGGGCGAAACCGGGGCCGCGTCGAGAAAATTGCGTGCCCAGCCGGCGTTGTGCACGCCGGCGAGGCCGAGGCCGATGGCGCAGCGCGCCGGGGCGAAGGGGCCGATTTCGGCGAAGGCGGACGAGAGCGCGGTCTGGATCGCCTGCCATGCCGGCGCGATGCCGAGCCCGAGGCCGGAGGGGCCGCCGCTGGCGCGTGCCAGCGGTTGGCCGCTGCGGTCGGCCACGACCACCCGGGTCCCGGTGCCGCCGCCATCCACGCCGATCAGATAGTCAAGACTCATGCTCTCCATGCTCCCGCAGACCGTGTGTCGTTTGTAAGAAGTATCCGGTCTTGTTGAACTGGTTCGATACCAGTTGAATACAAGATCGATTCAATACCACTGTGAGACCGCTGTCAACGCTCCCATGAAGAAACGATGAAAAGCCCCGGACGGCGTGCAAAAAAGTCACAAAACTTGTCAACAGCCTGCGCGAGGGCCGCGTTAATCGCAGCAGACGCCGAATCCACGGGGTCTGGCTTGCACCCTCCAACGCTTCATCCGCCATTGAGGAACCGACATGAAACTGTTCGCTGCCCTGATCGCTGGCCTGTTCGCCGTTTCGGCCTTCGCTACCGACGCACCCGCGCCGACCGACAAGCCGGCCGCCGAGAAGAAGGTCGAGAAGAAGATGAAGAAGCACAAGAAGGCGAAGAAGGAAGCCGTGAAGGAAGAAGAGAAGAAGTCCTGAGCCCGCGCTCGGACGGCATGAGAAAAGGCGGCCGAGGCCGCCTTTTTCGTGGGCTTTGCAGGGCGCGATGCCTGCTGGGCACGCGCCTGGCGGGTCAGAGGAATCGATCCAGCAGCCGGCGCGAATGGCGATCGAGCGCATACAGGTCGCGGATCAGGAACTGGATGCCGTGGCTGTCGGCGATCAGCAGCAGGCCGCCGTGGATGCGGCGGATGTCTTCCTCGCCTTTGAGGATGAAAGTGGTCTCGCCGCGGTCGGTGTCGACGGTCCAGTTGCTCGGCGTGGCGAAGGTCGAGACGGCGCGGATATGGCGGATCTCGGGCATGAATTCGCGGCTGGTCAGCGCTTCCTCGATCAGCGTGCGCTGCGCCGCCGGCAGCTCGGCCGGCCGGTCGATCCAGGCGAGTTCGTGGCCGTCGCGATCCATCAGCGACAGGCCCTCGTCGGGCGCGGCGATCGGAAAGGCGCGCACCGGCGTGATGCCGACGTGGGCGACGCCGTCGGCGCCGGTGAAGATCAGCCGGCCGTAGTCGTCCTGCGTGAGTTCGAAGAGAGTGATGGTCATTGCGCCAATCCTGCAGGCATTACATCCGCGTTCGAGCGAAGCGAGGCTGCCTCGCGGCGGCGAGGGCGGGGGAGTGGGAATCGATCGAGGGTGAGCCGATGCCCGGGAGCGCTTGGCTTTGCCGGGCGCCTGCACCGGTCGGCGATCTGCTGTGAAGGTTGCAGCTCATGACAGGCTCACGTCGTCGAGATCGGTATCGACGTTGCGCGCCTGCGCCTCGTGCAGGCGCCAGTAGGCGCCCTGCTGCGCGATCAGCGTGTCGTGGTCGCCCGATTCGACGATCCGGCCGCGATCCATCACCACCAGCCGGTCGGCCCGCCGCAGCGTCGACAGCCGGTGGGCGATGGCGATGGTGGTGCGGCCCTGCACCAGGTTGTCGAGCGCCTTCTGGATCTCCTTCTCGGTCTCGGTGTCGACCGAGGCGGTGGCCTCGTCGAGGATCAGGATGCGCGGGTCGATCAAGAGCGCGCGCGCGATCGAGATACGCTGGCGCTCGCCGCCCGACAGGCCCTGGCCGCGTTCGCCGACCAGCGAGTCGTAGCCTTGCGGCAGCCGCAGGATGAACTCGTGGGCATGCGCGGCGCGGGCGGCGGCGATGATCTGGGCGCGGGTGGCGTCCGGTTTGCCGTAGGCGATGTTCTCGGCGATGGTGCCGAAGAACAGGAAGGGTTCCTGAAGCACCAGGCCGATGTTGCGGCGGAAGTCGGCCACCGCGACGTTGCGGATGTCGACGCCGTCGACCCGGATGGCGCCCTCGCCGACGTCGTAGAAGCGGCAGATCAGGTTGACCAGGGTGCTCTTGCCCGAGCCGCTGTGGCCGACCAGGCCGATCATCTCGCCGGGCTTGATGTCGAGGTTGAGGCCGCGGATCACCGCGCGGTTGCCGTAGCGGAAGCCGACGTCGCGCAGGCTGATCTCGCCGCGCACTGCCGGCAGCGCCACCGGGTTGGCCGGCTCGGGCACGTTGGAGACGTGATCGAGGATGTCGAAGATGCGCTTGGCGCCGGCGGCGGCCTTCTGGGTGACCGAGACGATACGGCTCATCGAGTCGAGCCGGCCGTAGAAGCGGCCGATGTAGGCCAGGAAGGCGGTCAGCGTGCCGACCGTGATGTCGTGCTGCGACACCTGCCAGATGCCGAAGGCCCAGACCACCAGCAGGCCGATCTCGGTCAAGAGCGAGACAGTCGGCGAGAACAGCGACCAGACCTTGTTGAGCCGGTCGTTGATCGCCAGGTTGTGGCGGTTGGCCTCGCGGAAGCGGGCGGCTTCGCGCTGCTCCTGGGCGAAGGCCTTGACCACCCGGATGCCGGGGATGGTGTCGGCCAGCACGTTGGTGACCTCGCCCCAGACCCGGTCGATCTTCTCGAAGCCGGTACGCAGCCGGTCGCGCACCAGGTGGATCATCCAGGCGATGAAGGGCAGCGGCAGCAGCGTGACCAGCGCCAGCCAGGGATTGATCTGGAACAGGATGATCGCGGTCATGGCGATCATCAGCACGTCGGTGATGAAGTCGAGCGCATGCAGCGACAGGAACACGCTGATGCGGTCCGATTCGGAACCGATGCGCGACATCAGGTCGCCCGAGCGCTTGCCGCCGAAGTATTCGAGCGACAGCTGCAGGAGGTGCTCGTAGGTGGTGGTGCGCAGGTCGGCGCTGATGCGCTCGCTGACCAAGGCCAGGATGTAGGTCTTGGCCCAGCCGAGCGCCCACGAGGCGAGGCCCGCGCCCAGGAGGCCGCCGAGGTAGAGCGCCACGGTGGACGGCTCGATGTGGTGGCCGTTCTGGAACGGGATCAGCACCTCGTCCATCAGCGGCATGTACAGATAGGGCGACACCAGCGTGGCGGCGGTGGCGCCGAGCATCAGCAGGAAGCCGGCCAGCAGCTGGCCGCGGTAGGGCCGGGCGAAGCGCCACAGCCGGAACAGTGTCCAGGTCGACGGCGGCGTGTGCAGCTCGCGGTCGCAGGCCGGGCAGTCGTCGTCCTCGTGCTCCAGCGGCGCCTTGCAGGTCGGGCAGCGGATCTCCTCGCGCTCGGCCGGCGGCTGGCCGGTGCGCAGCGTCGTGATCAGCGCCTCGAAGCGCTCGAGCAGCCGGATCGCGGCCGGGTTCTGGCCCAGCGTGAAGCGCCAGGCCGCCAGCCGGCGGCTGCCGTCGTATAGTTCGAGCGTGCCGACGCCGGCGTGGTCGTGGTGATGCAGCGACAGCGCGGCGTCGAGCGGCCAGGCCTGCCAGCGCGTCTCGCCGGCGGCGCGGGCCAGCAGGCGCCGGTCGGTGAGGGCCAGGAGGCCGCGGCGGAAGCGAAGTTGGTCGTCGAGGTCAACCTCGAAGCCGGTCTGGACGTTTTCGTCTGGGGCGAGTTCGGGCGCCAGCTCGGCCTGCCAGGCGTCGATCGGCGTATTGCGGACGGGAAGGGGTATGGTCGTCATTCTGCGGCGGCCGGCGGCGGGCCCGCGGAGCGGGCCGTCCGGCCTGTGTCTGTTCGGCAACCTCGATCGGAGCCACGGCCGCGCGCCGCTGCGCGCGGATGTGGAACCCATCATGGACAACCGGTTGATTTCAATGGAGCGTGTGGCGCCCGGCCTGGCCGGGCGATGCGCCGAAAGCCGGGGCGCCGAACGAATCGGTGCGTCCTAGTGCGGTCAGCGCTGAAACGCATGGCCGTGCCGGTCGGTTGACGGCGGGCACGGGGACTGTTCGTACAGGTCTATACCAAGTATAACGCGCGACCTGCGATATGCTCGGCCTCGCGGCCCGGCAAGGCCGGAACCGCTGCCGTGAACGTTGTCACAGCCTCCCTGCCGGGAGGCCGATCCAAACCTTCGGGATCAAGATGAAAAAAGACATGACCTTCCTCCGCGTCAACTACCTGCGCGGCCCCAACCTGTGGACCTACCGCCCGGTGGTCGAGGCTTGGGTCGACATCGGGGAGCTGGAGGATTTCCCGTCCAACACGCTGCCTGGCTTCTACGAACGGCTGACCGCCTGGCTGCCCGGCCTGATCGAGCACCGCTGCGGCGTCGGCGAGCGCGGCGGCTTCCTGCTGCGGCTGCGCGAAGGCACCTGGCCGGCCCACATCATGGAACACGTGGCGATCGAACTGCAGAACCTGGCCGGCCTGCAGGCGGGCTTCGGCAAGGCGCGCTCGACGCCGACGCGCGGCGTCTACAAGCTGGCCGTGCGCGCGCGCAACGAGCAGGTCGGCCGCGCCGCGGTCGAGGCCTCGCGCCAGCTGGTGATGGCCGCGATCAACGACACCGGCTACGACGTCGCCGCCGCGGTGGCCACCTTGCGCGGCCTGGTCGACGACCACCATCTCGGCCCGAGCACCGCCTGCATCGTCGACGGCGCGACCGAGCGCCGCATCCCGCACATCCGCCTGACCGAGGGCAACCTGGTGCAACTGGGCCACGGCCGCGCCCAGCGCCGCATCTGGACCGCCGAGACCGACCAGACCAGCGCGATCGCCGAGGGCATCTCCAGCGACAAGGACCTGACCAAGCGCATCCTGGCCTCGGTCGGCGTGCCGGTGCCCGAGGGCGAGATCGTCGAGACCGCCGAGGCCGCCTGGGAAGCCGCCGAGGACATCGGCCTGCCGGTGGTGGTGAAGCCGACCGACGGCAACCATGGCCGCGGCGTGTCGATGGACCTGAAGACCCGCGAGGACGTGCTGGCGGCGTTCGAATTCGCCGCGCGCCACGGCAGCGAGGTGATGGTCGAGCGCTGCATCCCCGGCAACGAGCACCGGCTGCTGGTGGTCGGCGGCCGGGTGGTCGCCGCCGCGCGCGGCGAGACCGCCTGGGTGACCGGCGACGGCAAGGCCGACGTGCGCGCGCTGGTCGAGGCGCAGATCAACGCCGATCCGCGCCGCGGCACCACCGAAGACCACCCGCTCAACTACCTGCGCATCGACGAGGACACCGCGATTCTCAACGACCTGGCGCGCCAGGGCCTGACCCCCGATTCGATTCCCGCCGACGGCCGCCGCGTGCTGATCCAGCGCAACGGCAACGTCGCCATCGACTGCACCGACGCGGTCCATCCCGACGTGGCCGCGCTGGTCGGCCTGGCCGCGCGCGCGGTCGGGCTCGACATCGCCGGCATCGACGTGGTGGCCGAGGACATCGGCAAGCCGCTCGAGGCGCAGGGCGGCGCGGTGGTCGAGGTGAACGCCGGGCCGGGCCTGCTGATGCACCTGAAGCCGGCCAACGGCCCGGGCCGGCCGGTCGGCCGCGCCATCGTCGACCACCTGTTCCCCGACGGCGAGTCGGGCCGCATCCCGCTGGTCGGCGTCACCGGCAGCCGCGGCACCACCCGCGTCGCCCGGCTGGCGGCCGCGCTGCTGGGCATGGCCGGCCGCCACGTCGGCCTGGCCAACCGCGACGGCCTGTTCCTCGAACGGCGCCGCATCGACGCCGGCGACGGCACCCGCTGGGAGGCCGGCCAGCGCCTGCTGATCAACCGCAGCATCGACTGCGCGGTGTTCGAGCACAGCGCCGAGCGCATCCTCGACGAGGGCCTGGTCTACGACCGCTGCGCGGTCGGCGTGGTGACCGACAGCGAGGGCCTGGCCATGCTGGCGCCCTGGCACATCGCCGAGCCCGAGCACCTGTACAACGTGCTGCGCACCCAGGTCGACGTGGTGCAGGACGACGGCGCGGCGGTGCTGCACGCGGCCGATCCGCAGCTGGTGGAGATGGCCGGGCTGTGCGACGGCGCGGTGATCCTGTACGCGCTCGACGGCACGCTGCCGGCGCTGGCCGAGCACCGCGCCGGCGGCGGCCGTGCGCTGTTCGCGCGCGACGGCCAGATCGTGCTGGCGCGCGGCGAGGTCGAGCAGTGGATCGCGCCGCTGCCGGCCGGCCTCGACGCCGTCGACGCGGCCGGCACGCTGGCGGCGGTTGCGGTGGCGGTGCACTTCGGCGCGGTGGTCGAGATGATCGCCGCCGGCCTCGAAGCCTATAACGACTGATCCCGGCCGCGCCCGATCCCGGCCGATCTGCCGGTAGCGGGCCGCGACCCGGCGGCCCGACATGGAATGAACCGCTGCCCGGAGCGAAGCGCTGCCGGGCGGCCCCAGCGAGAGATAGCACTGATGGAAGTTTCCCGAATCCGCGCCCTGCGCGGCCCGAACCTGTGGAGCCGCCACACCGCGATTGAAGCCATCGTGACCTGCAGCGAGCCCGAGTGCACGCTCGACCGCCTGCCCGGCTTCGAGACCCGGCTGCGCGCGCGCTTCCCCGAGCTGCTGCCGCTGAGCGCGATCCGCCACGAGGACGCCGTGTCGCTGGCGCACGCGCTCGAATTCGCCGCGCTCGGCCTGCAGGAGCAGGCCGGTTGCCCGGTGACCTTCAGCCGCACCACCCAGACCATCGAGCCCGGCGTCTACCAGGTGGTGGTCGAGTACAGCGAGGAAGCGGTCGGCCGGCTGGCGCTGGAGCGGGCCGAGGCGCTGATCCGCGCGGCGCTCGACGATGCGCCGTTCGACCTGGCCGGCGCGCTCAAGGCGCTGCGCGACCTCGACGAGGACGAGCGGCTCGGGCCGAGCACCGGCGCCATCGTCGACGCCGCGGTGGCGCGCGGCATCCCGTTCCGCCGGCTGACCCAGGGCAGCCTGGTGCAGTTCGGCTGGGGCAGCAAGCAGCGCCGCATCCAGGCGGCCGAGATCGACAGTACCAGCGCGATCGCCGAATCGATCGCGCAGGACAAGGAACTGAGCAAGCGGCTGCTGCATGCCGCCGGCGTGCCGGTGCCGATCGGCCGGCCGGTGAAGGACGCCGACGACGCCTGGGCGGCGGCGCTCGAGATCGGCCTGCCGGTGGTGGTGAAGCCGCAGGACGGCAACCAGGGCAAGGGCGTGACGGTGAACATCGTCAGCCGCGAGCACATGGAGATCGCCTACCGGGCGGCCAGCGAGTTCCGCGACGACGTGATGGTCGAGCGCTACCTGCCGGGCCACGACTTCCGCCTCCTGGTGGTCGGCGACCGGCTGGTGGCCGCCGCCCGGCGCGATCCGCCGCACGTGATCGGCGACGGCGTGCACAGCGTGCGCGAGCTGGTCGACGCGGTGAACCGCGACCCGCGCCGCGGCGAGGGCCATGCCACCTCGCTGACCAAGATCCGCTTCGACGACATCGCGCTGGCGCGGCTGGCGATCCAGGGCCTCGACGCCGACTCGGTGCCCGAGCCGGGCCGCCGCGTGGTGCTGCGCAACAACGCCAACCTGTCGACCGGCGGCACCGCCACCGACGTGACCGACGACGTGCATCCCGAGGTCGCCGCGCGCGCGGTCGATGCGGCGCGCATGGTCGGGCTCGACATCTGCGGCGTCGACGTGGTGTGCGACAGCGTGCTGCGGCCGCTGGAGGAGCAGGGCGGCGGCATCGTCGAGGTGAACGCCGCGCCGGGCCTGCGCATGCACCTGTCGCCGTCGTTCGGCAAGGGCCGGCCGATCGGCGACGCGATCGTGGACACCATCTACCCGGCCGGCGACGACGGCCGCATCCCGGTGGTGGCGGTGACCGGCACCAACGGCAAGACCACCACGGTGCGGCTGATCTCGCACCTCTTGGCGCAGAGCGGCCTCACCGTCGGCATGACCAATACCGACGGCGTCTACGTCGGCGGCCGCCGCACCGACAGCGGCGACTGCAGCGGCCCGCGCAGCGCGCGCAACGTGCTGATGCACCCGGACGTCGACGCCGCGGTGTTCGAGACCGCGCGCGGCGGCCTCTTGCGCGAGGGCCTGGCGTTCGACCGCTGCAAGGTGGCGGTGGTGACCAATATCGGCATGGGCGACCACCTGGGCCTCAACTTCATCACCACGCTGGAGGACCTGGCGGTGCTCAAGCGGGTGATCGTGCAGAACGTCGCGACCGACGGCTATGCGGTGCTCAACGCGGCCGACCCGGTGGTGGCCGCGATGGCGGCCAACTGCCCGGGCCAGGTGATCTTCTTCGCCGCCGATCCGCACCTGCCGGTGATGGCCGCCCAGCGCGCCCAAGGCCGCCGGGTGGTCTACATCGAGGATGGCGCCGTGGTGGCGGCGGAAGGCGAGCACAAGCACCGCATCCCGCTGTCTGCGATCCCGCTGACGCGCGACGGCACCATCAGCTTCCAGGTCGAGAACGTGATGGCCTCGCTGGCGGCCGCCTGGGCGCTCGGCCTCGACTGGGCCGTGGTGGCGGGCGGGCTGGCCGGTTTCGCCAGCGACGCCGGCAACGCGCCGGGCCGCTTCAACGTGTTCGACTACCGCGGCGCCACGCTGATCGCCGACTACGGTCACAACCCGGACGCGATGATCGCGCTGGTGCGCGCGGTCGAGGCGATGCCGGCCAGCCGCCGCTCGGTGGTGATCAGCGGCGCCGGCGACCGCCGCGACGAGGACATCCGCGAGCAGACCCGCATCCTCGGCGCCGCCTTCGACACGGTGCTGCTGTACCAGGACGCCTGCCAGCGCGGCCGCGAGGACGGCGAGGTGGTGGCCTTGCTGCGCGAAGGTTTGGCGGGCGCGGCGCGGACCAGCGAGGTCGAGGAGATCCAGGGCGAGTTCGTCGCCATCGACCGCGCGCTGGAACGCATCCGGCCGGGCGAGCTGTGCCTGATCCTGGTCGACCAGGTGGAGGAAGCGCTGGAGCATATTGCACGGCGGGTGGCGGAAGGCTGAGAGGCACGTGAAACGTGAAATGTGAAACGTGAGAACCCCATCCCCACCCCGGCCCTCCCCTTGAAGGGGAGGGAGTCCGTGCAGTGACGGGATCAAGGTGGATGAAGATCGCCGACGGCGGCGATCGATGCGACCTGCTCCTCCCCCTTCAAGGGGGAGGCTGGGAGGGGGGCCACCTTTCACGTTTCACCTTTCACATTTCACCGCCTCATCAGTCAGACGC
This sequence comes from Chitinimonas koreensis, assembly GCF_014353015.1. Taxonomy (NCBI): domain Bacteria; kingdom Pseudomonadati; phylum Pseudomonadota; class Betaproteobacteria; order Neisseriales; family Chitinibacteraceae; genus Chitinimonas; species Chitinimonas koreensis. The sequence goes on from NZ_CP060704.1 coordinate 612,718, forward strand.
CTAAAATGACGCCCCCTTCCCCGGCTCCATCCCCCATGTCCGCCTCCATCTGGAAACCCAATGCCACGGTCGCCCTCGTCGTCGAGCATGCCGGCCGCTACCTGCTGGTCGAAGAGCACACCGACCAAGGCCTGCGCTTCAACCAGCCGGCCGGCCACCTCGATCCGGGCGAGTCGCTGCTGGCCGCCTGCGTGCGCGAGGGCTACGAGGAGACCGGCTACGCGATCGAGCCGCAGGCGCTGGTCGGCATCTACCAATGGTCGCCGCCGGCCGGCGGCGACCTGACCTATCTGCGCTTCGCCTACGCCGGCCGCGTCGACGAGGCCGCTTCGGTCGCGCCGGCCGGCGTCACGGTCGAGCGCCACGACGCCGCCGACCTGCCGGCCGGCGCCGCGCGCGCCCACCTCGACGACGGCATCGTGCGCGCGGTCTGGCTCGACTACGACGCCGTGCTGGCCTGCCGCGAGCGCCACCGCAGCCCGCTGGTGCTGCAGTGCATCGACGACTACCGCGCCGGCCGCCGCTTCCCGCTCGACCTGGTACGCCACCATGACTGATCCGCAACGCATCGTCGTCGGCCTGTCCGGCGGCGTCGATTCCTCGGTGTCGGCCTGGCTGCTCAAGCGCCAGGGCTACGAGGTGCTCGGCGTCTTCATGCAGAACTGGGAAGACGACAACGACGACGAATACTGCTCGATCAAGGAGGATGCGCGCGACGCGATCGCGGTGGCCGACCTGGTCGGCATCGACGTCGAGCTGGTCAACTTCGCGCGCGAGTACAAGGACCGGGTGTTCGCCTACTTCCTCAGCGAGTACCAGGCCGGCCGCACGCCGAATCCCGACGTGCTGTGCAATGCCGAGATCAAGTTCAAGGCCTTCCTCGACCACGCGATCGCGCTCGGCGCCGAGAAGATCGCCACCGGCCACTACGCCGCCACCGACCTGGACGCCGACGGCCGCACCCGCCTGTTGCGCGGCGCCGACGAGGGCAAGGACCAGAGCTACTTCCTCTACCGGCTGTCGCAATACCAGGTGTCGCGCGCGCTGTTTCCGCTCGGCGGGATGCACAAGCCCGAGGTGCGCCGGCTGGCCGCCGAGATCGGCCTGCCCAACCACGCCAAGAAGGATTCGACCGGCATCTGCTTCATCGGCGAGCGGCCGTTCCGCGAGTTCCTCAACCGCTACCTGCCCAAGACGCCGGGCCCGATGGTCACCCCCGAGGGCCGGGTGATGGGCGAGCACATGGGCCTGATGTACCACACCATCGGCCAGCGCCAGGGCCTGGGCATCGGCGGCGCCGGCGAGCCGTGGTACGTGGCCGGCAAGGACATGGCGCGCAACGAGCTGATCGTGGTGCAAGGCCACGACCATCCGCTGCTGCTCAAGCCCGAGCTCGAGGCCGACCAGCTGAGCTGGGTGGCCGACGAGGCGCCGCGCCCGGGCCGCTACAGCGCCAAGACGCGCTATCGCCAGGCGGATGCCGCCTGCGAGCTGGTCGAGGTGAGCGGGGGCGTGGCGCGGGTGCGCTTCGATACGCCGCAATGGGCGGTGACGCCGGGCCAGTCGGTGGTGCTGTACGACGGAGCGGCCTGCCTCGGCGGCGGGGTGATCCGCTAGCGGAGCGCGTGGACCGGTAGACGGTCGTCGGGGTTGCAGGTCGGGCTTCGGCCGATCTCCTGCCTCGATCAGGCGGCGCTGTCGGATTGCGGTCCGACCTGCATCGACGATGCTTCCGCATCCGCCCCGATTGTCCGGCGAGCGTGCGGCAATACCGGTCGCGTTTGGGGCAGCAAGGCGCCGCGGTGCCAATATAATGAAGAGCAGCAACGGTCCGGCCGCCAGGCCCGATCCATAAAGGAGCGCCGCCCATGAGCGGAGCCCATCCCCAACCCAACCCGGAAAGGAAGTCCCCCATGTCCATCGGTAAGCGCCTCGTGCTGATGCTGATGCTCGCGCTCGCCTCGCTGCTCATCGTGGGCGGCGTCGGCGTGGCCGCGTTCGGCAAGCTCAACGGCCACGTCAAGTACCTGACCGACACCACCATGCCCAGCGGCCAGGCGATGAACGACATCGGCAACGCCTACCGCGAGATGCGCGCGCTCCTGCTGTCGCACATCATGGAACAGGACGCCGACCTCAAGAAGGCGTTCAGCCAGAAGGTGAGCGAGTCGATGGCGGTGACCAAGCGCGCGATCGACGGCTACGCCAACCTGGTCAACGACGACGAGGACAAGGCCAACTACGAGGCGATCAAGCTCGCCTACGCCAGCTACGTCGAGGGCTACCAGGAGGCGCTGGACAACTCCTCGGCCAACAAGACCGACCAGGCGGTCGCCTCGCTGTACGGCAAGGTGATGCCGTCCGAGCAGGTGGTGCAGGTCTCGATCGAGAAGGCCGCCGCCTACAACCTCAAGCTGCAGGAACAGGCCGGCCTGAGCGCCGAGACCGAGTACCGCCGCGCGCTGATGATCTTCGCGGTGGTGATCGTCAGTTCGGTGGTGCTGCTCGGCGGCTTCGGCTGGATGATCTACCGCGCCATCAAGGGGCCGCTGGCGACCATGGAGAAGATGGTCGAGCGCATCGGCCGCGAGCTCGACTTCACCCAGCGCGTACCGGTGAAGAGCCGCGACGAGGTCGGCATGACGGTGGCGGCCTTCAACCGGCTGCTCGACACGCTGCAGAGCAGCTTCCGCGACATCGCCGGCGCGGTCGACGGCGTGGCCGGCCAGGCCACCCAGATGGCCGAAGCGGCGCAGAGCATGTCGAGCAACTCGGCCGCCGCCAGCGAATCGGCCGCGGCGATGGCGGCCACGGTCGAGCAGGTCACGGTGTCGATCAACCACGTCGCCGACCGCGCCGGCGAAGCCGACGGCGTGTCGCGCCGCTCGGGCGAGATCGCCGGCGAAGGCGAGGCGGTGATCCAGTCGACCGTCAGCGAGATCAACGGCATCGCCGACCGCGTCGCCGACGCCTCGAGCCAGATCGACCAGCTCGCGCGCGAGAGCGCCAACATCGGCGCGGTGGTCAACGTGATCAAGGAAGTGGCCGACCAGACCAACCTCTTGGCGCTCAACGCCGCGATCGAAGCGGCGCGCGCCGGCGAGCAGGGCCGCGGCTTCGCGGTGGTGGCCGACGAAGTGCGCAAGCTGGCCGAGCGCACCTCGCAGTCGACCCAGGAGATCGCCGCGCTGATCGCCACCATCCAGCAGGGCGCCAACACCGCGGTGGCACGCATGCGCGAGGTGGTCGAGCGGGTCGATTCCGGCGTGCGGAAGGCCAGCCAGGCCGGCGAGACGATCCAGCAGATCCGCGCCGGCTCGGCCCAGGTCGGCGAGATGGTCGGCGACATCACCCACGCGATCCGCGAGCAGAGCACCGCCAGCGTGAACATCGCCCAGCAGGTCGAGCGCATCGCGCAGATGTCGGAGGAGACCAACGGCGCGGCCGACAACACCGCCCAGGCCGCCAGCGAGCTGCAGGCGCTGGCCCGCCAGATGCAGACCACCGTCGCGCGCTACCGCGTCTGACGCCCGCCGCCCGGCCGTCCGGCCAGCGAGGGAACGCCGAGCCTTGGTCGCCTCCACCCTCATCTTCCGCCGCATGCCGCTGCCAGTGCTCTCCGCGCTGGCGCTGGCTTGCCGTGCCGCCGACGGGCCGGCTCCGGCCGTTCCGGCCGCGCCCGGCATCGCCGAGACCGTACGCGCCTGCGGCGGCGAGGGCGAGTGGATCCCGTCGAGCTATTTCGCGCGCGAGCACGGCAGGAAGACCGAAGCGGTGGTCGGCTATTCGGTCGACGTGCTGCGCGAGGCGCTGGCCGGCAGCCGCTTCCGGCCCGAGGCGGCGCTGCTGCCGTGGGCGCGCTGCCAGCGCGAGGTGCGCGACGGCCGCCGCTTCCAGCTCGCCATGGGCGTGCTGTACAGCCAGGAGCGCGCGCGCGAATACCTGCTCAGCGAGCCTTACCTGCGTTTCCGGCCCGGCTATTTCTACTGGCGCGGCCGCTTCCCCGCCGGCCTGTCGATCGACAGCGCGGCCGAGCTCGGCCGCTACCGCGTCTGCGGCCTGTACGGCTACAACTACGGCTACACCGGCCTCGATGCCGGCCGCTTCGACACCGGCGCGCTCGACTACCCCTCGGTGGTGGCCAAGCTGGCGGCCGGCCGTTGCGACCTGTTCGTCGAGACGCTCGAAGTGATGGCGGGCCAGCGCCGGCTCGGCCGGGTCGCCTACGATCCCGCCATCCTGGTCGGCCGGCCGATCCCGGGCCTGCCGCCGGTGGTGGCCCACTTCGCCGTCAGCCCGAACGCGCCCGACGCGGTCGGTCTGGTGCGCGCGCTCGACGCCGGCATCGAGCGGCTGCGGCGCGCCCAGCGGCTCGACGCGCTGCTGTCGAAGCACACCGATTGATCCTGCCTCGTCCTTTCCCATGCTCGCCATCCTCGCCGACCATCCGCGCTTTCTGCTCGTCGACAAGCCGGCCGGCCTGAGCTTCCACCGCGAGGCCGAGGCGCCGGGCCTGCTGGACCTGCTGCGCGAATCGACCGGCCGCGACGACCTGCACGCGGTGCACCGGCTCGACCGCATCACTTCGGGCCTGGTGCTGGTGGCCAAGGGGCCGGCCGCGGCGGCCGAATTCGGCGCCTTGTTCGCCGAGCGGCGCATCGCCAAGTTCTACCTCGCGCTGTCCGACCGCGCGCCCGCCAAGAAGCAGGGCACCATCGCCGGCGACATGGCCAAGGGCCGCAACGGCAGCTGGCGCCTGTTGCCGACGCGGCAGGACCCGGCCGTCACGCGCTTCTTCAGCGCCGGGCTCGGCGGCGGCCTGCGGCTGTTCCTGGTGCGGCCGCAGACCGGCCGCACGCACCAGATCCGGGTCGCGCTCAAGTCCCTCGGCAGCCCGATCCTCGGCGACGCGCGCTACGGCGGCGCGGCGGCCGACCGCGGCTATCTGCATGCCTGGTCGCTGGCCTTCGAACTCGGCGGCGAATCGTTCGACTTCACCTGTCCGCCGCGCGAGGGCGGGCACTGGCACGGCGAAGCCTGCCGCGCCTTGCTCGACTGCGGCGCGAACGGTCGTTTTGCCGAACCGGCCGCACTGGCTTGGCCTGGCGGCTGAGCGCGGCTATCGTTGCGACTTGCCGCCGCGCGGCCATCCATTTCCACCGTTGCACGCCTTGCAGGAGTAGGACGCCATGAGTCTGTGGAACAAGCTCACCAACGAGTTCATCGACATCGTCGAGTGGACGGAAGACCGTCCCGACGTGCTGGTGCACCGCTTCGAGCGCTACCAGAACGAGATCAAGATGGGCGCCCAGCTCACAGTGCGCGAAGGCCAGCTGGCCGTCATGGTCAACGAGGGCCAGCTCGGCCGCGGCCAGGTCGCCGATGTGTTCGTGCCCGGCATGTACACGCTGAGCACCGAGAACATGCCGATCCTGGCCACGCTCAAGGGCTGGAAGTACGGCTTCAACTCGCCGTTCAAGGCCGAGGTGTACTTCTTCAACACCCGCCTGTTCACCGACATGAAGTGGGGCACGCCGGGGCCGGCCACCATGCGCGACCCGGAGTTCGGCGTGGTGCGCGTCACCGCCTTCGGCCTCTACACCATGCGGGTCAAGGACGCCAAGACGGTGCTGGTGGACCTGGTCGGCACCCGCGCCGAGCTCACGCTGGCCGACGTCGAGACCAATCTGCGCGGCAAGGTCGGCAGCCGGATCAAGGAAGTGATGCCCGAGCTCGGCGTGCCGGTGATCGATCTCGAGGGCAAGGTCACGCTGCTGGGCGAGCGCATCCGCGACAGGATCGCGCCGGATTTCGACAAGCTGGGCCTCGAACTGGTCGAGGTGCAGGTGCAGGACGTCGGCCTGCCCGAGGAGGTCGAGAAGGCGATCGACCAGCAGGGCGCCATGCGCGCCATCGGCAACATGCACCAGTTCGCCCAGTACCAGGCGGCGCAGGCGATGCGCGACGCGGCGCAGAACCCGGGCACCGTCGGCGGCGTGATGGGCGTCGGCGTCGGCATGGGGCTGAACCAGACCATGGGCGGGCTGTTCCAGCAGCAGCCGGCCCCGGCCGCACCCGCCCCGGCGGCCTCGGGCGCGGTGCCGCCGCCGATTCCCGGCGCGGTGGCGTTCTTCGTCGCGGTCGGCGGCCAGCAGGCCGGGCCGTTCGACTTCGGCGTGCTGCAGCAGAAGGTGCAGGCCGGCGAGATCGGCCGCGACAGCCTGGTATGGAAGGCCGGCATGGCGCAGTGGGCGCCGGCCGGCGAGCAGGCCGAGCTCGGCATCCTGTTCGCCAACGTGCCGCCGCCGCTGCCGCAGTAGGCATTGCTGCCGGAGCGGGCGGATACGGCGTTTTCACCGCGGAGGACGCAGAGGACGCCGAGGGGCGGATCGCTGCCTTCTTCCGGATCGGAAGGGGCAGCTTCTCCGCGTCCTCGGCGTCCTCTGCCGTGAAGCGTTTCGGCTTTCGATCAGCCCTTGATCTTGATGGCGTCCTTCACGTCCTTCACGCCGGCGGTCTGCTTGGCCAGCTCGAGTGCGCGCGACTTTTCGGCCTGGCTGGCGGTGCCGCTCAGCTCGACCACGCCCTGCTTGGCCTGGACCTTGATCTGGCTGTAGGCCAGCGCCTGGTCGGCCTGGATCGCGGCCTGCACGGCGGCGGTCAGGCTGCTGTCGTCGGCGGCGGCCAGCTCGGTGGCCGCGGTGGTGCCGGCAGCGAAACCGGGCAGGGCGGCGCCGGCCAGGGCGAAGGCGGCGAGGGCGGAGAGCGCGAACTTGGTTTGCATAATCAGGACCTCTGGGTCGGGGTGGTTGGAGGCCTTCCTATGGCAAGTGCCGTGCCAGCCTTGAAATATTCATATGAAACAATGATTTGTGCGAAATCTCCCCGAGTCGGCGGCTGCGGCGATGTCGCCGTCCGGCGACGTCGGGCCGCGCGTGCCGGACTAGAGGACTGAAACGAAAGCGAATTTTCTGTCGCCGGCCGGCGACGGACGGAAAGACGGGAACGATGTCCACCACCACCTATCCCTGCCGCCAGTGCGGCGCCAAGCTCGAATTCGCCCCGGGCCAGCACGCGCTGGCCTGTCCCTACTGCGGCGCCGAGAACGAGATCGCGGCCGCGCCCGAGGCCGAAGTCGCCGCCGCGGTCGAGGAGCTCGACTACGCCGGCTACCTGGCCCAGGCCGCAGGCGACGAGCCGCAGATCGAGCGGCAGACGGTGAAATGCCCGGGCTGCGGCGCCGAGAGCCAGCTGCCGGCCAATGTCGCGGCGGACCGCTGCCCGTTCTGCGCGGTGCCGCTGATCGCCGCCCGCGCCTATGCCGCCCGCACCATCCGGCCGCGCGCGGTGGCGCCGTTCGAGATCCGCGACGCCGATGCGCGCGACCGCTTCCGGCGCTGGATCGACGGCCTGTGGTTCGCGCCCAACGCGCTCAAGCGCGCCTACCGCGCCGACCATGGCCTCAAGGGCTGCTACCTGCCCTACTGGACCTACGACGCCGCCAGCGACACGCCCTACCGCGGCCAGCGCGGCGACCATTACTACGTGACCGAGCAATACACCGAGAACGGCGTCAGCAAGACGCGCCAGGTGCAGCGCACGCGCTGGAGCCCGGCTTCGGGCCAGGTCCACCTCGATTTCGACGATGTGACGGTGCCGGCCAGCCGCTCGCTGCCGCAGGACTATCTCGACGGCCTCGAGCCGTGGCGGCTCGGGCAACTGCAGCCCTATCGCGACGAATACGTGGCCGGCTTCACGGTGGAGGCCTACCAGGTCGGCCTGGAGCCGGGCTTCGAGCGCGCGCGCGGCCGCATGGAACCGGTGATCCGCGACGCGATCTGCCGCGACATCGGCGGCGACGTGCAGCAGATCAGCGAGATGTCGCCGCGCTACAGCGCGATCACCTTCAAGCACGTGCTGCTGCCGGTGTGGCTGTCGAGCTACCAGTACGGCGGCAAGACCTGGCGCTTCCTGGTCAACGGCCAGACCGGCGAGGTGCAGGGCGAGCGGCCGTGGTCGGCGTGGAAGATCGCGTTCGCAGTGCTGGCGGTGTTGCTGGTGCTGGGGGTGGTGATCTATCTGTCGGGGCAGTGAAATGGCCGGCGGTCGCCGGCCGTGAAAGGCGATGCCGCTGCGCGGCGGTGAAACGTGAAATGCGGGGCGTCGCGCGCCTTTGTAGGAGCGGCTTCAGCCGCGAATGCCTGTGATGGAAGTTCCACCGGTTCGCGGCCGAAGCCGCTCCTACAAAAGGCGCTATGGCCCATATTGCCGGAATCAATTTCCCATGCGCCGCCGGCGGGACTAGCGTGAAGACAGGGCCGGCGCATCCCGGGCCGGCCCGTTCACGAGGAGACGGCCATGAACACGCCACTGCCGCAATCGCCCGAGAACCTGCAGGACTGCGCCACCTGCCTGCGCGAAATCCCACCGTCCGAAGTCCAGAGCAGCGAAGCGCGCGACTATGTCGCCGGCTTCTACGGCCTGGCCTGCTACATGCAATGGCAGGCGCAGGCCGACGGCACGGCAGGCCAGCAGCAGGCGGGGTCGGCACAGACCGCCGTGCAGCCGGGTCAGCAGCCGGGCCGGACGCAGCAGCAACAAGTCTGAGTCCGAGTCCGCTCAACGTTCCGGCGGATTGACCGGCTCGCCGCTCGGCTCCACCAACTGGCGAGCCAGCTCCGGCGGGACCGGGTAGTCGGGGAAGCGCGTCCGCAGCCGCTTCAGCGCGGCGCGGGCCTCTGCCGGCCTGTCCGCCTGCAATAGCGCCTTCACCTCGGCCAGCAGGGCCTCGGGCGCTTCGGCCGGGGCGGCCAATCCTTTCAGCCGTGCCATCGGCTTGGCGGCGTGGTCGGCCACCGCCGCCGGCGCGTCGAGCGTCGGCCGGCCCGGTGCGGTGCCGGCCGGGGCGGGGGCCGCCAGGAGCGCGGGCGGTGTTTCTGCGGGCTGCGCCTCGGCCTTGGCCGGCAGGCTTGCCTCGGCCGCTACGCGCGCTTCCTTTCGTCTTTCCGGCGATTGTTCCGGCACGGGCTCCGCTGCGGCCGGACTCGATGCGGCCGGAGCCGGCATCGGCGGCGGCGCGATCTCGACCGGTACGGTGATCGTGGCCACGGGGGCGGCGGAGGGGCGGCAGGTCGCTCGGACATGGCCTGCCCCTTGGCCAGCGCCTGCGCCGCCCCTCATCGTTTTCAGATTCTGCGATCGGCGCGGCCGGGGCCACTGCGACGGCCTTTTCCTTGAGCAGCGGCGCCTGGTCGGCCACCGCCACTTCCGCCTGGCCCGAGTCGTGCAGGCGCCAGCTCACGCCCACCGCCAGCAGCAGGGTGGCGGCCAGCGACAGCGGCGCGATCCAGCGCGGCCGCGGCTTGCGCGGGAAGGCGATCACGGTGGCCGGCTCGCGCACCGCCTCGCGCGCGGCGGCCAGGATGGCGGCGTCGAGCGCGGCCGGCGGCTCGGCCGGCCCGAGCGCGCGCAGCGCCTCGGTCAGGTCGGGGTCGTGCAGATCGTCGTCGGGTCGCATGGTGTTCATCGCGCCACCTCCGCGGCGAGCAGGCCGCGCAGCTTGGCCAGCGCATAGCGCAGCCGGCTCTTGGCGGTCTCCCGGGTGACGCCGGTCAGGGCCGCGATCTCGGCCAGGTCGAGTTCGGCCTGTTCGCGCAGCAGGAAGACCTCGCGCTGGTTGGCCGGCAGCGCACGCAGCGCCTCGGCCAGGCTGCGGCCGAGCTGCTTGTTGGCCAGCTGCGTCTCGGGCGCCATTCCTGCGCCGTCCGCGACCTGGGCCAGTGCATCGGCCTCGTCCTCGGTCGCGGCGAAATCGGCCAGCAGGGCCGGCTCGTGCAGCCGCACGCGGTCGATCAGCTTGTTGCGCGCGATGCCGTACAGCCAAGTGCGGAAGGCCGCGCTCGGCCGGTAGTCGGCCCGCGCCTTCACCACCGCCAGCCAGCTTTCCTGGAACAGGTCGTCGACCCAGGCCGGGCGCGGCGACTGCCGCTGCAGGAAACCGTACAGGCCGCGCCGGTGGCGGCCGTACAGCGTCTCGAACGCAGCGGCATCGCCGGCTGCGTAGGCGAGCATCAGGCCTTCGTCGGTATCGTCCGGGGCGCGCATGGCGGCCGAGTGTAGCCGAAGCGGCGCGGCGCTGTCGGCGGTCGGCGTGGATTCGAACGGAATGGCGTCCATGCGGGTTGCGATGCGTGGCCTCGTCGCCGAAATGCCAAGGCGGGGATGTGCCTTTGTAGGGGCGGCTTCAGCCTCGAATGCCGTGGATGACCTGTCCACCGGTTCGCGGCTGAAGCCGCTCCTGCAACGCGCTCACTGGGCCGGCTGGGTGGCCGGCTCCGAGCTGGCCAGCGATTGCGCCAGGCCGACCAGGCGCAGGAACTCGCCCCGGTAGCCGAAGCGGTCCGCGCCGCGCGCGCCGGCCGCCAGGTCGCGGATCTGTGCGAAGTCGTAGCTGCCCAGGTACTTGCCGCCGTCGCCCAGCCGCTGGCCGAAGGCCGCCACCGCCGCGGCGAAGCGGAACTCGTCGCTCGGCTGCGCCTGCAGCATGGCACGGCGCAGCGGGAATTCGAGCAGCTGGCTGGCCTCGCCGTGGGCGGCCTTGTAGCGCAGGCGCAGGAAGCCCAGCTCCTGGTCGCGGCCGGTCAGCAAGGGCTTGTTGATCGCGTAGCGCAGCGGCTCGAGCTTGCCGCGCTTGCCGGCCAGGGTGATCTCGTACAGCGCGGTGACGCGGTGGCCGGCGCCGATCTCGCCGGCATCGACCTTGTCGTTGGCGAAGTCCTCGCGCTTGAGCGCGCGGTTCTCGAAGCCGATCAGCCGGTACTCGGCCACGTTCTGCGGGTTGAATTCGAGCTGGATCTTCACGTCGCGCGCCACCGTGGCCAGCGTCGAGGTGAACTCGTCGACCAGCACCTTCTGCGCCTCGGCCAGGTTGTCGATGTAGCTGTAGGCGCCGTCGCCGGCGTCGGCGATCTGCTCCATCAGCTGCTCGTTGTAGTTGCCGGTGCCGAAGCCGAGCGCGGACAGCGAGACGCCCGTCTTGCGCTTCTCCTCGACGCGGTTCTTCAGCGTCTCGAAATTGCTGATGCCGACGTTGAAGTCGCCGTCGGTGGCCAGCAGGATGCGGTTGATGCCGCCCTTGATGAAGCCCTGCTCGGCCATCTGGTAGGCCAGCTCGATGCCGGCCGCGCCGGCGGTCGAGCCGCCCGGCTGCAACTGGTCGATCGCGGCCAGGATCTCGCCGCGGCGTTCGCCGGCGGTCGGCGGCAGCACCACCCGGGTGCCGCTGGCGTAGGTGACCAGCGCGACCCGGTCCTTGCCGCGCAGCTGCCGGGTGAACAGCTTGAGCGCGTTCTTCAGCAGCGGCAGCTTGTCGGGCGAATCCATCGAGCCCGACACGTCGACCAGGAACACCAGGTTGGCCGGCGGCAGCGCGTCCTTGGCCGGGTCGGCGGCCTGGATGCCGATGCGCAACAGCAGCGAATCCGGGTTCCACGGCGTGGCGGCCAGCTCGCTGCTGACCGCGAACGGCTCGGCGCCCTGCGGCCGCGGATAGTCGTAGGGGAAGTAGTTGACCAGTTCCTCGACCCGCACCGCGTCGCGCGGCGGCAGCCGGCCTTCGTTGAGCAGGCGGCGCAGATTGCTGTAGCTGCCGGTGTCGACATCGATGCTGAAGGTCGAGACCGGCTGCTCGGCGGTGGCGATCACGCCGTTGCGCACGATCTTGCCGTAGCGCTCGCGGTCCTCGGGCTCGAGCTGCAGCATCGGTTGCGGCATCGGCGCGTAGGCGCGCTCGGCCAGCGGCGCGGCCAGCTTGGCCATGCGCGCGTCGCCGCGCGCGAGGCCGGCCGCTTCGGGCTTGGCGGCCGGCGCGGCGGGGACTTCGGCCGGCGGCTGCGCGGTGTCGGCGACCGCTTCCATTTCCTTCTGCAGGACTGGCGAGGGCGGCGGGCCGGCTTCTTCCTGGCGGGTCGAGCAGGCGGCCAGCGCACAGGCGACGAGCACGGCGGTGAGGCGGGCGGGGGTGTTCATGGCGGGCTCCGTTGAGGGGATGGGCACTTGAACGGACGAGGGCGGCCGATCGGGTTAACGCCGCTGGAATTTTTTCGTGCGGCGTTGCCGGGCCGGCGATCCGCCCTCAGAAATAGCGCAGGCCGAGTGCGCCGCGCACCGCGTCCAGCGTCTTCGCCGCCGTTTCGCGTGCCTGCGCGCTGCCGGCCGCCAACAGCCGCATCACCTCGGCCGGGTCGGCCGCATGCTCGGCCCGCCGCGCCCGGATCGGCGCCAGCGTCTCCTGCAGGATCGCCTCCAGCCGGCGCTTGAGCACCATGTCGCCGAGGCCGCCGCGGCGGTAATGGTCCTTCAGTTCGGCCACCGCGGCCGTGTCGGGGTCGAAGGCGTCGAGGTAGGCGAACACCACGTTGCCCTCGACCCGGCCCGGATCGGCCACCCGCAGATGGCCCGGGTCGGTGTACATGCGCTGCACCGCGGCGCGGATCTCGTCGGCATCGGCGCCGAGGTTCAGCGCATTGCCCTGCGACTTGCTCATCTTGCCGCTGCCGTCGATGCCGGGCAGCCGGCCGTGCTCCGACACCAGCGCCGCGCTGCCGGTGGCGGCGTTGAAACGGCGCACCAGCTCGTTGGTCTGCTCGATCATCGGCTGCTGGTCGGCGCCGACCGGCACCAGCGTGGCGCGGAAGGCCGCGATATCGGCCGCCTGGCTGACCGGATAGGCCAGGAAGCCGGCCGGCAGGTCGCGCTCGAAGCCGCGCAGGCGGATCTCCTCCTTCACCGTCGGATTGCGCTCGAGCCGCGCTACGCTGACCAGGTTCAAGAGGTAGAAGGCCAGCTCGGCCAGCTCCGGCACCTGCGACTGGATGAACAGCGTGGAGCGCGCCGGATCGAGGCCTACCGCCAGGTAGTCGAGCGCCACTTCGAGCACGCTGCGATGGACGCGGGCGAGCTGGCCCATGTTGTCGGTCAGCGCCTGGGTGTCGGCGATCATCACGAACTGGCGGTATTGCGCCTGCAGCAGCAGGCGATTGCGCAGCGAGCCGACGTAGTGGCCGAGATGCAGCGGGCCGGTGGGACGGTCGCCGGTGAGGACGATGTGGGTCATGCGAAGCTCCTGGGAGGGCGGCATGCCGCTCCCGGGAGCTTCGAAAAGAAATCAGGCCGCCGGGAAGGGCAGCCTGATGGGTGTGCGATGGATGTGAACACGCGGCCGCCGGGTCAGAGGCGGCGCCACCATGCGGACGTGTGACGGGTGCGGTTCATGCCCGAAGGTAAGCGTTTCCGCCGCGCTCTGGCAAGTTTCCGGCCACCTGCTTCGCGGCGCCGGACGGTGCGCCGGGCAGCAGCAGCTGGTCGACCACCGCGCAGTGCAACGCGTAGCTGGGGGCATCCCACTGCACCGCCTGGCCGCTCGCCTCGCGCAGCGCGGCCAGCCGGGCGGGCTGGCCGGCCGCTTCGGCCGGCGTCCAGCGGTCGGCCCGCTGGCGGGCCTCGCCGTCCTGCTGCTGCAGCCATTCGCGCCAGAACAGCAGCACCAGCCACGGCGCGGCGTCGGCCAGCGCGTAGCCATCGCGCAGCACCAGGTTCTTCAGCAGGCGCCAGGTCTGCATCAGCCGCCACAACAGGCGTGGATTGCTGAAATCGCAAGCCAGCGCCAGCGCGGCGAAGCAGGTGCGCTCGGCGCGCAGTGTGCCGGTCAGCGGCTTGGGTGGTGCCGCGGGTTCGGTCGGGGCTGGCGTCTCCGCGCCGCCGGGCGATTGCATTTCGTCTTGTTCGGGGCCGGTTTCGACGGCGGAGGACGCCGTGACAACGTCTGGCGTCGTGGTTTCGGCCGGCCGCGTGTCGTCGGTGGTCGGAGACGGCGCGGCCGGCGGCTCGGGATCGGCCAGGTCGCTGAACAGGCTGGCGTCGACGAAGGCATGCACATGGCCGCTACTGATCGCCGGCAGCGTGACCGACAGCTGGAACACCTTGGCCAGGTAGTCGCGCGCCGCTTGCGCCGGCTCGCGGCCGGCGTGGCCGTATTCGGCGAAATAGCGGCTGACGGCGGCGAAGGCCATGCGCTCGTCGATCGCGACCAGTACCACGACGCGCGGGATGTGGGCGACCAGCCGCACGGTGTCGAACACCTCCTTCACCGTGTTCGGGTTGCAGCGGTCGAGGTCGTCGACCACCAGCAGCAGGTATTCGCCTTGGGCCGGTTTGTCGGGTTTGTCGCCGCCGGCCAGCGCCAATGCGCACAACTGTTCCAGATTCTGCCGGATCTCATGGTGCAGGCCGAGGTGGACCGAGAAATCGCGCAGCCGCAGTTTGCCTAGCTGGTCGGCCAGGTTGAGCTGCTTGAACCAGTCGGTCAGGTTGTCGGCGATGAATTTGCGGGCGGCGAGCAAGGTGGTGACGCCGGCAGTGGTCAGAGAGGCGAGCGAGGTCCACCAGCCGTTGGCCTGACCAAAGCTGTAGACCGCTCCCCGACCAGCAGGGTTGGGCACAGCATGAGCGCCAGGCTCGGCAGCAGCTCGCTCAGCAGCCACCGCTGCCGCATCCTCCGTGCCTGTTCTGCCTCGGCCTGTTGGTCCGCAGCATCCGGTCGATCGGTATTCTTTGTGGTTGGCCGGCGACCATGGCGGCGGATTGCGAGCTTTATGGCAAGCGTCAGCTCCTGCCTGTAGCTGAGTGGTCGCACCAATTCGTCGACCACCGCCTGCGCCAGCGCCGCGGCCAGTTTGTCGGCCTTCTCGTGGCTCCAGGCATTGAATTCGGCGAAGCGTATCTTCGGACCATTCATCGCCCTGCAGGCATCCTGCAACTGGGCGATCTGCGAGGACTTGCCGCTGCCCCATGGGCCGAACAGGCCGATCGACAGCGGCTCGACGGTCTCGCGGTGCTTGAGCAGGGCGGCCAGCGCAGCGGTCAATCGCTCGCGGCCGAGGCGGTCCTGGCGGGCCAGCGATTCGACACGGGTGGGGGTGAGGGCGTTTGAGGCAAGTAAAGAGGGCGAAGCTGGGGGCTGCTATCGACTGGTGGAATATCGATCGCGGTATCACTGTCTTGCTCTTGCTCTTGCTCTTGCTCTTGCTCTTGCTCTTGCTCTTGCTCTTGCTCTGCGTTTGCGAACTGTACTCGCCAACGCCGGGCGGCTCCTCGAAAGAGAGGAGGATCGCCGGATAACAATGCATCATGAACAGTAAACAGGTCGTACTGCGTGGAGTGCAGGAATTGCGCAATCGTACGCTCAGCTTCGACGACGCTATGAGGCGTATTGCGTTGCCATAACGGAGGGGTTGGGCACACACCATCCCATTCCGGACCGAACGGGGTGACGATATAGCGATCGGCTTCTACGGCTAGTTCGAACTCTCTGAGTGCGTCGATCGTTCTGGCAATGTTTCGCGCTTCGGCGATTGCTGCTTCATAAACAATGGCGGCGTCCTGTTTACTGTCGTGTGTCATTGCCCAGTGGATTAGTCGGCCTACCTCAATGGGCAGGCGAATCCGCTGCTGTGGGGCTTGCTTTTTGCTCGGCGCAGAGGAAGCGCTGTTCTCGATTGCGGCCTGTGAGAGACGCTTCCTGATTTGGTCGACTGTAGGCGGGTCGATCTCACTTTCGGCCACTGAGATCATGGCCAATGTGCCGAGTAGGGTTTCGTAACAAGGACCGAATCGGTTGCGTTTGAGTGATGCTGCTGAACGTGGACGTAGATCGGAATCAAGCGTGAGTAGAGGGGCGACTCGCAAATGGCAGCGTAGGGCTAGCCAGATTTGAATACGTGTTGGTAGTGCTCCTGTCTGGGGTGACGACATTCCAATTTCCCTCCAGCTGGATTCAGCCGATTTCCTATCGTTCTATGGCTGTCCAAGCTTAGCTCAATGGCTTTATCGAGCAGCACGCCATATCTAATGCTTCTCCTCAATGTAGGCAGCCGGCGCCGGCGCCAAATACCCCACCACCACCAGCAACACCCCCACCCCGATGAACGCCACCACCCGCGCCAGCCCGCCCGCGCTGGCCAGGTCGACCGCGAACAGCTTGAGCACCGTCGCGCCGATCAGTGCCGCGCCGGCCAGCCAGGCGTCGCGCCGGCCGTAGCGGTTGGCGGCCAGCATGGTCGCCAGCGCGGTGCCGCCCCACAGGATCGCCAGCGCGGCCTGGTAGCCGCTGTCGGGCCATAACGCGGCGCGGTTGAAGGCCAGGCCGCCCCAGTGATGGAAGGCGTGGGCCAGCGTGGCGTTGAGCCAGCCGAACACCGCCAGCGCCCCGGCGCCGGCGAAGGCCTGGCGCTGGGCGGCTAGCCGCAGCGCCGGGTAGCGGCTGCACAGCCATGCGGCCAGTGCCGCGGCGGTCAGCCACCAGCCGAGGTCGAGCGGGTTGAGCAGCGGCAGCCACGGCAGCGGCGCGGCGGCGCCGGTGCTGGCCCAGGGGGCGGCCAGCAGCAGGGCATAGGCCAGAATCGCGGCCGGCGCCGGGATCTCGAAGCCATACCAGGCGCGGTAGCGCCGCAGCGGCCAGATCGCCGGCAGGCGGGCGGCCAGCGCGAGCAGGCCGGCGAACGGCAGCAGCGCGCCGAGCCAGTGCCAGGCCGAGTCGACGCCGATCCGGCCGACCGCGTCGGACAGCGTCCAGCTGGCCAGCAGCAGCCACAGCCAGGCGCCGGTCAGATGGACCAGGCGGCGGCCGGCGCGCGGCAGCTCGGTCTCGCGCCGGCGCAGCCCGATCCACCAGACGGCGAAGGCGATCGGCCAGGCCAGCCAGCCGCCGTCCTGCAGCGGCGTCTGGCGGCCGCCGGCCGCGGCCAGCAGCGCGATGCCGAGCGCGAGCGGCAGCGCCAGGCCCGGCACGCGCATGTGCGGCCAGCGCAGCGGGGCGGACAGCGCTGTGAGCAGCAGGCCGGCGGCGGCCAGCAGGCCGACGCCGCCGGCCGGCCAGGACCAGGCCGGAGCGAAGGTGAACAGGCTGGCGAAGCCGCCGGCCAGGCCCAGCAGCAAGCCCCACAGCAGCAGCGGCATGGCGGCGAGGCCGCCACGACGGTGGCAGGCGGCGCCGGCCAGCCAGCTCGCGGCGGTCGCCAGCAGCGTGCCGAGCAGGGCGCCGTTGAGCCAGCGATCGGCCCGACGCAGCTCGGCCAAGTCGGCGAGCGCGACCAGGCCGGCCAGGAAGATCAGCAGGTAGCCGGCCCAGCGGGCGAGCCGGCGGTCCTGCCGGCCGCCGACCCAGACCAGCGCGGCGCCTTCGAGCGACCAGCTGGCTGCGGTCCAGTGCGCGCCGCCGGCCAGCGGGACGGCGACGGTGGCGAAGCCGATCGCCAGCGCACAGAACGCCTCGGCCAGCAGCGCCTGGCCCGGCTGCCGCCGGACGAATCGCCAGGCCGCCGCGTAGACCGCCGCCATCGCCGCCGCCGACCATGCCTCGCCGTAGGCGAAGTCGCCGACCAGCGCGGCCTGCAGGCCGAAGCCGAGCAGCGGCACGCCGAACACCAGCGCGGCGTCGACCGGATCGCGCGCGAGGCTGCCCAGGCCGGCCTCGGCCAGCCGGCGGCGGGCGAATACGATGGCGAGCGCGAGGTAGAACAGCCAGAAGCCGAGCAGGAACGGTTCGATGCGGGCGAAATCGGCGGGCTGGTAGCGCAGCACGCCCCAGGCGGCGCCGACGGCGAAGGTGAAGGCGAAGCCGAGCAGGTTGAGCCCGCGCCAGGCGCGCGCATGGGCGACGTAGGCGATGCCGAGGTTGAGCACCGCGTAGTAGCCGAACAGCAGCACCGGATCGCCGTGGCCGGTCGAGGCCAGGATCGGCGCCAGGAAGCCGCCGGCCAGGCCGATCACCGCCAGCGCCTGGGCCGACTGCGCCAGCGCCAGCGCGCCGGAGGCGACCGCCAGGCCGGCCAGCAGCGCGAAGGCGGCGCCGGCCGGCACCAGGCCGTGCAGGCGGAAGGCGGTGAACACGGTGAGAAAGGCGATGCCGAGGCCGCCGCCCTGCAGCGCATGGGCGAAGGCCGGCCGCGCCGCGCGCTGGCGCCAGCCGAAGCCGATGCCGGCGGCGCCGGCGGCCAGCACGCCGAGGTAGCGCAGCTCGAGCGGGAAGCGCACGTACTGCGCCGCGTACTTGAGCAGGAAGGCGGCGCCCATCAGCACCAGCAGCACGCCGATCTTCACGGCCGGGTTGCCGGCCACCAGCCAGCGCGGCAGGCGGTCGGCCAGGTCGGTTGGGTTCGGCGCCGGGGCAGGGGCCGCGGTCGCGGGAGCCGGTGCCGGGACGACGATGGCCGGTTGGCCCGGGGTTGCGGGCTCCGGCTCGGGCAGCGCTGGAGCCGGATCGGTGGCTGGCGGTTCGACGGGAATGGCGGTGGAGATCGCCGCGGGCGGCGCGGCCTCGTGTCCGGCGTCCGCCTGACTCGGCGGCTCGGGCCGAACGGCCGCGGCCATCCGGCCGGCGACTTGCGCGGGATCGGTTCGCGCCGGCTGTTCGCTCCGCCGCATCAGCTCGCGCAGCTGCTTGCTGCGCTCCAGGTCGCGGCCGACCAGCCAGCCCAGCAGCGCGCCGATCAGCCAGCCGCCGTCGTGGCGCCACAAGGCCGCGCCGCAGATCAATCCGATGAAGATGCCCAACCAAGCCATGTCGGTCTTTCTCCGGCGAGCCGGTACGCAGAGGGGCCGCCCGTAGATGGCGGCCAGGATGCGCGCACGGGGCCGCGAACCGGCCGGCCGTCAACCTCCGACGGCCGCCGTGGGCCGGGATGCAACGCCGGCCGCGGTGCGGAGCCTTGCGCGCTGCGGCGATCGCACTTTAAGGCATAGAATCCGCCACTGTCTTTTGCCCGGGCCCGCTCGCCGATGATCCGCTTCCTCACCGCCGCCGATGCGCCGGACTTCCAGGCCCTGCGGCTGGCCGGTCTGCACGAGGCGCCCGGCGCCTTCGCCTCGAGCCACGAGGAGGAGTGCGGGCTGCCCCTGGACCAAGTGGCCGCCCGCTTGGAGCGGACCGCCGAGCACTGCGTGCTGGGCGCCTTCGTCGATGGCCGGCTGGCCGGCATCGTCGGCCTGGCGCGCGAGCCGATGCGCAAGCTGCGCCACAAGGCCTGCCTGTGGGGCATGTACGTGGCGCCGCAATGGCGCGGCCGCGGCATCGGCCGGGCCCTGGTGCTGGCGGCGCTGGAGGCCGGCCGGGCGATGCCGGGGCTGCGCCAGGTGCACCTCGGCGTGCACGCGGAGAACGCGGCCGCGCTGGCGCTGTACCGCGCGCTGGGCTTCGAGACATGGGGCACCGAGCGCGACGCGATGTGCGTCGATGGCCGGTTGCAGGACGAACACTATATGACCCGTCCGCTGGTCGGCGTGGATGAAGGAAAGGCTGTGCCATGAAACTGTTTCTCGCCGAAGACGATGCTGTGCTGGCCGATGCCCTGCTGACCAGCCTGTCGCGGCTGGGCTTCGACACCGAGCACGCCGCCGACGGCCTGGTGGCCGAAAGCCGGCTGCTGGCAGCCGATTTCGATGCGGTGGTGCTGGACATCGGCCTGCCGGGCCAGGATGGCCTGAGCGTGCTGCGCCACGTGCGCGCGCAGAAGCCGACGCTGCCGATCCTGCTGTTGACCGCGCTCGACGGCGTCGACGACCGCGTCGCCGGGCTCGACGCCGGCGCCGACGACTACCTCGCCAAGCCGTTCGAATTCGTCGAGCTCGAGGCGCGCCTGCGTGCCTTGCTGCGGCGCAGCCGGGCGGCCGACGCGCCGCGCGACGAGGCGCGCTTCGGCCGCCTGCGGCTCGACCGCGCCGGTCAGCGCGCCTGGGCCGACGATGCGCCGCTCGACCTGTCGGCGCGCGAGCTGTCGGTGCTCGACGTGCTGCTGAGCAATCCGGACAAGGTGGTGACCAAGGAGCAGATCGCGGCCGAACTCGGCGGCGACGAGCTCGGCGTGAACGCGATCGAGGTCTACGTGCACCGGCTGCGCAAGAAGATCGAGCCGGCCGGCGTGGGCGTGCGGGCCGTGCGCGGCCTCGGTTATCTGCTGGAGCGCCGGGCTGATTAGCGTCTGCGGGTGAATGGGCTGCAGTGCGGGCGCCCGGCAGAGCCGGGCGCTAATCATTTGCGGGGCTCGACCAGCGTCGGCGCTGCCCTGATTCAACCCGACTCCCCCGCCCTCGCCGCCGCGAGGGAGCCTCGCTGACGCTCGTCAGCGAGTCGTTCAGCCTGTCGTTGTCGCTATTGACGTTGCTGTTGCTGTTGCCCTTGCCGTCGCCGTCGCTGCATGGCCAGTCTCGTGCGCTCGTGGTGCAGGGCAAAAGCAGGCCCTTGTTGCCGTGAGGGCCGACCTCTTCTGACCGTCGGTCCATTTTTATATTTATGGCGGCCGATCCATTGTTCTTGCCCGGTGGCGGGGCTATGAAGATAGCTGCGGCCGTCGTTCCTGCGCGGCTCTTTCGCTCACCCAACCCGGGAGTCCCTGCATGAAAGCCATCGCTTTTCCCTGCGCCCTGCTGCTCGCCCTGTCGATGCCGCTGCAGGCGGCCAAGTACGTGGTGTGCGGCGTGGAGTGGGTGCCGTTCACCATTCCCGGCGGCGGCGGTTTCGATCGCGGCGTGACGGTCGAGGTGCATACCGAGGCGTTCAAGCGGATCGGCAGCGAGGTCGAGTTCCGCAACGTGCCGTGGGAGCGCTGCAAGAGCAGCGTGGCCAAGGGGGAATACACCGCGCTCATGGACGGCTCGGCCGACCCGGCCGCAGGCCTGATCGTCGGGCCGGTGCCGAACGCCTTCTATCCGACCGCGATCTTCGTGCGCAAGGATTTCCCCGGCGACACCTTCTCGTGGGAAGCGATGAAGGGCAAGACGGTCGGCACCGTGCGCGGCTACGAATATTCCGAGAAGGTCGAGAAGTTCACCGGCTGGCGCCGCGACGAGGCGACCAACGACGAGCAGTCGATGGACAAGCTCAAGGGCAAGCGCTACGACTATCTGCTGACCGATACCTTCACCGCGATGGCGATGTCCAAGAAGCTCGGCTTCGAGGTGAAGATGCTCAAGCCGGCGCTGAGCTCGCAGGATCTGTTCCTCAACTTCGCCGGCAAGGACAAGGATCTCGCCGAAAAGCACGGTGCCGCGCTGCGCGACATGATCAAGGACGGCACGATGGACCGGATCTACAGGAAGTACCTGCCCTACGGCTACACCGATCTGCAGAAGCAGGTGAGCGCGATCGGCGGCTAGGCGCCGGCCGGGCCGGTTGCGGCGCAATGCCGCGATCGGCCTTTGCTGCAATGCAAAACGGGTCGATTCGCGTATTGCTTACGCCGTGCTTACAATGGTCCGGCCCGCATAGAACAAAGCCATCACGGGCTGGCCAACCCGACACGGAACCTCCCAAGCCATGGCCCATCCCGATTTCCGCAGCCGAGCCTTCCTGCTCGACCACATCCGCCACTCGCTGGCCTTCTACACGCCGCGCGCGCTCGATCCGAGCGGCGGTTTCTTCCATTTCTTCAAGGACGACGGCCGCATCTACGACGCGCACACGCGCCACCTGGTCAGCAGCACGCGCTTCGTCTTCGTCTACGCCATGGCCTGGCGCCAATTCGGCGAGCCGGCCAGCCTCGAGGCCGCCCGCCACGGCCTGCGCTTCCTGCGCGAGGCGCATCGCGATCCGGTCCGCGGCGGCTATGCCTGGCAACTGCGCTGGCAGGACGGCCGCGCCACGGTCGAGGACGCCACCAACCACTGCTACGGCCTGGCCTTCGTGCTGCTGGCCTACGCCCACGGCCTGATGGCCGGCATCGAGGAAGCGCGCGGCTGGCTGGACGAGACCTGGGCGCTGATGGAAGCGCGCTTCTGGGAGCCGGCCCATGGCCTCTATGCCGACGAGGCCGACGCCGACTGGAAGGTCGGCCCCTATCGCGGCCAGAACGCCAATATGCACGCCTGCGAGGCGATGCTGGCCGCCTTCGAGGCGACCGGCGAGGCGCGCTACCTCGACCGGGCCGAGACGCTGGCGCGCAACGTCACCGAGCGGCAGGCGGCACTGGCCGGCGGGCTGGTGTGGGAGCACTACCACGCCGACTGGTCGCTCGATCCGGACTACAACCGCGACGACAAGACCAATATCTTCCGGCCCTGGGGCTTCCAGCCCGGCCATCTCGCCGAATGGTCCAAGCTCTTGCTGATCCTCGAGCGGCACCGGCCGCAGCCTTGGCTGCTGCCGCGCGCCGAGGCGCTGTTCGCGGCGGCGGTCGAGCATGCATGGGACGTCGAGCACGGCGGCCTGCACTACGGCTTCGCGCCCGATGCCAGCATCTGCGACGGCGACAAGTATTTCTGGGTGCAGGCCGAGAGCCTGGCCGCCGCCGCCCTGTTGGCGGCGCGCACCGGCGACGAGCAGTACTGGGGCTGGTACGAGCAGCTGTGGGACTACAGCTGGGTCCATTTCGTCGACCACCGCCACGGCGCCTGGTACCGCATCCTCGGCCCGCAGAACCAGAAGCTGACCGATGAGAAGAGCCCGGCCGGCAAGACCGACTACCACACCATGGGCGCCTGCTACGAAGTGCTCAACGTGGTGAAGGAGTAGCGCGCAATGCTGATCGATCCCATCCCGGCGCCGGAGCGGATGGTCCGTCCGGCCGAACCGGCGGCGCTGCCAGAATTCGTCTCCCTCGGCGAGGCGCTGACCGACCTGATCCGCAGCGGCGACGACAGCTGGCGCAGCCTGGTCGGCGGCGCGACCTGGAACGTCGCGCGCGTGCTGGCCCGGCTCGGTGTGCCGAGCGCCTTCGCCGGCGCGGTGAGCCGCGACTGCTTCGGCGATGCGCTGTGGGCCGCCAACGGCGAAGCCGGGCTCGATCCGCGCTTCATGCAGCGCCACGACCGTTCGCCGCTGCTGGCGGTGGTGCACCAGACGCGGCCGCCGCGCTATTTCTTCGTCGGCGACGATTCGGCCGACCTGCATTTCGATCCGGCGACGCTGCCGCTGGGCTGGCAGCAGGCGGCGCGCTGGGCTCATTTCGGCGGCATCAGCCTGGCCCGCGAGCCGCTGGCCGGCCGGCTGGTCGAGCTGGCGACCGAGCTGCGCGCGGCCGGCGTGCGCATCAGCTACGATCCGAATTTCCGCGCCTGCATGGATGCGCGCTACGACGCCACCTTCCGCCGCATGGCGCAACTGGCCGACGTGATCAAAGTGTCGGACGAGGACCTGTGCGGCCTGTTCCGCCACGACGACACCGAGGCCGGGCTGGCCACGCTGCGCGGCTGGAACCCGTCGGCCAGCGTGCTCTATACCCGCGGCGCCGAGGGCGCCAGCTTTCACCTCGACCGCCATTGCTGGTCGTGCCGACCGCCGGCGATCGAAGTGGTCGACACCGTCGGCGCCGGCGACGCCAGCATCGGCGGGCTGATCTACAGCCTGATGCGCCGGCCCGATGCGGCACCGGCCGAACACCTGCGGTTCGCGGTGGCCGCCGGCGCCGCCGCCTGTCTCGCCGCCGGCGCCACGCCGCCCTCGCTGCCGGCGGTGACGCGGCTGGCGGCGGCGACGGTAGCCGGGGAGGATTGAGCCGCGGCTGCAGGAATGCCGAAGGCCGCCTGATGGGCGGCCTTCGGCATTTCGGCGGCAGAGCCGGCTTACGGTGTTGATGTCATGTAGGCGCGGCTTTAGCCGCGAACCGGTCGATGACCCACCAAGCCCCATTCGCGGCTGAAGCCGCTCCTACAGGCTGCTGTTGCCGATAAAGCTCAGGCGAACACATCCGCCTCGCCCAGCGCCTTGCCCTGCTGATCCTTGCCCGACAGCTGCGGCACGCCGTCGAATTCCCAGTCGATCGCCAGCGTCGGATCGTTCCAGGCGACGCAGCGCTCATGCTCGGGCGCGTAGTAGTCGGTGGTCTTGTAGAGGAATTCGGCCGTCTCGCTGAGCACCACGAAGCCGTGCGCGAAGCCGGCCGGCACCCACAGCTGGCGCCGGTTCTCGGCGGACAGCCGCACGCTCACCCAGCGGCCGAAGGTCGGCGAGGACTTGCGCAGGTCGACCGCGACGTCGAGCACTTCGCCGGCCGCCACCCGCACCAGCTTGCCCTGCGGCTGCTGGATCTGATAGTGCAGGCCGCGCAGCACGCCGCGCGCCGATTTCGAATGGTTGTCCTGCACGAACTCGACCTCGGCGCCGGTCAGCTCGCGGAACAGCCGTGCGTTGAAGCTCTCGTAGAAGAAGCCGCGCGCGTCGCCCCAGACCTTGGGCTCGAGGATGACGACGTCGGGAATGGCGGTCGGAATGGCTTGCATGGCAACGATCTCTAGTGCGGACAGCCGCGCACGATAGCAGAACCCTTCTGCGTGCACACCGACGCCCGTACCGGCGGGCCGGCTAGAATGCCGGCCATGCAGACCGACTTCTCCCTTCTCGCCGAACTCGAACACGGCTTGGCCGAACTCGACGACCGGCAACTGCGCCGCCGCCGCCGGGTGGTCGATTCGCCGCAGGGGCCGCATGTCGAGGTCGACGGCCGCCCTTATCTCAATTTCTGCGGCAACGACTACCTGGGCCTGGCCGCCGATCCGCGCCTCAAGGCCGCCGCGGTGGCCGCCATCGACCGCTACGGCGTCGGCAGCGGCGCCTCCCACCTGGTTTGCGGCCACCAGTCGCCGCACCAGGCGCTCGAGGATCGCTTCGCCGCCTTCGTCGGCCGGCCGGCGGCCCTGCTGTTCTCCACCGGCTACATGGCCAATCTCGGCGTCGTCACCGCGCTGGTCGGCCGCGGCGACGCGGTGTTCGCCGACAAGCTCAACCACGCCTCGCTCAACGATGCCTGCCAGCTCAGCCGTGCCGACTTCGAGCGCTTCGGCCACAACGACCTCGCCGCGCTCGAACGCCGGCTCGCCGCCAGTACGGCACGCCGCAAGCTGATCGCGATCGACGCGGTCTACAGCATGGATGGCGACCTGGCGCCGGTGGCCGAGCTGCTGGCATTGGCCGAGCGCTACGACGCCTGGCTCTATCTCGACGACGCCCACGGCTTCGGCGTGCTGGGCGAGGGCCGCGGCAGCGCGGCGCACGCGGGCATCGCCTCGCCGCGGCTGATCTACCTCGCCACGCTGGGCAAGGCGGCCGGCAGCGCCGGCGCGCTGGTGGCGGCCGAGGCGGCGGTGATCGACTGGCTGCTCAACAAGGCCGGCACCGCGATCTACACCACCGCCGCACCGGCTGCGATCGCGGCGGCGACGCTGGCCGCGCTCGACGCGATCGAGCACGAGCCGTGGCGGCGCGAGCGGCTGGCGCAGCACGTCGAGCGGCTGCGCGCCGGCCTGGCCGGCAGCCGCTACCGGCTGGCGCCGTCGCAGACGCCGATCCAGCCCATCCTGCTGGACGATGCCGGCCAGGCGCTGGCCTTGTCGCAGGCATTGTTCGAACGCGGCCTGTGGGTCGCGGCCATCCGCCCGCCGACCGTCGCCACCGCGCGGCTGCGCGTCACCCTGTCGGCGCTGCACGCCGATGCCGAGATCGACCGCCTGGTCGCCACCCTGCTGGAACTGCAATGAGTCTCTACCTCGAAACCCTGGGCCACGGCGACGACGTGGTGCTGATCCACGGCTGGGGCATCCACGGCGCGGTCTGGCAGCGCACCGCCGAGCGGCTGGCCGAGCGCTACTGCGTGCATATCGTCGATCTGCCCGGCTGCGGCGACAGCGCGATGCTGCAGCCCTATACGCTGGAGTCGCTGGCCGACGCGCTCGACGCGGCCTTCCCGCTGCCGGTCCACGTGATCGGCTGGTCGCTCGGCGGCGCGGTCGGCGCGCAATGGGCGCTGCGCCGGCCCGACCAGCTGCGTTCGCTCACGCTGTGCGCTTCCTCGCCCTGCTTCATGCAGCGGGCGGACTGGCTGCACGCCACGCCGCCGGACACCCTGGCCGCCTTCGCCCATAGCCTGGCCGACGATTACGCGGCCACCATCGACATGTTCCTCGGCCTGCAGGTGATGGGCAGCCGCGACGGCCGCAGCGTGCTGCGCGCGCTCAAGGACGCGCTGGCCAGCCGGCCGGCGCCGGGGCCGGCGGCGCTGATGGCCGGGCTCGATCTGCTGCGCGAGGCCGATCTGCGCGGCGAGGTGCCCGCCATCGGCTGCCCGGTGCTGCTGCAATACGGCGACCGCGACCGCATGACCCCGCCGGAGGCGGGCCGCTGGCTGGCCGCGGCGACCGGCGGCGAGCTGGTGCTGCATGCCGGTGCCGGCCACGCGCCGTTCATCTCGCACGAGGACGCCTTCGTCGCGGCACAGCGCGCCTTCCTCGACCGGCTCTAGCGTTCCGCTCAGGGCAGGCGAAGAAAAAGGCAGCCCGCCGGGCTGCCTTATTCATGTCCGAGTAGCGGAACGCCGAAACTCAGGCTGCTTCCTGCTTCGACCCGCGTCCCATCAGGCCGGCGATCGCCTCGGCCGCCGGCAGGCCTTCGAACAGCATGTCGCACACCGCCTCGGTGATCGGCATGTCGACGCTGAAGCGCGCCGCCTGCGCCTGCACCGCGCGCGCGGTGTTCACGCCCTCGGCGACGTGGCCCAGGTTCTCGATGATCTCGGCCAGCGGCTTGCCCTGCGCCAGCAGCAGGCCGACCTTGCGGTTGCGCGACAGGTCGCCGGTGCAGGTCAGGATCAGGTCGCCCAGGCCCGACAGCCCCATCAGGGTCTCGGGATGAGCGCCGAGCGCGATGCCGAAGCGGGTGATCTCGGCCAGCCCGCGCGTGATCAGCGCCGCGCGCGCGTTGTGGCCCAGCTTGAGGCCGTCGGCCACCCCGGCGGCGATGGCCATGATGTTCTTCACCGCGCCGCCGATCTCGGCGCCGATCACGTCGGTGCTCGAATAGACGCGCAGCCGCGACGAATGCAGCGCCGCCGCCATCGACTGGGCGAACGCCTCGTCCTCGGCCGCCAGGGTCAGCGCCGCCGGCAGACCGGAGGCGACTTCGAAGGCGAAGCTCGGCCCGGTCAGGATGCCGCGCTGCACCTCGGCGGGCAGTTCGGCGGCCGCCACTTCGTGGGCCGGCAGCAGGGTATCGGCCTCGAGGCCCTTGCAGGCCCACAGCACCGGCGCCCGCCGACCGAGCTGGCTCAGCGCTCGCAGGCTGGGCCGCAGGCCCGCGGTCGGTGTCACCACCAGGATCAGCTCGGCCTCCGCGGTCGCGGCGGCCAGGTCGGCGGTGACCGCGAGGCCATCGGGGAAACGCAGGCCGGCCAGGTAGCGCGCGTTCTCGCGCTGCTCGGCCATCGCCTTCGCCTGTGCCTCGTCGCGCGCCCACAAGGTCACCGCA